>NZ_JBIUYA010000042.1:0-45899 GCF_044744285.1 Pseudomonas sp. NPDC087336 | reverse complement strand
AGGACGACAACCCACTGAAAAACGCCCCGCATACCGCGGCGGAGCTGGTCGGCGAGTGGTCGCACCCGTACAGCCGTGAGCAGGCGGTTTATCCGCTGGACACCTTGATCGACAGCAAATACTGGCCGCCCGTAGGTCGCGTCGACAACGTCTTCGGCGATCGCAACCTGATCTGCGCCTGCCCATCCATCGCCGACTACGCCTGAAAACACCGCATAACCCTGTAGGAGCTGGCTTGCCAGCGAAGCTTTTAGCGGCCTTGAGGGCCCCTTCGCTGGCAAGCCAGCTCCTACAAGAGGGTGTCAACCTATTTCGAGAACAACAGAGGGCTTCACCATGTTCAGCAAACACGACCAGATCAAAGGCTACGACGACGAACTGCTGGCAGCGATGAACGCCGAGGACGCGCGGCAGGAACACCACATCGAGCTGATCGCTTCGGAGAACTACACCAGCCAACGGGTCATGGAGGCGCAAGGCAGCGGCCTGACCAACAAGTACGCCGAAGGTTATCCGGGCAAGCGCTACTACGGCGGTTGCGAACACGTCGACGTGGTCGAGCAACTGGCCATCGACCGCGCCCGGCAACTGTTCGGCGCCGACTACGCCAACGTCCAGCCGCACTCCGGCAGCCAGGCCAACGCGGCGGTGTACCTGGCGCTGCTGCAGGCTGGCGATACGGTGCTGGGCATGAGCCTGGCCCATGGCGGTCACTTGACCCACGGCGCCAAGGTGAGTTTCTCCGGCAAGCTCTATAACGCCGTGCAATACGGCATCGACACCGCGACCGGGTTGATCGACTACGACGAAGTCGAACGCCTGGCCGTCGAGCACCAGCCGAAAATGATCATCGCCGGCTTCTCCGCCTACTCCAAGACCCTGGACTTCCCGCGTTTTCGGCAGATCGCCGACAAGGTCGGTGCCTATCTGTTCGTCGACATGGCCCACGTCGCCGGGCTGGTGGCCACGGGTCTGTACCCGAACCCGCTGCCCTACGCCGACGTGGTCACCACCACGACCCACAAGACCCTGCGCGGTCCGCGCGGTGGCCTGATCCTGGCCAGGGCCAACCCCGAACTTGAGAAAAAGCTCAACGCCGCCGTATTCCCTGGCGGCCAGGGCGGCCCGCTGATGCATGTGATCGCCGCCAAGGCCGTGTGCTTCAAGGAAGCCCTGGAGCCGGCGTTCAAGACCTACCAGGCGCAGGTGATCCGCAACGCCCAGGCAATGGCGCAGGTCTTTATCGAACGGGGTTATGACGTGGTGTCCGGTGGCACCGACAACCACCTGTTCCTGGTCAGCCTGATCCGCCAGGGCCTGACCGGCAAGGACGCCGACGCCGCCCTGGGCCGTGCCGGCATCACCGTGAACAAAAACGCCGTGCCCAACGACCCGCAGTCGCCGTTCGTGACCTCAGGCCTGCGCATCGGTACGCCGGCGATCACCAGCCGCGGGTTCAAGCAAGCCCAGAGCATCGAGCTGGCCGGCTGGATCTGCGACATCCTCGATCATCTCGGCGATGCCGATGTCGAGGCCGAGGTCGCCCGCCAGGCTGCCGCTCTGTGTGCGGATTTCCCGGTGTACCGCGACTGATCGCACAACACAAAACCCTTTGTAGGAGCTGGCTTGCCAGCGAAGGGGCCCTCAAAGCCGCTAAAAGCTTCGCTGGCAAGCCAGCTCCTACAATTCCGTGTACACAAGGAAAGAATATGAGCGTTGAAGTCGGCACCAAACTGCGCGGCGCGGAAAAAGTCGCGCGGATTCCAGTGAAAATCATCCCCACCGAGGAGCTCCCGCGCAAACCCGACTGGATCCGGGTACGCATGCCAACCTCCCCCGAGGTCGACCGAATCAAGCAACTGCTGCGCAAACACAAGCTGCACAGTGTCTGCGAGGAAGCCTCGTGCCCGAACCTGGGCGAGTGTTTTTCCGGGGGCACCGCGACGTTCATGATCATGGGTGACATCTGCACCCGTCGCTGTCCGTTCTGCGATGTCGGCCACGGGCGTCCGAAACCGCTGGACGTGGAGGAACCGACTAACCTCGCCGTGGCCATCGCCGAACTGCGCCTCAAATACGTGGTGATTACCTCGGTGGACCGCGACGATTTGCGCGACGGTGGCGCCCAACACTTCGTCGACTGCCTGCGCGAGATCCGCAAGCTGTCGCCGGGCATTCAACTGGAAACCCTGGTACCGGATTACCGTGGCCGAATGGACGTCGCCCTGGCGATCACCGCCCTTGAGCCGCCGGATGTGTTCAACCACAACCTGGAAACCGTCCCGCGCCTGTACAAGGCCGCACGACCCGGCTCGGATTTCGAGTGGTCGCTGGATCTGCTGCAGAATTTCAAGCAGCGGGTGCCGCGGGTTCCCACCAAGTCCGGGCTGATGCTGGGCCTTGGCGAAACCGACGAGGAAGTGATCGAAGTCATGCAGCGCTTGCGCGAGCACGATGTCGACATGCTCACCCTCGGCCAGTACCTGCAACCGTCGCGCAGCCACTTGCCGGTCCAGCGTTTCGTGCACCCGGACGTGTTTGCCTGGTTCGCCGAGGAAGGCTCGCGGATGGGGTTCAAGAACGTCGCGTCCGGGCCATTGGTGCGCTCGTCCTATCACGCCGACCAACAACTTCATGGAGGTGCCGCCAATTTCAAGCCATGATGAAGTGACTTGTCATGCCATTACGCAGGCCCGACCCGATGCCATTTGTCGTTCGAACATTGCTCCCGATCCTGAGTCTCGCCTTGTCGGGTGTCGCCGCTGCCGAGCCCAGGCCCGGGCACATGGTGTATTTACGCACGATTGATCCGGGTATCGAACAGGACATTCGTTATGCCAGCGCCCACAATTTCACCGGGCACCCGCTCGAGGGTTACGAAGCGCCCGAGTGCTTGCTGTCGCAGGATGCCGCCAAAGCTTTGTCCCGCGTACAAACGGCACTGCAGGCGCAAGGCTACGGCTTGAAGGTATTCGATTGCTATCGCCCCAGCCGCGCGGTCGCGGACATGGGGCGCTTCGCCACCGAGCCGGGCGACCCGCGCAAGGCCGAGTTCTACCCACGGGTGGACAAGCAGGACTTCTGGCGCCTGGGCTATGTGGCGCGCGTCTCCAATCACTCCAAAGGCGGTACCGTCGACCTGAGCATGACGGGACCGGGCGCCCTGCCCGCCGACACCTGGACGCCATCCGCCACGCCCGTCGACTGCACGGCGCCTTATGGTCAGCGTTGGCACGACGGCGCAGTCGACATGGGCACCGGTTTCGATTGCTTCGACGAGCGCGCCCATACCGATTCGACGTCGATCACGACGACGGCCATGGAAAATCGCCAGCGACTGACCCGCGCCATGGCGCAGGAGGGATTCACCGGTTACTCCGCCGAGTGGTGGCACTTCACCTATACCCGGGATGCGACGTTGAACAGCGTCATGAACTTCCCCATCACCCCGCTGGCGCCATGAACAGGCTTGACAGAATCTGCGCGCTGCTGATCCTGCTGCTGCCCTGTGCCGCGATAGCCCAAGGGCTCGAAGCAAGTGGCCAGTTGATCGTGGTCACCAGCAAGCACTGGGATGACATCCAGGGCAGCGCCCAACGTTACGAGCGGCACGGGGATAGCTTCCAGAAAGTCGAAGCGCCGTTTGCCGTCGTGCTGGGAAAAAACGGCATGGGCTGGGGCAAGGGACTGCTCGACACTCGGCCACTTGAGGGGCCGGTGAAACAGGAAGGCGATGGAAAGGCGCCAGCCGGGATGTTCAAGCTGGGCAGCGCTTTTGGCTACGACGTTTCAGCTGAAACGCGCCTGCCCTACCTCGCACTGACCTCGACCATCGAATGCGTGGATGACAGCCGGTCCGCTCATTACAACGAACTGGTCGACGGCGCCACGATGGCCCAAGACTGGAACAGCTCTGAACGCATGCGTCGCAATGATGACTTGTACCGCCAGGGCATATTCATCGAGCACAACACACCCGCATCCCCCGCCGCCGGTTCCTGCATTTTCTTCCACATCTGGCGTGGTCCCACACTACCGACGCGGGGCTGCACCGCGATGGACCCGATGGATATCGCACGCCTGCTCAGTTGGCTGGACCCACGCCAGTCCCCGCGGCTGGTGCAACTGCCCGAGACGCAGTACGAGCAGTTGCGCGAACGCTGGAACCTGCCTGCGCGCTGACCGCAAGCGAGCGCCTGGCCAGGCGGATCTTGCCCAGCGTTTCGACAAAGGGCGTGATGATCAGGCTGTAGACGGTCAGGTAACGTCCATGATCCGCTTCGCAGGTGCCGAAGCGGATGGGCTCCGGTTGCGTTTGGGTGACGTACAGCGTGCCGAACATCCAGTCCCAGAGTGACAGGTTGACCCCGAAGTTCTTGTTGAAGTGCCGCGGCGCATCGCTGTGGTGGACCTGGTGCTGGGCCGGGCTGTTCAGCACATGCTCGACCACAGGCCCGAAGGACAGCCAGACATGGCTATGGCGCAGATTGGCCGCCAAGGCATTGAAGATGAACACCATGTAGGTCACCCCGAACAACGTGTAGCGGCTGATCTCCCCGCCACAGGCGTACCAGAAGAGTCCGGCAAAGGCGCTGATGAACACAAGGTCAGTCAACCGCTCGACCACTTTCTCGAGGAAATGCACCCGACTGGCCGTGGCCGGGACCAGCACCGTCGCCGAATGATGGACTTTGTGGAACGCCCACAGGTAGCGCGAATGGTAAGCGCGGTGGGTCCAGTAATGGATGAAGTCCTGCAGCAAGAAAACGCCCAGGCCATAGAGCAAGGTCAGGGTCAGGTGCTCCTCGATCTGCACCCGTGCCCCCCACAGCTGAATGAAAAAGCGGATGTAGTCACCGGAACGCAACACATAGGGGTCCACTAGCCCGACGATGGGCACCACCAGCACGACCTTGAGGATCGCGCGCACGAAGTAGTAGCGGTAATCGAGCAGCGCCGAAGGATGAAAATGCACACGGTTGCCGCCGATGAATTGCCAGAAGCTGTGCGCGTCCGTCAGCCCGCGAGCTTGACGCCAGCGGAACAAGCCGTAGGCAACGGCGTAGGAAGTGAAAAGAAAGGCGACACAGAGACGGCCATTGAGGTCGAAGAGCCCGAGGAATTGGTTGCTGACAGGCGCAATCACCCACCTGGACAGGTATTGCTCGATCAGTGCGAGAACATCCATGAAAGGCTGCCCCCTGCTGAAAGTAGAGCGTTGTGTGTGGGATGGAAAAACGCGTGTCGCAGGAACACGGCCGGCTCCTGCGGGACATTATTGCGGATGTATCTTATTCAGGTCTTGGGATTTCGGCAACCTCAGGACCAGGCGTCACTTCACTGCTCAAGCCATACAACTGCGGCCGCCGGTCCCGGTGCAGGTCGTTGCGCTCACTGATGCGCTTGTTGCGTGCCTCGGCCAGGTTCAGGGTGGCCAGCAGCATCTGCTCGCCACCCTGCTCCGCCGGACCGGCCAATGGATAACCGTCGGCGTCGACGATCACCGAACCTTGCACCCAACTCACTCCGCGCTCAAAGCCATGGCGGTCACAGGCGGCGATGAACATGCGGTTGACCGAGGCATTGGCCTGCACCCGCAAGACTTCCGCCGGGCGCTCGGTCTGCGGTCGCGGGCCGTCGGGCCAATTGACCGGCGCACAGAGCAGGTCCGCACCGGCCAGCGCTGGCAGGCGCACCCATTCGGGAAACTCCAGGTCGTAGCAGATCAGCATGCCGATGCGTCCGTGGACCGTTTCGATCACCGGCGGCGCGGCAGTGCCGGCTGTGAAAACTTCTTTCTCCGCATCCCACAGGTGCGCCTTGCGGTACACCGCGCGCAAACCCCGGGCATCGATCAGTGCCGCGCTGTTGGCCAGCTCATCCCCGGCCAGACGCTCGCAGAATCCGCCGACGATGACGATGTTCAATTCACTGGCCAGCGCCTGCCACAGGTGCAAGGTCGGACCCTCGGCTGTTTCCGCGAGGGCCAGTGCTTCCGCGCGGTCGGCAAACAGGTAGCCGCTCTGCACCAGTTCCGGCAACACCACAACCTGGGCACCCTGCAGGGCCGCCGAGCGGATCGCGCGTTCGGTGAGCGTGCGGTTGTACGCGAGGTCGCCGATTTTCGGCGCCAATTGGCAGCAGGCGACCCGGATATTCTTTGCCATGTTCAACGCACCGACTCCGTGGATGAATGGGTCATGGCGATAATCTCGTTTTCACTGATTGCCTCGATGACCCGGCGCTCGGCGGCCAGGTCGAGGGAGCGGCTGAGCAGGTAATAGGTCAGGCCCGAAACCAGCAGGCCCACCAGCCAGGCGATGTCCACGCCTTCGAGCACCCTCGCCAGCGGTCCGACGAAGACTTCTTTGCCGGCGGCGGCGTCAAAGATGTAGAAGAACGGCACCATGGCGGCAAAGCCGATCAGGTAGGCCACGATGCCGCGAAATTGCCAGGCGCCGTAGATGCCCTTCGGCGAGAAGAAATGCGGGATCGCGTAGCGACCCTTGCGCACGAAGAAATAGTCCACCAGGTTGACGGCGGTCCAGGGCACGAGGAAGTACAACAACAACACAAGGAAGGTGTTCAGCAGCGCGATACCGTCACCCTTGATCGACAGCACGCAGGTCAACAGGATGACGCTGATGGCGCTGATCGACAGCACCCGGGCGCGGGGTGTCGGGGTGATCTTGCTGATCGAATCGACACCGGTCAGCAACGTCAGCATGGCACTGTAGGTGTTCAGCGCAATGATCGGCAGAAAGCCCGCCACCGACACCACCACCAGCAGATTGCCCAGCCCGGGAATCATCGAGGAACCCACCTGGTTCAGCGCCACCAACGCGTCCACCGCTTTCAGTTCCTGGGCGAGCCAGGCACCGAGGCCGATCATCCAGCTGCCCGACAACGAGGCGCCGACGAATATCGCCGCGATCAGTTTCGGCCGGCTGGTGTTTTTCGGCAGGTAGCGGGAATAGTCGGAGACGTAGGGCGCATAGGAAATGTTGTAGCTGGCGCCAATGGCGAACAGGGTGGCGAAGGCGATCCAGCTGAAACCCAGGTCGGTGGCCGGCGTGACGCCTTCGGAACCCGCGCCGAACATCAGTGCGATGGTGACCAGGGCATACAGCGGCAGCGTCGCCAGCAGCGCCCACTTGAAGGCTTTGTGCATCAGGTCGTGGCCGTAGATCGACAGCAGCGCGCCGATCAGCACCACGGTCACGGCGACGATGGTCGGGTCGATGCCGAACACATGCTCCAGCCCGTTCATGATCAGCGAGACGTTCACCACGTTGAAGCCGACGAATACGAACATCGTCGCCATCAACGCCAGGATCACCCCTCGATAGCCGAACTGGGCACGGGACTGGATCATCTGCGGCAGGCCCATTTCCGGACCTTGCGAGCCGTGAAAGGCCATGAAGATCGTGCCGAACATGATGCCCAGCGCGCCGGCCAGCAGGGTCCACAGCGCCGACAAGCCCAGGCTGGGGCCGACGAAACCGATGGAGATGGTGAAAAAGTGGAAGTTGCCGAGGAACCAGAACGGCCCCTGGCTGCTGAGTTTGGCATGGCGTTCGTTTTCCGGGATGTAATCGATCGAGTGGCCTTCGATGGCCAACCCGCTGCTCGCCTCGGCGGCGTGCGCAGAAAGTGGAGACCCTGACATACGATGATTCCTATGCAGTTGATTGTTTTTGTTTTGAGCGCAGCGGTCGATTCGCCATCCGGATCAGGTGAAACTCCAGAAAAAGCTGACGATGACCCTGGTTTCCCTGCAATGTATGGCGTTGGCCTGCGCCTTAAAATATCCACGGCGCACTGTTCACATAGATCGGCGTCAATGTAATCGAGCCACGGGAGCCCCCATGCTTGGAACTGTAACGGAGCTGGATCTGCGCCTGATCCGGGTATTTCTCACGGTGGTCGAGGCCGGCGGGATTTCGGCGGCGCAAACCGCCCTCAACACCACGCAACCGACCATCAGCGCACAACTGGCGACGCTGGAGGCACGGGTGGGTTTCCGCCTGTGCGAACGCGGTCGTGGCGGATTTTCCGTAACGCCCAAGGGCGGTCAGTTCGTCGAGGCGGCGCGCCGGTTACTGGCCGCCGCCGAGGGCTTCAGGGTTGAGGTGCAGCACATCAACCGCAAGGTATCGGGCAACATCAACGTCGGCCTGCTGGGGCAGATCGACCCGGTGGCAAATACGAAAATCGGTTTGGCCATTGCCCGCCTGCGGGCTCGGCACGAGGGTTTGTACTTTCACTTCACCGAGCTGTCGTCGTCGCTGCTGGAAGAAAAAACCATCAATGGCCATATCGATCTGGCGATCGGTTATTTCTGGCATCGCTTGCCCAATATCGACTACTTCCCGTTGTTCCAGGAAACCCAGATCGCTTATTGCGCGCCGTCACACCCGCTGTTCGGGCAGGTCGGTGCGCTGACCCGCGAGGATGTCAGCCACCATGACTGGGTCTGGCCGAGCCACCCCTTGCCGGAAATGCCGGCGCCGACCTCGATCGAACGCCTGACCGTGCTCACCGACAGCATGGACGGGGCCGCCTTGCTGATCCTGTCCGGCCAACACCTGGGCTTCCTGCCGCAGCATTATGCGGCCCGGCATGAACAGCTCGGGCAGTTGCATCCGCTCAATCCGCAGTTGCTGCGCTACGAGGTCGGCTTCCACGCGGCGGTGCGGCATTCGGCGCGGCAGCGGGATCTGGTCAGTGCGTTCCTCAATGAGCTGATCGATATCTTCGGCTCGCCTTTGTAGGAGCGAGCAGGCTCGCTCCTACAGGGGACTGTGGTGTTATCAGAAGCGGATTTCAGCAGCCGGGACCACGTCGATCCGCGCCACCGAACCGCTCAGGTCGGCCCAATCCTTGTTGTGTTCGGCAATGATGTCTTCGGCCGTGGTATTGCCATTGTCGACGGTGGAATGCGCGTCGGCGGCCAGCACCACGTCGTAGCCCAGTTGATGCGCCTGGCGCAGGGTTGCATTCACGCAGTAATCGGTTTGCAGGCCACAGATGACCAGGCGGTCGTAGTCTGACACCGGCACCAGTTTCTGCAGGTTGGTCTGATAGAACGAATCGCCGGTGGTTTTACGTACGCGATGATCGTCAGGTGAAGTGAGCAACCCTTTGGCCAGTTGCCAGCCCGGGGCGCCGTGCTTCAACAGGTCGCCCTCTTCTTCGTGCTGGACCAGCACCACCGCAACGCCGGCTTTTCTCGCCCGGGTACTGAGGCCATTGATCGTTTCGATGACGCGCTGGATCTCGAAGCACTCGTACTCGCCGGAGCACAGGGCCTGCTGAACGTCGATGATTAACAGTGCGGTGGTCATGATCCCTTCCTTGATGAGTTGAAAAATCGGGGGACGCGTGCGCCCCCCATTCAAACACAATCGTCAGTAACCGAGCGACAACCCGGTATTACGCCGCGGATCGTTGGCCCCGTAGAAACGGTTCTTGCCCACCGGCTTGCCCTCCAGCGACGGCGCGCCCACCAGGATCGCCGCCAGGTGGTTGGCATCCTGGGGACCGGCAAACTTGTGGCCCCAGCTTTCGAGGATCTTCACCGTGTCGGGGCTGGTGGTGAAGGTCTCCAGGTTGGTTTCCTCCGGCAGCCATTGCTGGTGGAAACGCGGCGCATCGACCGCTTCCTGAATGTTCATGCCGTAGTCGATCACGTTGAGCATGGTCAGCAGGGTCGCAGTGATGATGCGGCTGCCGCCGGGGGTGCCGACCACCATCACTACCTTGCCGTCCTTGGTGACGATGGTCGGGCTCATGGAAGACAGCGGCGCCTTGCCGGGCGCGATGGCGTTGGCCTCGCCCTGCACCAGGCCGTACATGTTCGGCACGCCGATTTTCGAGGTGAAGTCGTCCATTTCGTCGTTGAGGATGACCCCGGTCTTGCTGGCCATGACACCTGCACCGAACCAGTCGTTGAGGGTGTAGGTCACCGACACCGCGTTGCCCCATTTGTCGACGATGGAGTAATGGGTGGTGTTGCTGCCTTCATGGGGCGCCACGCCGGGCTTGAGATCCTTGGAGATGCCGGCCTTCTGCGGCTGGATGGCTTCGCGCAGCTTGGTCGCGTAGTTTTTGTCGAGCAGATGCGCGATCGGGTTTTTCACGAAGTCCGGGTCGCCCAGGTAGCTGTTGCGGTCCACATAGGCGTGACGCATCGCTTCGATCTGGTAGTGCATGCCCTGGGCCGAGTGGTAGCCCAGATCCTTCATCGGATAGCCTTCGAGGATGTTCATGATCTGGCAGATCACCACCCCACCGGAGCTCGGTGGTGGCGCCGAAACCACATGGTAGCCGCGGTAGTCGCACTCGATGGGCGCCAGTTCGCGGGTCTTGTACTTGTCGAGGTCGGCCTGGGTGATGATGCCCTTGTTGGCCTGGCTGGAGGTGACGATGGCGTCGGCGACCCAACCCTTGTAGAAACCGTCGGCGCCTTTATCGGAGATTTCCCGCAGGGTTTTGCCCAGGTCCTTCTGCACCAGCTTCTGCCCGACCTGCATCGGCTCGCCATTGCTCAGGAAGATCGCGCCGGAATCCTTGATGTCCTTCTTGAACACGTCGGTGGCGTACTCCAGCAACTCGACATCGCCCTGCTCCAGCACGAACCCGTCTTCAGCCAGCTTGATCGCCGGGGCGATCACTTCGTTGCGCGGCTTGGTGCCGTATTTGGACAGCGCCAGCTCCATGCCGGACACGGTGCCCGGCACGCCGACGGCCAGATGCCCGCGGGTGCTCAGGTCGGGGATGACGTTGCCCGCCTTGTCCAGGTACATGTCGGCGGTGGCGGCCAGCGGGGCTTTTTCGCGGAAGTCGAGGAAGGTCTTGCGACCGTCCGCCAGTTGAATGGTCATGAAACCGCCGCCACCCAGGTTACCGGCCGCGGGATACACCACCGCCAGCGCATACCCCACTGCAACCGCGGCGTCGACCGCGTTGCCGCCATTTTTCAGCACATCCACGCCTACATGGCTGGCCAAATGCTGGGCGGTGACCACCATGCCGTTTTCGGCCGCGACCGGGGCCACAGAGGCCGCATGGGCCATCAGGCAGCTGAGCGCCAACGACGTCGCCATCAGCGATTTGGCAAAAGGTTCGTACTTCATGAGTCGGTCTCTTTTTTGTTTTAAAGTAGGAAAACGCTTCAAGAGCAGTAGGCAGTATGGTCGGGATTGCGTATTGCGCCTCCCCGGCAAGGCAGTATGCTTAACACCTGTTCAGCAATTCGGCGATGCTCGCGGCATGACCTACACCTACATCACCCTGGCGTCACCGGTCGGCGAGCTGAAGCTGGTGGCCAACGATTCACGTCTGGCGGCCATCCTCTGGGAAAATGACAAACCGGGCCGAGTGCGCCTCGGCCCGATGATCGAAGCGCCGGACACCCCGGTTTTGCTACGCACCGCGCAACAGCTGGGCGAATACTTCGCCGGCACACGCCAGACTTTTGAACTCGACCTTGATTTTGCCGGGACGGAATTCCAGAAGAAGGTCTGGATGGCCTTGCTGACCATTCCTTTCGGCCAGACCCGCAGCTACAGCCAGATCGCCGAGCAGATCGGCAACCCGAGCGCGGTGCGGGCGGTGGGTGCGGCCAATGGCAGGAATCCGATTTCGATCATCGCGCCCTGCCATCGGGTGATTGGCGCGTCGGGGCAATTGACCGGGTTTGCCGGGGGGTTGGAGGCGAAGCAGAAGTTGCTCACGCTGGAAGGCGGGCGTTGGCCCGGAACCGCGCGCCTCCCAGGCTTCTAGCTCCTGCATTCCTCAAGCAAGCTGCGCCTTGTATTCCTTTTCATACTGAGTCGCCAGCGACTGTTTCTGCTTGTCGTCAAGCAACTTGCCGGCCATCTGGAAGAACTTCTGCTCTTCTTCCTCGAGATGGTGATGAACCTTCTCCGACAGCTTCTTCGCGGTCGCCAGCCACGCCGGGCTGGACATCTCGGTGCCGTCCAGTTCTTCCATCATTTCATCCATCTCGTGATGCTCGGCGATCGCATGGCGGCTGAGGTCGACGCCATTGTCGAACTCCATCAGCGGGATGTAGAAATGCCGTTCTTCAGCGGTTTCGTGAGCCTGCAGTTCCGACTTGAGCTGCTTGTATGCGTCGACGCGCTCAGGGGTATCGCCGCTGGTGCGGATCAGGGCTTTGGCGTAGGTACGCTGGCGCTCGTGGCTTTCGCGCAAGGCTTCGAAAATATTCACGGAATGTCCTCATCGGTCGCACTCGGGAATGGCGCGTCACAACAAGTGACATCTGCGCATTGGCGACGGTTCCACTCGCCGGGGGTCATGGAACAATCGCGGCAACCGCGATAGGCTGCCGATTCACTGCCATAAGGACATAGCCATGAACCTGCGAATAGAGTTCTCGCCCACCCCCACGGAAGAAGAGCGCCAGGCCATCCTGCTGCCGCTGCGCGCCTACAATGCCTCGAAGGCCGACGGCGCCGTACCCGAGCAGATTGCCCTGCTGGTACGAGACGAACACGATGTGATCCTCGGCGGCCTTTACGCCAGGCTGTTTTACCAGTGGATGTTCATCGACCTGCTATCGGTACCGGAGCAGGCCCGGGGACAGGGCATGGGCACCAGGCTGATGCAGATGGCCGAAGACCTGGCGCGAGAGAGAAAGTGCGTCGGATTGTGGCTCGATACCTTTGAATTCCAGGCACCGGAGTTCTACCGCAAATGCGGTTACAGCGAGATCGGCCACATCGCCGACTACCCGCCGGGGTACAAGCATTTCTTCTTCCAGAAGCGCCTGGACTACTGATCCACACCGCAAAACCCTGTAGGAGCCCGGCTTGCCGGCGAACGCGATTTCGTAAACGCCTTCGCCGGCAAGCCGGGCTCCTACAAGGGGGGACAACGTCAGATCAGAGACAGGTCGCCAGTGCCGCCAGGCGGCGCTTGGCGACAAAGTCGTCCTGCTGCGCGTAGTAGCTCAATACTGTGCCCGAGGCATCGGTGGTCACGTCGACAAAGGATTCCGCCGAGCGGGTGTAGACGGTGGTGCTGCCCTTTTCTCCCTGCTCCAGGTACGCGGCAGCATCAACGCCGAACACCCCTTCGTCCTGCCAGGAAAACTGCACGCACTGGGCGACGTCCTTGGCCGGCTTGTCGGAGTTCAGGGTCTTGTACGGGGCCTTGGTACGAGCATCGTTCATCGCCGAGCCCGCGCATCCCGCCAGCAAGGCAGCGGCCAGCGCCACCATCAGAATTCGCATTGCATTCACTCATCAGGAAAAAGCGGACTGTATCACCGTGGCAGCGCGTATCGTTCTGCTTTACTTCATTTAACCCGCGACATCGCGTGACGATTCGCGCACCCTGTTGCGCCAATCGCGCTGTATCGCAATTTTCACTGGAAGCCCCATGACACCCAACGCCGAGTTTTACAAACCGACCACTGAATATGCCGACAAGCTGATCAGCCAGATCGGTCAGACACCTTCCTGGATCGCCAAGCGAATCGGCGTCACCGACAAGCGGATTCGCTACATCCTTGAGGGCGAAAGAACCGTCAAGGGCCAAACCACACCGATCCAGATGACCTATACCGAACAGTTTGCCCTCGAGTGCCTGGCGGCAGCGGCCAAGGCCAGCAAGAAGCAATCTGCGTCATCCGTTCCCAAGGAGTGACCATGGCGGCACCCGAGCAGCAACACGAACAGGCACTGGCAAAGTTTCTCGACGTACGTCCCGAACTGCGCGACGAGCTCGACCACCTCAACCCGCTTCTGGCCCAGGCCAAGGGCGAAACCCTCGAGCAGTTTCGCGATGAGCGTTTGCACGAGGCCTTTGAAGCCGAAGCCGAGCGCCTCGGTTTGTTTGCCTGGGAGCTGACACTGCAACTGACCGCCGCCACACCTGAGGACTACCAGGCCCAGCGCCTGGAAGTGCACCGGGAAGTCGCGGAAATGGCCGGCATGGACTGGCTGGAATATTGCGACCTGTACGGGATAGAACCGTAACCCTGCCGAAGGATCCCTGCATCGATGCTGCCCACCCCCTCGAAGACCCACGCCAGCCCCGGACACCTGCACACGCATAAATGGCGAGGGCGTATCGGCCTGAGCCTGGTGGCCATGTTCTCGGTGCTGGCCGGCATGACCGATGCGATCGGTTTCATGGCCAGCGGCGACTTCGTCTCGTTCATGAGCGGCAACACCACGCGGATGGCCGTCGCCATCAGTGACGGCGACCCGGGGTTGACCCTGCGCCTGGTGATCCTCGTCGCCACCTTCATCGTCGGCAACGCACTGGGCATTATCGTCGGCCGCCTGACCGGGCGTCGGCCACTGCCCTTGCTGTTGTGCATTGCCGCCCTGCTATGCGCCGCCGCAGCCTGGCCCTATGACTCGCAGCTGCCCGCCCTGCTGGCGGCCATCATCGCCATGGGCATGCTCAATGCCGCCGTGGAAGAGGTCAACGGCCTGCCGGTCGGCCTGACTTATGTCACCGGCGCCCTGTCGCGCTTCGGCCGCGGACTGGGGCGCTGGATGCTCGGCGAGCGCCGTAATGGCTGGCGCGTGCAACTGATCCCCTGGACCGGCATGTTTGCCGGCGCGGTACTGGGTGCGGTGCTGGAACATCATTTCGGGCTCAAGGCGCTGTTTGCCAGCGGCGTGCTGGCGGCTGCGCTGGGGCTGTTGTCGCTGAAGATCCCGCGGCGTTGGCAGTTGGGGTATATGCCGCGCTGAGTTTTGTGCTGCCTGTGCGGGCCTCTTCGCTGGCAAGCCAGCTCCTACAGTTGATGTGTGGCGATCTGCAATTTTGTGCTCGACTCATTTCCTGTAGGAGCTGGCTTGCCAGCGAAGGGGCCCGCCCAGGCGACATCGATTTAGCCCCTGCGCCGATAAAGCTTTATCATGGCCGCAGTTTCGCTGATCGAGTTCGCCATGAAGTTCGCCATCGCCGTATTTTCCGCCGCCCATGCGCCCTCCTCGCGCCGCGCCTTGCTGTTCGCCCAGGCGCTGCTCGCCGGTGGGCATGAGATCGTCCGGCTGTTTTTCTACCAGGATGGCGTGTACAACGCCTCCAGCAGCGTGGTCACGCCCCAGGACGAGCTGGATGTGCCCAAACAATGGCGCACCTTCGTCGGCGAAAACCAACTCGATGGCGTGGTGTGCATCGCCGCCGCCTTGCGCCGTGGGGTGTTGAACGAGGAAGAAGCCAAGCGCTACCAGCGCGAGGCTGTCGCCGTCGGCGCGCCGTGGGAATTGTCCGGGCTCGGCCAGTTGCATGACGCGGTGCAAGACGCGGACCGCCTGATCTGCTTCGGAGGTGCGTGAAATGGCCAAATCCTTGCTGATCATCAGCCGCCAGTCGCCCTGGTCCGGTCCGGGTGCGCGGGAAGCGCTGGACATCGTCCTGGCGGGCGGTGCCTTTGATCTGCCGATCGGCCTGCTGTTCCTCGACGACGGCGTGTTCCAGCTCGCTACCCGTCAGAACGCCAAGGCACTGCAACAGAAGGACCTGAGCGCCAACCTGCAGGCACTGCCGATGTTCGGCGTCGAAGAGCTGTTTGTCTGTGCCGACAGCGCCGCCGAACGTGGCCTGGACCAAGGCGCCCTGTCGCTTGCGGAAGCCCGCGTGTTGGCCGCCCACGAAATCACTGCACTCATTGACCGTTACGACCAGGTGATCACCCTCTGATGTCGACTTTGCATGTGTTGTCTCATTCTCCGTTCGGCGACGACCGCCTGAACAGTTGCCTGCGCGTGATCGGTACTCACGACGCGCTGCTGCTGTGCGGTGACGCGGCCTATGCCCTGCAGCCGGGCACCGCACCTTTCACCGCGCTGAATACGCGCGGCCTGACCCTCTACGTTCTGGCCGAAGATGCCCAGGCCCGGGCTATCGATGTTCCGGACTGGGCAACGGCTGTCGATTATCCGGCCTTCGTCGAACTATCGATCCACCACGACAAGGTCAACAGCTGGCTATGAATGTATTGACGGTCGGCGCACGCGCCATCGAGCTGGACAAGGACGGTTTTCTGCTGGAGCTCAGTGACTGGTCGGCGGACGTCGCCAGTGCGCTGGCCGCCGCCGAGGACATCGAGTTGAGCCCCGAGCACTGGGAAATCCTCGAACTGCTGCGCAGCTTCTACGCTGAATTCCAGTTGTCGCCGGCCACCCGGCCGCTGATCAAGTACACCGCATTGAAACTCGGCCCGGACAAAGGCAACAGCCTGCACCTGAACCGACTGTTCAAAGGCACCCCTGCCAAACTCGCCGCGAAACTGGCGGGCCTGCCCAAACCGACGAATTGCTTATGACCGACTACCCAGCGTTGACCCTCCAAACGCCTGCCGAGCACCCGTTCGCCCAATTCGTGCGCATCCTCGGCAAAGGCAAGCGTGGCGCCCGCGACCTGACGCGTGAAGAAGCCCGCGCCGCCATGGGCATGGTGCTCGACGACAAGGTCGAGGACACCCAGCTCGGCGCCTTCCTGATGCTGTTGCGCCACAAGGAAGAAAGCGCGCAGGAAATGGCCGGCTTTACCGAGGCCCTGCGCGAACGCTTGCAAGCGCCGGCATTGACGGTCGACCTCGACTGGCCGACCTATGCCGGCAAGAAGCGGCATCTGCCGTGGTACCTGCTGGCGGCCAAGTGCCTGGCGCAAAACGGCGTGCGGGTGTTCATGCACGGCGGCGGCGCGCACACCACAGGGAGGCTCTACAGTGAACAATTGCTCGATGAGCTGAACATCCCGTTGTGCCGCGACTGGCAGCAAGTGGGCGTGGCGCTGGACAACGGCGGCCTGGCCTTCATGCCGTTGGTGGACTGGGCGCCGCAACTGCAACGCATGATCGACCTGCGCAACACCCTCGGCCTGCGCTCGCCGATCCACTCGCTGGCGCGCATTCTCAACCCGCTGGGCGCCCGTTGCGGCTTGCAAAGCATCTTCCACCCCGGTTACCAGGCGGTGCATCGCGATGCCAGCGGCTTGCTTGGCGACACCGCGATCGTGGTCAAGGGCGATGGCGGCGAGATCGAGATCAACCCGGACGCCGACAGCCACTTGTACGGCACCACCGGCGGCGAGAGCTGGGATGAGGAGTGGCCGCAACTGTCGAGCCAGCGCCACGTCAAGCCCGCCAGCCTGGAACCTGCGCATCTCAAGGCCGTATGGCGCGGCGATGTGGTGGACAGCTACCCGCAAATGGCCCTGATCTCGACCATGGCCCTGGCGCTGCGCGGCCTCGGCCAGAGCCGCGAGCAGGCGTTCGAGACCGCCGAGAAATTCTGGGACGCGCGGGATAAATCGATTTAGTCGATTATAACCCGGCAAACTTTGCGCTATTTTATCGAACCTATCAGCATAGACTCTTCTCCAACGCTTATCGGTTGAGGAGTCTCGGACATGGGTTTGTTAGTTGAAGGTCGCTGGCAGGACAAATGGTACGAAAGCAAGGACGGCACGTTCCAGCGTGAACAGGCGCAGCGTCGTAACTGGGTCACCGCTGGCGGCCTACCCGGCCCCAGTGGCATCGGTGGTTTTGCCGCTACGCCTGGTCGCTATCACCTCTACGTGTCCCTCGCCTGTCCCTGGGCCCATCGCACGCTGATCCTGCGCAAACTCAAGGGCCTGGAAAGCCTGATCGATGTGTCGGTGGTCAGCTACCTGATGCTGGAGAACGGCTGGACGTTCGACAAGTCCCACGGCTCCACCGGCGACAAGCTCGATCACTTTGACTTCATGCACCAGCGCTACACCGCCGATACCACCGACTACTCCGGCCGCGTCACGGTGCCGGTGCTGTGGGACAAACATCAAAAGCGCATCGTCAACAATGAGTCGGCGGAAATCATCCGCATGTTCAATGGCGCCTTCGATGAGCTGACCGGCAATGACCTGGATTTCTATCCGGCACCGTTGCGCGGCGAGATTGACGCGCTGAACGAGCGGATCTATCCGGCAGTGAATAACGGCGTGTACCGCGCCGGGTTTGCCACCTCGCAATCCGCTTATGAAGAAGCCTTCGATGAACTGTTCGCAGAACTGGGTCGGCTGGAGCAGTTGTTAAGTGCCAACCGTTACCTGACCGGCGAGTACCTGACCGAAGCGGACATCCGCCTGTTCACCACGCTGATTCGTTTCGACGCGGTGTATTACGGTCACTTCAAGTGCAACCTGAAGCGTATTGCCGATTATCCGAACCTGTCGAACTGGTTGCGGGAGATCTATCAGTGGCCGGGGATTGCCGGGACGGTGGATTTCGAACACATCAAAAACCACTACTACGGCAGCCACAAGACCATCAACCCGACGGGGATCGTCCCCAAAGGGCCGCAGCAGGATTTCACCGCGGCCCATGATCGGGAGCGGTTGAGCGGGAAAGGGGTTTGGCGCAAAGCCTGAGTTTTGTGCAGGGTGTTAGAGCCTCATCGCTGGCAAGCCAGCTCCCACAGGTTCTTTGGTGAAGCTGCTATCTCAAGCATCACACAAATCCCTGTGGGAGCTGGCTTGCCAGCGATGGGTGTCACGCGCAGGCTCAGACTTGTGATTGAGCCCCTTCAAACCACGCCAGTTTCTCGCGCAGTTGCACCACTTCCCCAACGATCACCAGCGTCGGTGCATGCACTTCATGCTCCGCCACCAGCCGTGGCAAGTCCGCCAGCGTGCCGGTAAACACCCGCTGATTGACCGTGGTGCCCTGCTGGATCAACGCCGCCGGGGTATCGGCCCCGCGACCATGCTTGATCAACTGTTCGCAGATGCTCGGCAAGCCCACCAACCCCATGTAGAACACCAGGGTCTGCGCTGGCGCGACCAGGTCGGCCCAAGGCAGATCAGTGGAACCGTCCTTCAGGTGACCGGTAATGAACCGCACCGACTGCGCGTAATCACGGTGAGTCAGCGGAATTCCGGCATAGGCCGCGCAACCGCTGGCCGCCGTGATGCCCGGGACGACCTGGAACGGGATGCCATGGGCCGCCAGTTCTTCAATCTCTTCACCGCCACGGCCGAAGATGAACGGATCGCCGCCCTTCAACCGCACCACACGCTTGCCCTGCTTCGCCAGGTCGACCAATTGCTGGTTGATCTGGTCCTGTGGCACGGCGTGATCGGCGCGGCGCTTGCCAACGTAGACGCGCTCGGCATCGCGCCGGCACAACTCGAGAATCGCTGGCGCAACCAAGCGGTCGTACAGCACCACGTCGGCTTGCTGCATCAGGCGCAGGGCACGGAAAGTCAGCAGGTCCGGATCACCGGGACCTGCGCCCACCAGATACACCTCACCGGTGGCCACCGGCGCTTCTCCAGCGATTTTCGCCTGCAGCAAACGCTCGGCTTCACCACCCTGCCCGGCCAGTTGCCGGTCGGCAATCGGGCCCTGGAACACGTCTTCCCAGAACGCGCGGCGTTGCTGCACGTCCGGGAACAGCTTCTTCACCTGATGACGGAAACCCGCCGCCAGGCCAGCCAGTTGACCGTAGGTCGAAGGAATCCAGGTTTCGATCTTGGCGCGGATCAAACGTGCCAGCACCGGCGCATCGCCACCGCTGGACACGGCAATGATCAGCGGCGAACGGTCGACGATGGCCGGGAAGATCACGCTGCACAAGGCCGGCGCGTCCACCACATTGACCGGCACACAACGCCGGTGTGCATCAGCGGACACTTGAGCATTGAGCGCTTCGTCGTCGGTGGCGGCAATGATCAGCGCGCAACCGTCCAGATCCGCCTCGACGTAACCGCGCGTCAGGCACTCACCAGCGCTGGCGGTGACCAGTTCGCGCAGTTGCGTTTCGATTTCAGGTGCGACCACCCGCAGCAGCGCACCGGCGTCGGCCAGCAGGCGGGATTTGCGCAAGGCAATCTCCCCCCCACCGACGACCAACACACGACTGCCGCGAAGGTTATGGAACAGCGGCAGATAGTTCATTTAGCCGATGACCTCAAGGCCACCCATGTACGGCTTGAGCACCTCAGGCACACGGATCGAACCGTCGGCCTGCTGGTAGTTTTCCAGCACCGCCACCAGGGTACGACCGACCGCCAGGCCGGAACCGTTCAGGGTGTGCACCAGTTCCGGCTTGCCGGTTTCCGGGTTGCGGAAGCGCGCCTGCATGCGGCGGGCCTGGAAGTCGCCGCAGTTGGAGCACGACGAGATTTCGCGGTATTTGTCCTGGCTCGGAATCCACACTTCCAGGTCGTAGGTCTTGACCGCGCTGAAGCCCATGTCGCCGGTGCACAGGGCGATGGTACGGTAAGGCAATTCCAGCAGTTGCAGGACTTTCTCGGCGTTGGCGGTCAGGCCTTCCAGCGCTTGCATCGAAGTCGACGGCTCGACGATCTGCACCATCTCGACCTTGTCGAACTGGTGCTGGCGGATCATGCCACGGGTGTCGCGACCGGATGCACCGGCTTCACTGCGGAAGCAAGGCGTGTGGGCAACGAACTTGATCGGCAGCAGTTTCGAATCGACGATTTCGCCGGCGACGATGTTGGTCAGCGACACTTCGGCGGTCGGGATCAGGTACAGGTCGGCTTCGCCTTCGCGCGCGATCTTGAACAGGTCTTCTTCGAATTTCGGCAGCTGACCGGTGCCTTGCAGCGCCGGGGCCTGGACCAGATAAGGCGTGTAAGCCTCTTCGTAGCCGTGCTCGGTGACGTGCAGGTTGATCATGAACTGCGCCAGGGCGCGGTGCAGGCGGGCGATCGGGCCGCGCAGCAAGGCGAATCGGGCGCCGGACAACTTGGCGGCGGTTTCGAAATCCAGCCAGCCGAATTTTTCGCCCAAGGCAACGTGGTCCTGCACCGGGAAATCGAATGCGGTCGGCGTGCCCCAGCGGCGCACTTCGACGTTGCCGTCTTCGTCGTCGCCGATCGGCACCGATTCGTGCGGCAGGTTGGGGATACCCAGCACGATCGAGTCCAGCTCGGTCTGGATCGCGTCCAGCTCGGTTTTACCGGCACCCAATTCGCCCGCCATGCGCTCGACGTCGGCCATCAACGGCGCGATGTCTTCGCCGCGCTGCTTGGCCTGACCGATGGATTTGGAGCGCGCGTTACGTTCAGCCTGCAGGGCTTCGGTGCGGGTCTGGACGGTCTTGCGCTGTTCTTCCAGCGCTTCGATGCGCGCGACATCCAGGGTAAAGCCACGGGATGCCAGGCGGTCCGCTACGTCCTGAAGGTTGCTACGTAACAGTTTGGAATCGAGCATGTCGGTCTCTCGTTATCAAAGTTTGGTCAAGGACAGGCCAGCCCAGGTGGCGAGCAGCCCGCCGAATACGCTGATGGCAGCATAGCCCAGGGCCAGCGGTACCTGCCCGCTTTCCAGCAGGCGCACCGTATCCAGTGAAAAGGATGAAAAAGTCGTCAGCCCTCCGAGGAAGCCGACGATCAACCCGGCGCGCACCTCGATCGGCACCTCCGGGCGTAGCAAAAACAGACCGTATAAAACGCCGATCAGCAAACAGCCGACGATATTAACGGCCAGCGTCGCGGTATAGAAGTGCCGCGGCCAATTAGCGTTGATCCAGTTACCCGTGGCAAAGCGTAGCAAGGTGCCGGCCACACCGCCGGCGGAAACCGCAAGGATCAAGGGAAGCACTATTTTCTCCGCTGCCGGGGGCTCAAACGGTCCAGTTTCGCCAGGTGATTGAGCTTTTCGCCAATCTTCAGCTCCAGGCCACGGGGCACCGGCTGATAGAACGGGATAGGGTCGAGCTCTTCCGGGAAGTAATCTTCCCCGGCGGCGTAGGCATCGGGCTCGTCGTGGGCATAACGGTATTCGTCGCCGTAGCCGAGCTGCTTCATCAGCTTGGTCGGCGCATTGCGCAGGTGCAGCGGCACTTCCAGGGAACCGTGCTCGGCAGCGGCACGCAGGGCGGTCTTGAAGCCCATGTACACCGCGTTGCTTTTCGGCGCGCAAGCCAGGTAGGTGATGGCCTGCGCCACCGCCAGCTCGCCTTCGGGGCTGCCGAGGCGCTCCTGCACTTCCCACGCCGCCAGGCACAGGCTCAGCGCGCGCGGGTCGGCATTGCCAATGTCTTCGCTGGCCATGCGCACCACACGCCGAGCCAGGTACAGTGGATCGCAACCGCCATCGATCATGCGCGCGAACCAGTACAACGCACCGTCGGGGTTGGAGCCGCGCACGGACTTGTGTAGCGCGGAGATCTGGTCGTAGAAAGCTTCGCCACCCTTGTCGAAACGCCGACGGGTATCACCGAGCAAGCTTTGCAGCAGGTCGATGCCGATCTCGCTGTTGTCTTCAGCCAGGTCCGAGGCGTTTTCCAGCAGATTGAGCAAGCGCCGGCCATCACCATCGGCGGCCGACAGCAGTATCTGGAAGCCTGCGTCGCTGAGGGTCAGGTTGCGCTTGCCCAGGCCGCGCTCTTCGGTCAGCGCGCGGTGCACCAGTTTACGCAACGCGCTTTCGTCGAGGCTTTTGAGCACATAGACCCGCGCACGGGACAGCAAGGCGTTGTTGAGTTCGAAGGAGGGATTTTCCGTGGTCGCGCCGATGAAAATCAGCGTGCCGTCCTCGACATACGGCAGGAACGCATCCTGCTGGGACTTGTTGAAGCGGTGCACTTCATCAACGAACAGAATCGTCCGTCGACCGTACTGGGCCGCCTGCTGCTTGGCGATTTCCACCGCCTGACGGATTTCCTTCACCCCGGCGAGCACCGCCGACACCGTTTCGAAGTGCGCCTCCGAGACTTCCGCGAGCAACCGCGCCAGGGTGGTCTTGCCCACTCCGGGCGGCCCCCAGAAAATCATCGAATGCAGGGCACCCTGCTCCAGCGCTTCGCGCAAGGGCTTGCCGCGAGCGAGCACGTGTTCCTGACCGACATACTCGTCCAGGTTGGTCGCGCGCAGGCGGGCGGCCAATGGTTGAGCGATCGGGGTGCTGCGAAACAGGTCCATGGTTACGGGTGAAACCTCACGTGGTTCTAACTCCTGTAGGAGCGAGCTTGCTCGCGATTAACTCAAGGACAAAGCGTAAAGCCAGGATGCACGCGTTATCGTTAACGTCCATCGCGAGCAAGCTCGCTCCTACACCAGGTTCTGCGTTTTACTCCTGGATCACGTCCGCACCCTTGGGAATGTCGAACTTGAATTTGGAGGCCGGGATCGGCTCGTTGGCCTTCACCCCGGTGAACAGGATATTGGTGCGCTGGCCGACACTGTCAATCAGCTGCATGTCATTGACCAGGCCATTGCGGAACGACAGGCGCAGGCTGTCGAACAGGGTGTCCTTGGTTTTCGGCTTCAAGGTGAAGTCGATCACGCCACCGGCTTCCTTGGCGCTGATGTCGAAGCTCTGGCTGATCTTCGACACGTCACCGGACAGCAGCAGCGCTGGCGTCTGGGTCAGGCGCTGATCGAGGTTCTTGATGGTGACCTGCTCCAGGTCCGGGTCCCACAGGGTGACTTTTTTACCATCGGAGACCATGGTCTGCTCGGCAGGTGCATCGGTGTGCCAATAGAACAGGCCCGGACGCTGCAGCGACATCTGGCCGGCGGTTTCCTGCAACTGGGTACCGGTGCCATCCAGGGTCAGCTGGGAGAAACGCGCGGTCAGGGTCTGGGATTTTTCCAGCAATTGGGTCAGGCGTGCCACGTCCTTGTCATCGGCGTGGGCCGAAAGCGTGCTCAAAGCCAGTACCGGCAGCAACAGCATGCGGATCAGACGCATGGGAGTCCTCATAACATTCGTGGGAGTGCGGGCGGCGCCTGAGGGCGCCGCCCCTTTTCAGTATCGGGTCAGTCGCGTACCGGGCCAGGGGCCAGAACTTCACGCGAACCGTTGGTATTCATGGACGTCACGACCCCGGCCATTTCCATGGCCTCGATCATGCGTGCGGCGCGGTTGTAGCCGATCTTCAGCTTGCGCTGAACCGCGGAGATGGACGCACGACGGCTTTCCAGGACGAACTGCACCGCTTCGTCATACAGCGCGTCGGCCTCTGGATCGTCGCCATCGCCGCCACCGCTGCTGCCTTCAAAGCCGCTGCCGGCCTCTTCGACACCGTTGAGGATGTCGTCGTTGTATTCCGGCGCACCGCGCAGTTTCCAAGCCTCGACCACGCGGTGAACCTCATCGTCGGACACGAACGCGCCGTGAACCCGGATCGGCAGGCTGGTACCCGGCGGCATGTACAACATGTCACCGTGACCCAGCAGTTGCTCGGCACCGCCCTGGTCGATGATGGTCCGCGAGTCGATCTTGCTCGACACCTGGAACGCCATACGGGTCGGGATGTTGGCCTTGATCAGACCGGTGATCACGTCCACCGACGGACGCTGGGTCGCGAGAATCAGGTGGATGCCCGCCGCCCGCGCCTTCTGGGCGATACGGGCGATCAGTTCTTCAACCTTCTTGCCGACGATCATCATCATGTCGGCGAATTCGTCGACAACCACCACGATGGTCGGCAGCTTCTGCAGCAATGGCGCTTCGTCGTGGATGCTTTCGCGCTTGTACAACGGATCGCTCAACGGCTCGCCAGCGTCTTGCGCTTCCTTGACCTTGGCGTTGAAGCCGGACAGGTTACGCACCCCCATCTTCGCCATCAGCTTGTAGCGCCGCTCCATCTCGGCGACGCTCCAGCGCAAGGCGTTGGCGGCGTCCTTCATGTCGGTGACCACTGGGCACAGCAGGTGCGGAATGCCTTCGTAGATCGACAGTTCGAGCATTTTCGGGTCGATCATGATCAGCTTGGCGTCATCCGGGCCGGACTTGAACAGGATCGACAGGATCATCGCGTTCACCCCCACCGACTTACCGGAACCGGTGGTACCGGCCACCAGCAGGTGCGGCATCTTCGCCAGGTCAGTGATCACCGGCTTGCCGCCAATGTCATGGCCCAGGGCCAGGGTGACCGGCGACTTGAAGTTGTCGTACTCGGGGGTCGACAGCACTTCGGAGAAGCGCACGATCTGCCGGTCTTCGTTGGGAATCTCGATACCGACCGTGGTCTTGCCCGGAATCACTTCCACCACACGTACGCTGGTCACGGCCAGGGAACGCGCCAGGTCTTTCGCCAGGTTGGAGATACGGCTGACCTTGACCCCGGCCGCTGGCTGGATCTCGTAACGGGTAATCACCGGACCCGGGTGAATCGAATCCACGGTCACTTCGACGCCGAATTCCTTGAGCTTGATTTCCAGCAAGTGGCCGACGGCCGCCAGGGATTCGGGCGAGTAATTGAGTTGTTTCTTTTCCGCCGGGTCGAGAATCGAGATCGGTGGCAAGGTGCCTTCCACGGCGCTGTCGACGAACAACGGCGCCTGTTTTTCTTTTTCCACGCGCTTGCTCGGCGCTGGCGGCTTGGGTGGCGCCGGGGCGATCACCGGTGGCACCTGCTTCTCGCGCTCGGACATGTGCTTGCTCAGGGCCTGCTCGCGCTCGATCAGGCGTTCCTTGACCTTGGCCTGTTCACGCTTGTCGGTGACGGTCGGCGCGACCACCTCGTGCACGCGCTCATCGACTTCACGCAGCTGCGCCACCAGTTGCTTGCGCTCGGTACGGGCCGCCCACCAGCGATTGGCGGCGCCCTGGAACAACTCGAACAGATCGAGGGTGATCTTGCCGGTAACGTCCATCACCTTGAACCATGACAGGTCCGTGAACACCGTGAGACCGAACAGGAACAAGGCGATGAACAGCAGCGTGCTGCCCTGGATGTTCAGCGCGTTCTTCGCCAGGTCGCCAAGGCTCTCGCCCAGCGCCCCGCCGGCGCCGGCCGGCAGACCGGTCGCGGCATGGAAATGGATGTGCGCCAGCGCGGCGCCGGACAACACCAGGAACACCAGGCCGATCAGGCGCCAGGAAAACAACCAGCCGCTCCACTCCCACGGCTCGTGGCGTTGGCGGAAGATCTGATAGGCCTTGATCGCCAGCAACAGCGGGAAGATATAGGCAAAGTAACCCAGCACCATGAACAGGATATCGGCGCTGTAGGAGCCCGCCGGGCCGCCGAAGTTCTGAACGTCGTCGATCTTGCTGTTATGACTCCAGCCCGGATCGTCCTTGCCATAGGTCAGCAAGGCCATCATCAGGAACAGGCACAACGCACCGATGGCGATCAATGCACCTTCCTTGAGGCGGTAGTGCAGGTGTTGACGCCAGAGTGGAACGACTGTTTTGGGTGCTGCGGTGGATTTCTTCAAAACCTGTTTTTCCTGCGCCAACGGCGCGTCCATCTGTTGAATGACTATAAAACTGCCCAATCCAGGCAGGTAAAAAAGTTAACAGGTGTAACCGGGACTACTTTTAACACTGCGCATCGGTTTTCATAAACACGAAACGCGATGCCTATTTTGTTACAAACACTGTTACAGCCAGGCATTGTACGGGTTTGTACGTGCGATGCCATGCTGGCAACTCTTGGGTGTAGCATAGTCAACAGCACATTACGTGCGACTCAATTTGAGCACGCATTCTCTTTTGTGACAAAGGCTTATGAGGTGTTTTTATGAGTGTAGCGAAGCATTCCCGCCTGATCATCCTCGGTTCCGGCCCCGCGGGTTACAGCGCAGCCGTGTATGCCGCTCGCGCCAACCTCAAGCCTGTTGTCATTACCGGCATACAGGCAGGTGGCCAGCTCACCACCACCGTGGAAGTCGATAACTGGCCAGGCGATGTCGAAGGCCTGACCGGCCCGGTCCTGATGGAGCGCATGCAAAAACACGCCGAGCGCTTTGCCACCGAGATTGTTTACGACCATATCCATACCGCCAAGTTGCAACAGCGCCCCTTCGAACTCATCGGTGACAGCGGCACTTACACTTGCGACGCACTGATTATCGCCACTGGCGCCTCGGCACAGTACCTGGGCCTGCCCTCGGAAGAGGCATTTGCCGGCAAAGGGGTTTCAGCCTGCGCGACTTGCGACGGCTTCTTCTATCGCAACCAGGTGGTCGCGGTGGTGGGCGGTGGCAATACCGCCGTTGAAGAAGCGCTCTACCTGTCGAACATTGCCAGCGAAGTCCATCTGATCCACCGTCGCGACAAATTGCGTTCGGAAAAGATTCTTCAGGACAAACTCTTTGAAAAAGCCGCCAAGGGCAATATTCGCCTGCACTGGAACCAGAATCTGGACGAGGTGCTGGGCGACGCCAGCGGCGTGACCGGCGCACGCCTGCGCGACAGCCATAGCGGTGCAATCACCGAGCTTGCGCTGACCGGCGTGTTCATCGCCATCGGTCACAAGCCCAATACCGACCTGTTCACCGGTCAACTGGAAATGCGTGACGGCTATCTGCTGGTCAACGGTGGCAGCGAAGGCAATGCTACGGCCACCGCCATCGAAGGCGTGTTTGCCGCGGGTGACGTCGCCGATCACGTCTATCGCCAGGCGGTCACCTCCGCCGGCGCCGGCTGCATGGCCGCCCTGGACGCGGAAAAATACCTCGACGACATTCCCGCCGTTTGACGGCACACTTCACGGCGGGCCCGACGCCCGCCATCGCCCTCCCCTTCTGTAAGCCCTGACGCCATGCTGACCTGGTTACAACGCAACACCCTGACGTTCCCGGCCCTGGAAAAGGCCATGCGCGATCCCAATGGATTGCTGGCGGCCGGTGGCGACCTGTCCGCCGATCGACTGATCCAGGCCTACCGCCATGGCTGTTTCCCCTGGTTTTCCGAAGGCCAGCCGATTCTCTGGTGGTCGCCGGACCCTCGCACCGTGCTGTTTCCCGATGAACTGCACGTGTCCCGCAGCCTGAACAAACTGCTGCGCCAACAACGCTACCAGGTGACCTTCGACCAGGACTTTGCCGCGGTCATCCGCGCCTGCGCCGCTCCCCGGGAATATGCGGACGGCACCTGGATCACCGAAGCCATGCAGGATGCCTATATCGAACTGCACAAACGCGGCCATGCACATTCGGTGGAGGTCTGGGACCAGGATGAACTGGTGGGCGGGCTGTATGGCCTGGCGATGGGCCAGCTGTTTTTCGGCGAATCCATGTTCAGCCTGGCCGACAACGCCTCGAAATTTGGCTTTGCCACACTGGTGCGACATCTGAAAGACTCGGGTTTCGTACTCATCGACTGCCAGATGCCCACCGATCATTTGCACAGCCTGGGTGCGCGGGCCATTGCGCGCCGTGAGTTTGCCGACTACCTGGCGCGGCATCTGGACCAACCCAATCGCGCAACCTGGGTTTGCTGAGCGACTTTTGCGTGTGTGGCTTACACTTAATCCAAAGCACTATCCCGAGGGTTGATCATGACCGAGTTGGCGCGCTTGAAGTTTTATGCCACTCAACCCCACTCCTGCAGCTATCTGCCCGAGGAGCAGGCCACGACCCTGTTTCTCGACCCTAGCCAGCCCATGGATGTGCACGTGTATGCAGATCTGTCTGAAATGGGTTTTCGGCGCAGCGGCGACCATCTGTACCGCCCGCATTGCCAGAATTGCAATGCGTGCGTACCGGCGCGCATTCCTGTAGGGCAATTCACACCCAATCGTCAGCAGAAACGCATTTTCAAGCGCAACGCCGACTTGCAGGTGCGCCCCGCCAAGCCAGGCTTCAGCGAAGAATATTTCGACCTTTATCAGCGCTACATCGAAGAACGCCATGCCGATGGCGACATGTACCCACCCAGCCGCGATCAGTTTTCCACCTTCCTGGTCCGCGACCTGCCTTTTTCGCGGTTCTACGAATTTCGCCTTGAGGGTCGACTGCTGGCCATCGCCGTCACCGATCTTCTGCCGAACGGTCTGTCGGCGGTCTACACCTTCTATGAGCCTGCCGAAGAGCGCCGCAGCCTGGGGCGCTACGCCATCCTCTGGCAAATCGCCGAAGCCCGGCGGCTGGGGCTGGACGCGGTTTACCTGGGCTACTGGATCAAGAACTGCAAAAAAATGAGCTACAAGACGCAGTATCGCCCCATCGAACTGTTGATAAACCAGCGCTGGGTCGTTCTGAACTAGAGCAAGCCCTAAACCCCTTGGCTTAAACACCACTTTTCGGGCACAATGCACGCCGCTTTTGCCTGGCGCAGTTGCACCGGGCCATTCATTGGACACCGAGGGCTTTACTGCATGTCGAAAGAAGACAGCTTCGAAATGGAAGGCACTGTCGTCGACACCCTGCCCAACACCATGTTTCGTGTGGAGTTGGAAAATGGGCACGTCGTAACCGCGCATATTTCCGGCAAGATGCGCAAGAACTACATTCGTATTCTTACCGGTGACAAAGTGCGCGTCGAGCTGACGCCCTATGACTTGAGCAAAGGGCGCATCACTTACCGCGCTCGCTAATCAGGTCAATACAAGACGCCCGGCTTATGCCGGGCGTTTTTGTTTGCCTGCGACGCCGATCGTTCCCACGCTCTGCGCGGGAACGATCAAGACAACAAAAAGGCGCCTCTCGGCGCCTTTTTGTTTTGCTTGCGAACGTCAGGCCATTTCAGCCGTAGTCTCGAACTCGAAGGTCAGCTCGCCATCCTTGATGTCGATGTGCACCACACCGCCATGTTCGGCCAGTTCGCCAAAGAGGATCTCCTCCGCCAGTGGACGCTTGATCTTGTCCTGGATGAGTCGCGCCATGGGACGCGCGCCCATCGCCGAGTCGTAACCACCGGCCGCCAGCCAGCTGCGGGCGGCATCGGTGACTTCCAGCAAGACACGTTTGTCTTCCAGCTGCGCCTGAAGTTCGGTAAGGAACTTGTCCACCACGCTCTTGATGACCTCATGACTGAGGCGACCAAACTGGATGATGGTGTCCAGACGGTTGCGGAACTCTGGGGTGAAGCTCTTCTTGATCACTTCCATCGCATCGGACGAGTGGTCCTGATGGGTGAAACCGATCGAAGCACGGGCTGCGGTTTCGGCACCGGCGTTGGTCGTCATGATGACGATCACGTTACGGAAGTCGGCCTTGCGCCCATTGTTATCGGTCAGCGTCCCGTGGTCCATGACCTGCAGCAGCAGGTTGAAGACTTCCGGATGCGCCTTCTCGATTTCATCGAGCAACAACACGCAGTGTGGCTGCTTGGTGATGGCTTCGGTCAGCAGACCGCCCTGATCGAACCCGACATAGCCTGGAGGCGCACCGATCAGACGCGATACGGTGTGGCGCTCCATGTACTCGGACATGTCGAAGCGAATCAATTCCACACCCAGCGCCTTGGCCAGCTGACGTGCCGCTTCGGTTTTACCGACACCGGTAGGACCTGCGAACAGGAACGAACCGACTGGCTTGTCAGGCGACTTGAGGCCGGCACGGGACAGCTTGATCGCGGTCGCCAGCGAATCGATCGCCGCATCCTGACCAAACACCGTCAGCTTCAGGTCACGCTCAAGGTTACGCAGCAGCTCTTTGTCGGAGCTGGTGACGTGTTTTGGCGGAATCCGCGCGATTTTCGCGACGATATCCTCGACTTGAGGCACTTCGATGCGTTTCACCCGTTTTTCCACCGGCTGCAGGCGCTGGAAGGCACCCGCTTCGTCGATGACGTCGATGGCTTTGTCCGGCATGTGCCGGTCATTGATGTAGCGCGAAGCCAGTTCGGCAGCGGCGCGCAGGGCCTCATCACTGTATTCGATATTGTGATGGGTCTCGAAACGCCCCTTCAGGCCGCGCAGGATACCGATGGTGTCTTCCACCGAAGGCTCCGACACATCAACCTTCTGGAAGCGCCGGGCCAGGGCTCGGTCCTTCTCGAAGATCCCGCGGAATTCCTGGAAGGTGGTCGAACCGATGCAGCGGATATCACCGGACGACAGCAGCGGCTTGAGCAGGTTCGAGGCATCCATGACGCCACCGGACGCGGCACCCGCACCGATGATGGTGTGGATTTCGTCGATGAACAGGATCGCCTGCGGACGTTTTTTCAGCTCATTGAGCAACGCCTTGAAGCGCTTCTCGAAATCGCCGCGGTATTTGGTCCCGGCCAGCAACGCCCCCAGATCAAGGGAGTAAACCACGCTGTTGGCCAGCAGGTCCGGCACCTGGTTGTCGACAATGCGCTTGGCCAGGCCTTCGGCAATCGCGGTTTTACCCACGCCTGCCTCGCCCACCAGCAACGGATTGTTCTTGCGACGACGCGCCAGGATCTGGGCGACGCGCTCGACCTCCAGCTCACGGCCTACCAATGGATCGATTCGACCCTGGCGCGCGAGTTCATTAAGGTTGCTGGCATAAGCATCCAGTGGATTGCCTGAAGATGAAGACTCACCGCCCTCGTCGTCCTGCATATCTTGCTCACCCTCAGAGTGATCGCCGTGCCCTGGCACCTTGGAAATGCCGTGGGCGATGTAGTTGACGACATCGATACGGGCAACGCTCTGCTGTTTCAGCAGGAACACTGCCTGACTCTCTTGCTCACTGAAGATCGCGACCAGCACGTTGGCGCCAGTCACTTCGCGTTTGCCCGAGCTCTGTACGTGAAACACAGCACGCTGCAGTACACGCTGGAAGCCCAGGGTTGGCTGGGTTTCGCGATCCTCGTCATGCACGGGGATCAACGGCGTGGTGGAGTCGATGAACTCCTGCAGGTCATGCTTGAGTTTGTCGAGGTTCGCGCCGCACGCACGCAAAACGGTGGCGGCAGCCTCATTGTCCAATAGGGCCAGCAGAAGATGTTCGACGGTCATGAATTCATGACGCTTCGAACGAGCCTCCTTGAAGGCAAGATTGAGGGTGACTTCGAGCTCGCGGTTTAACATAGCTTCACCTCATACCCAAGTGGTCGGCGATTAACCGTCCTTCTCGATTTCACAGAGTAGCGGATGCTGGCTTTCCCTGGCGTACTGGTTGACCTGCATGGCCTTTGTCTCGGCGATGTCGCGGGTAAACACTCCACATACTGCCCGTCCTTCTGTATGGACGGCCAGCATGACCTTGGTCGCCAGCTCGCGATTCAGGTTAAAAAACACCTCGAGCACTTCGACGACGAAATCCATCGGTGTGTAGTCATCATTGAACAAAACCACCTTGTACATCGGCGGCGCCTGTAAAGCAGGCTTGGCCTCCTGAACAGCAATGCCTGCGGAATCGTCGTCGTGTTCCTCCGGGCGATCTTTCTGGAGAGTCGGGCGATCCTGATTGAATGTTAGTCGAATCTGGCTGATTGCATGCATGGAAAGAAAGGTTCGTCAGTTGTGCAAATACAGTGGTGGGGGCGGTCTTGGGCGATTTCAACTCCGACTGCCTGGTCACCTTGACTATCGGCAAAACGGTGTTACAACCAATAGAGCCCACAGTGGGTAAAAAAGGTCCGCGGAGTCAACTTTTTTCCTAAGAAGTGACTGCGGATGTACTGGATGATACTCCAGTGATGGAGTCTGTTGCAGAGGGAGTTGGTATGTCAGGTGTCAAGGTCAGTGGCAAGGTGAAATGGTTCAACAACGCCAAGGGTTACGGTTTCATCAACGAGGACGGCAAAACGGAAGACCTGTTTGCTCACTACTCGGCCATTCAAATGGAAGGTTATAAAACCCTGAAAGCCGGGCAAGCCGTTGTCTTCGAGATAATCCAGGGGCCAAAAGGCCTGCATGCGGTCAACATCGGCGCCCCTGTCGATCCGACGAAGGCCACCACACCTGCTACGCAACAGACAGTTACGGTTTAACGCAGAACCGTCATCCAGTCATAAAAAAACCGCCCGACTCATTCATCTGAATCGGGCGGTTTTTGTACGCCTGTCGTTTACCTACATGTGCTTGATCAGTGCTTCACCGAACCCGGACGACGAAACCAGCGTGGCGCCTTCCATCAGGCGTTCGAAGTCATAGGTCACGGTCTTGGCCTTGATCGCGCCATTGGTGCCCTTGATGATCAGGTCCGCCGCCTCGGTCCAGCCCAGATGGCGCAGCATCATTTCTGCCGAAAGGATCACCGAACCCGGGTTGACCTGGTCCTTGCCGGCATACTTCGGCGCAGTACCGTGGGTAGCTTCGAACATGGCCACGGTGTCGGACAAGTTGGCACCCGGTGCGATACCGATACCCCCCACTTCCGCCGCCAGGGCGTCGGAGAGGTAGTCACCGTTGAGGTTCAGGGTGGCGATCACATCGTACTCGGCTGGACGCAGCAGGATCTGCTGGAGCATGGCGTCGGCGATGGCGTCCTTGACGACGACTTCGCGGCCGGTTTTCGGGTTCTTGAATTTCATCCACGGGCCGCCATCGAGCAGCTCGGCGCCGAATTCTTCCTTCGCCACCTCATAGCCCCAGTCCTTGAAGGCGCCTTCGGTGAATTTCATGATGTTGCCCTTGTGCACGATGGTCAGCGACTTACGGTCGTTATCCACCACATATTGCAGGGCCTTGCGCACCAGACGCTTGGTGCCTTCCTTGGAAACCGGCTTGATGCCGATGCCGCAGTCCTGGTCGAAACGGATCTTGGTGACGCCCATTTCTTCTTTCAGGAACTTGATGACTTTAGTGGCTTCCGGCGAGCCGGCCTTCCACTCGATACCGGCATAGATGTCTTCGGAGTTCTCGCGGAAGATCACCATGTCCACGTCGCCAGGTTTTTTCACCGGGCTTGGCACACCTTCGAACCACACCACCGGGCGCAGGCACACATACAGATCCAACTGCTGGCGCAGGGCAACGTTGAGCGAGCGGATACCGCCACCGACCGGCGTGGTCAGCGGCCCCTTGATGGAAACGACGTAATCTTTCACGGCATCCAGGGTTTCCTGGGGCAGCCAGGTGTCCTGGTCATAGACTTGTGTTGCTTTTTCGCCAGCATAGACTTCCATCCAGGAAATCTTGCGCTTGCCCCCGTAGGCCTTTTCCACGGCAGCATCGACAACCTTGATCATGACGGGGCTGACGTCGACGCCAATGCCGTCGCCTTCAATGAACGGGATGATCGGATTATCAGGAACATTGAGAGAATGGTCTGCATTGACGGTGATTTTGTCGCCGACGGCTGGAACCTGAATCTTCTTGTAACCCATGCTGAACTCCATTGATTGGATTGAACATCTGGCTTGGTTCGAGCGTAACCCAGTTAAATCGGCGCGCAAACCCTATGTTCTATCGATAGGCCGCAAAGCCATGCAACCCGCGACCTACAAGCCTGAAAACAAAGGGAAAAGCGCCAAACTCAAGCATAACGGATCACCTTACGCCCTGCCCGTCCCTGCGACCTTTAGACCAATGGACGACAAACGTTGTGTATGAACCATCGGCAGATTGCCAGCTACCTATGTATAATGCCGCCGCTGACTAAAGGGTCACGTCAGGCTGAACAGCTCTACGACGAGTGTTTTCGCCCGATGAGACGGTCTGCTACCGCAGCCCGCCTACTTTGACGCCCTACTGATGCACCCAACATCACAGCAACGAAATCTCGATATTCGGCTCATGGATGACTTTGAACGAACGCGCTTACCCGGCGCCCCTCGAGTTTCTGCGCACGCTTTAGCAAAGAAGAGAGAGTTAATCCGAATATGCCCACCCGCTCGAAGATCATCTATACCTTCACCGACGAAGCTCCCGCCCTCGCCACCTATTCACTGTTGCCTATCGTAGAGGCGTTCACCGCCTCAGCTGATATCGCCGTTGAAACCCGCGATATCTCTCTTGCAGGGCGCATCCTGGCCAGCTTCCCCGAGCAATTGGGTGATAAAGCCGTAGCCGACCACCTCGCCGAACTGGGCGCCCTGGCCGTTACGCCTGAAGCCAACATCATCAAGCTGCCGAACATCAGCGCCTCGGTTCCGCAGCTGCAAGCCGCGATCAAGGAATTGCAAGCCCAGGGCTACGCCCTGCCGGACTACCCGGAAACCGTGACCTGCGACGCCGACAAAGAAGCCAAGGCGCGCTACGACAAGGTCAAGGGCAGCGCCGTGAACCCGGTACTGCGCGAAGGCAACTCCGACCGTCGCGCTCCGCTGTCGGTAAAGAACTATGCGCGCAAGCACCCGCACAAAATGGGCGCCTGGGCTGCGGACTCCAAGTCCCACGTCGCGCACATGAGCAGCGGTGACTTCTACGGCAGCGAAAAAGCCGCCCTGATCGACGCCCCTGGCGCGGTCAAGATCGAACTGATCGCTCAAGACGGCACCACCACCGTCCTGAAAGAAAAAACCAGCGTTCAGGCTGGCGAGATCCTCGACTGCGCCGTAATGAGCAAAAACGCCCTGCGCGCCTTCATCGCCGCTGAAATCGAAAGCGCCAAAGCACAAGGCGTGCTGCTGTCGGTTCACCTGAAAGCCACCATGATGAAGGTCTCAGACCCGATCATGTTCGGCCAGATCGTTGCCGAGTTCTACAAGGACGCCCTGGCCAAGCACGCTGACGTGCTGGCGCAGATCGGCTTCAACCTGAACAACGGCATCGGCGACCTGTACTCGCGCATCAAGGCCTTGCCTGCCGAGCAGCAAGCCGCCATCGAAGCGGACATCCAGGCGGTCTACGCCGTTCGTCCGTCGCTGGCCATGGTCAACTCCGACAAAGGCATCACCAACCTGCACGTGCCGAGCGACGTCATCGTCGACGCCTCGATGCCGGCGATGATCCGTGACTCCGGCAAGATGTGGGGCACCGACGGCCAGCTGCACGACACCAAGGCCGTGATCCCGGATCGCTGCTACGCCACCATCTACCAAGCGGTCATCGAAGACTGCAAGGCCAATGGCGCGTTCGATCCAACCACCATGGGCAGCGTGCCGAACGTTGGCCTGATGGCGAAAAAAGCCGAAGAATACGGCTCCCACGACAAGACGTTCCAGATCAAGACCAACGGTGTTGTCCGCGTGACCGACACCAACGGCACCCTGCTGCTGGAACAGTCAGTTGAAGCCGGCGACATCTTCCGCATGTGCCAGACCAAAGACGCGCCGATCCAGGACTGGGTCAAGCTGGCCGTCAACCGTGCTCGCGCAAGCAGCACTCCGGCGATCTTCTGGCTGGACCCGATGCGTGCCCACGACGGCGTTGTGATCGAGAAAGTCCAGGCTTACCTGAAGGATCACGACACTGCCGGCCTGGACATCCAGATCATGGCACCTGTCGACGCGATGAAGTTCACCCTGCAGCGCACTCGCGCAGGCAAAGACACCATCTCGGTAACCGGCAACGTATTGCGCGACTACCTGACTGACCTGTTCCCGATCATGGAACTGGGCACCAGCGCCAAGATGCTGTCGATCGTTCCGCTGATGAATGGCGGCGGTCTGTTCGAAACCGGCGCTGGCGGTTCGGCTCCCAAGCACGTGCAACAACTGCTGGAAGAAAACTTCCTGCGCTGGGATTCCCTGGGCGAGTTCCTGGCCCTGGCCGCTTCCCTTGAGCATTTGGGCGTGAACTACAACAACCCGAAAGCCCTGGTACTGTCGAAAACCCTGGACCAGGCCACCGGCCAGTTCCTGGACAACAACAAGTCGCCATCGCGCAAAGTCGGCAACATCGACAACCGCGGCAGCCACTTCTACCTGGCGCTGTACTGGGCTCAAGCCCTGGCCGCCCAGACCGAAGATGCTGCACTGCAAGCGCAGTTCGCGCCCCTGGCCAAGACCCTGACCGAGAACGAAGCAACCATCGTTGCCGAGCTCAACGCCGTTCAAGGCAAGCCAGTGGACATCGGCGGTTACTACCACGCCGACGCCGAGCTGATCAGCAAGGCCATGCGCCCAAGCGCAACCTTCAACGCGGCGGTTGCTGCGTTGGTTTAAGGTTGTTAGGGAACATCACAAACCCCGGCCATGTGCCGGGGTTTGTGTTTGTGGCTGAAGCACGCAACCCCGTAGGAGCTGGCTTGCCAGCGAAGGCAATTTATCATTCAACACCTTCATTGACTGATCCACCGCATTCGCTGGCAAGCCAGCTCCTACAGGGACAGCATTTCAACATTGAGGGCATTTTATGGACTGGCAACCCCACATCACCGTCGCCACCATCGTCGAGGACAACGGCCGCTTCCTGATGGTCGAGGAACTCAAGCACGGACGCGTGGTGCTCAACCAGCCCGCCGGCCACCTGGACCCGAACGAAACCCTGACCGAAGCCGCGGTGCGCGAAACCCTCGAGGAAACCGGCTGGGACGTCGAACCCACCGGCGTACTGGGCATTTATCTCTATACCGCTCCGAGCAATGGCGTAACCTATCAACGGGTCTGCTTCATCGCCAAATCGCTGAAACATCACCCTGAGTATCAACTGGACGACGGCATCGTGGGCGCCAAGTGGTTGACCCGCGAGGAATTAATCGAGCAGCGCGACAACTGGCGCAGCGAACTGATTATCCGTTGCATTGACGACTATCTGGACGGAAAACACTTCGGCCTCGAATTGATCCGCCCTTCTCTTTAGCCTTGCAGGCCCGAGCCTGTTAGAATCGCGTCCTTTTTCAAGACACTCATTGAATCCCTATGCGTGATCCAGCCCCTTCTGACACACAAAAGAAGCGCGTCATTGTCGGCATGTCCGGCGGCGTGGACTCTTCCGTTTCCGCCCTCCTGCTGATCGAGCAGGGCTATGAGGTGGAAGGCCTGTTCATGAAGAACTGGGAAGAAGACGACGGAACCGAATATTGCACCGCCATGGATGACCTGGCGGACGCCCAGGCCGTGTGCGACAAGATTGGCATCAAGCTGCACACCGCCAACTTCGCCGCCGAGTACTGGGACAACGTGTTCGAGCACTTCCTGGCCGAATATAAGGCCGGGCGCACGCCGAACCCGGACATCCTGTGCAACCGCGAGATCAAGTTCAAGGCGTTCCTCGACTACGCCATGATGCTCGGCGCCGATCTGATCGCTACCGGCCACTACGTACGCCGCCGCGACATCGACGGCCGCACCGAACTGCTCAAGGGCCTGGACCCGAACAAGGACCAGAGCTACTTCCTGCACGCCGTTGGCGGTGAACAGATCGCCAAGACCCTGTTCCCGGTCGGCGAGCTGGAAAAACCCCAGGTTCGCGCAATCGCCGAGAAATACGAGCTGGCGACCGCGAAAAAGAAGGATTCCACCGGCATCTGCTTTATCGGCGAACGGCGCTTCAGCGACTTCCTCAAGCAATACCTGCCGGCGCAACCGGGCGAGATCAAGACCACCGAAGGTGAAATCATCGGCCGCCATCATGGCCTGATGTACCACACCATCGGCCAACGCCAGGGCCTGGGCATCGGCGGCCTGAAAGACGCCAGCGACGAGCCGTGGTACGTGCTGATCAAGGACCTGGAACACAACGAGCTGATCGTTGGCCAGGGTAACGATCACCCGTGGCTGTTCTCCCGCGCCCTGCTCGCTTCGGATATCTATTGGGTCAACCCGATCGACCTGAGCCAGCCGCGCAGGCTGACCGCCAAGGTACGTTATCGCCAGGGCGACCAGCCCTGCACCCTGGAGAAAACCGCTACCGGCTATCGTGCGACCTTCGATGACCCGCAACGCGCGGTCACTCCAGGCCAATCCGTGGTGTTCTACGACGGCGAGATTTGCCTCGGCGGCGGCGCGATCGAAGTCGCGGAGCCATGGACAAGCAAGAGCACCAGTAAAGGCCAGGCCCAATGAGCCCGACCCAGGAGCAACTGACGGCGCTGGGCGGCGTATTTCTCGCCGCCGTACTGGTCGACAAGATCGCCAAGACCGGCCAGACCAACGAGGCCGGCCTGACCTGCATGCTCGGCAGCCTGCTGATTCGCGACCCCAAGGACACCCTGGAAGTCTATGGCGGCGACGATATCAACTTGCGCGAAGGCTATCGCGCCTTGATCGGCGCCCTGGAACGCGACCCGAGCGCCCTGCAGCGCGAACCGCTGCGCTACGCCCTGGCCATGCTGGGCCTGGAGCGTCAGCTGGCCAAGCGCGAGGACATGCTGGAGGTCATCGGCAAACGCCTGCCGCAGATCCAGTCCCAGGTTGAGCACTTCGGCCCGGCCCACGAAAACGTGATCGCCGCGTGCGGCGCGCTGTACCAGGACACCCTGAGCACCCTGCGCCAACGCATTCAGGTGCACGGCGACATGCGCAACCTGCAGCAACCGAGTAATGCCTCGAAAATCCGCGCCCTGCTGCTGGCCGGCATTCGCTCGGCACGCCTGTGGCGGCAATTGGGCGGGCATCGCTGGCAGCTGGTGATCAGCCGCCGCAAATTGCTGAAAGAGCTTTACCCATTGATGCGTAACGAATAACCCGCATCGACAGCACCGAACTTAGTAATACGCGTAATACGCCGGTCAGTTGGCGACGGACCGGCGGATTTTTTCATGTATGATACGCGCCCCATTTCGTTGCCCGACTGTCCGAGAACACCCCATGCAGCTCTCTTCGCTCACTGCGGTTTCCCCTGTTGACGGCCGCTACGCCGGCAAAACCCAGGCCCTGCGCCCAATTTTCAGCGAGTACGGCCTGATCCGTGCCCGCGTCCTGGTTGAAGTGCGCTGGCTCCAGCGCCTGGCCGCTCACCCTGCCATCAGCGAAGTGCCGGCGTTCTCCGCCGAAGCCAACGCGGTATTGAACACCCTGGCGGAAAACTTCTCCCTGGAGCACGCCGAGCGTGTCAAAGAGATCGAGCGCACCACCAATCACGACGTAAAAGCCATCGAGTACCTGCTCAAAGAGCAGGCGGCCAAGCTGCCGGAGCTGGCCAAGGTCAGCGAATTCATCCACTTCGCCTGCACCAGCGAGGACATCAACAACCTGTCACACGCCCTGATGCTGCGCGAAGGCCGTGATGACGTGATGCTGCCGCTGATGCGCCAGACCGCCAACGCCATTCGCGAACTGGCCCTCCGTTTCGCCGACGTGCCGATGCTGTCGCGCACTCATGGTCAACCGGCATCGCCAACCACCCTGGGCAAGGAACTGGCGAACGTGGTTTACCGCCTGGAGCGCCAGATCGCCCAGGTCGCTGCCGTTCCACTGCTGGGCAAGATCAACGGCGCTGTCGGCAACTACAACGCTCACCTGTCGGCCTACCCTGAGATCGACTGGGAGGCCAATGCCCGCGCCTTCATCGAAGACGAGCTGGGCCTGGGCTTCAACCCGTACACCACGCAGATCGAACCGCACGACTACATCGCCGAGCTGTTCGACGCGATCGCGCGCTTCAACACCATCCTGATCGACTTCGACCGTGATATCTGGGGCTACATCTCCCTGGGTTATTTCAAGCAGCGCACCATCGCTGGCGAAATCGGCTCGTCGACCATGCCGCACAAGGTCAACCCGATCGACTTCGAAAACTCCGAAGGCAACCTGGGCATCGCCAACGCGCTGTTCCAGCACCTGGCGAGCAAGCTGCCGATCTCCCGCTGGCAGCGCGACCTGACCGACTCCACCGTACTGCGCAACCTCGGTGTTGGCTTCGCCCACAGCGTGATCGCGTACGAAGCCAGCCTCAAGGGCATCAGCAAGCTGGAGCTCAACGAGCAGAAGATTGCCGCTGACCTGGACGCCTGCTGGGAAGTGTTGGCCGAGCCAATCCAGACGGTCATGCGTCGCTACAACATCGAAAATCCGTACGAAAAGCTGAAAGAATTGACCCGCGGCAAGGGCATCAGCCCTCAAGCGCTGCAAACTTTCATCGACGGCCTGGACATGCCAGCCGCCGCCAAGGCCGAGCTGAAACTGCTCACCCCGGCGAACTACATCGGCAACGCTGTAGCGCAAGCCAAACGCATCTGATCGACCGCTTGACCCTTTTAAGACGCCCGGCCGCGCCGGGCGTTTTTATTCCCGTATGAAAAGTGCTTTTTTTCAATAGGTTACACATGAATCCTGACATTCCTCTTCAACTTCTGGGCGGCATCACGGCACGCGAGTTCCTGCGCGACTACTGGCAGAAAAAACCGCTGTTGATCCGCCAGGCGATTCCCGATTTCGAAAGCCCGATCGATGCCGACGAACTGGCCGGCCTGGCGCTGGAAGAAGAAGTCGAATCGCGCCTGATCATCGAGAACGGCGAGCGCCCATGGGAATTGCGTCGCGGCCCGTTCGCTGAAGACGAGTTCAGCAAATTGCCGGAGCGCGAGTGGACCCTGCTGGTGCAAGCCGTCGACCAGTTCGTGCCGGAAGTCAGCGAGCTGCTGGAGCACTTCCGCTTCCTGCCGAGCTGGCGCATCGACGACGTGATGATCAGCTTCGCCGCCCCCGGTGGCAGCGTCGGTCCGCACTTCGACAACTACGACGTTTTCCTGTTGCAAGGCCACGGCAAGCGCAACTGGAAAATCGGCCAGATGTGCGACTCCGAAAGCCCGCTGCTGCAACACGCGGACCTGCGCATCCTCGCCGACTTCGAAGCAACCGATGAATGGGTGCTGGAACCGGGCGACATGCTCTACCTGCCGCCGCGACTGGCCCACTGCGGCGTGGCCGTCGACGACTGCCTGACCTACTCCGTGGGTTTCCGCGCACCGAGCGCCGCTGAAGTGCTGACCCACTTCACCGACTTCCTCAGCCAGTTCCTGCCGGACGAAGAGCGCTACACCGACGCCGACGCCCTGCCTGCGGCCGATCCGCACCAGATCCAGCACGACGCCCTCGACCGCCTGAAAAGCCTGCTGGCCGAGCACATGAGCGACGAGCGCCTGCTGCTGACCTGGTTCGGCCAGTTCATGACCGAGCCACGCTATCCGGAACTGGTGGTCGGCCCTGAAGACCTCGAGGAAGACGACGTTCTGGGCGCACTGGAACAAGGCGCAGTATTGATCCGCAACCCGAGCGCGCGCCTGGCCTGGTCGGAAGTCGATGACGACCTGCTGCTGTTCGCCAGCGGCCAGAGCCGTTACCTGCCGGGCAAACTGCGCGAGCTGCTGAAGATGATCTGCGCCGCCGACGCCCTGCACGTCGACAACCTGGGTGACTGGTTGTCCGACGAAGACGGCCGCGGCCTGCTGTGCGAACTGGTCAAGCAAGGAAGCCTGGGGTTTGCCGATGAATAAGATTCACGTACGTGTCGCAGACTGGCAGAAGGACAACGCCGAGATCCGGCGCATTCGTGAAGCGGTGTTCGTCGCCGAGCAATCGGTGCCACCCGAGCTGGAATGGGATGCCGATGATGTGACGGCCGTGCACTTCCTGGCCCTCGAAGGCGACTTTCCGGTGGGCACCGCCCGCCTGCTGCCAGACGGTCACGTCGGCCGGGTGTCGGTGCTCAAGGACTGGCGCGGCCTCAAAGTCGGCGATGCGCTGATGCACGCGGTGATCGGTGAAGCCGAAGAGCGCGGACTGAAGCAGCAGATGCTCAGCGCCCAGGTGCAAGCCACGGCGTTCTATGAGCGCCTGGGCTTCCACATGGTCAGTGAGGAGTTCCTGGAAGCAGGGATTCCGCATGTGGACATGGTCCGCCACAGCTAAGATCAAAAGCTGGCAGCACATCACAAAACGCCCCGCCATCCTCGGATGCCGGGGCGTTTTGCTGTCCAGGACTCAACTTGCCCCACCCTGAGCCGACAAACTGGCAACATCAATACCTGTAGGAGCGAGCTTGCTCGCGATGGTCGTCAACGATGACACTTGAAGCCTGACACCCAGCGGTGCTCTCACGTCCATCGCGAGCAAGCTCGCTCCTACACAACGGAGATAACGGATATGTCCCTACGCACCCTGCTCACCACACTGCTGGTTAGCTGCAGTTTTTCGCTCATGGCAGCCACCGAAATCGTGCCGCTGAACTACCACACCAGCGCCGACATGTTGCCGGTGGCGCAGGATTTCATCGGCAAGGAAGGCCAGGTCAGCGCCTATGGCAATCAACTCATCGTCAACGCCGATCAGCGCAAGATCGACGAACTTAAAGCCATGTTGAACCAACTCGATACCGCACCCAAACGCCTGCTGATCACCGTCGACACCAACGAAAACAACATCCAGGGCGATCAGGGTTACTCGGTGAACGGCGCCAAGCCGAGCCAGACCCGCATCATCAGCCACAGCACCGCCAGCCGCGAAGGTGGCATCCAGCAAATCCAGGCCACCGACGGTATGCCGGCGCTGATCCAGGTCGGCCAGAGCGTTCCGCTGACCAGCACCCAGAGCGACAGCTACGGCGATCTGCGCAGCCAGACCGAATATCGCAATGTCACCCAGGGTTTTTACGTCACCGCCAACGTCACCGGCGAGATCGTTCACCTGTCGATCAGTACCAACCGTGACCGCATGAGCCAGGAGCGTCCCGATGTAGTGAACGTGCAAAGCACCGACACAACCGTCACCGGCCGCCTGGGCGAATGGATCCTGCTGGCCGGGGTGAATCGCCAGACACAGGCCGACAAACAGGGCGTGGCCCGCAGCTACGGGACCCAGGGACACGATGACATGACCCTGCGGGTGAAAGTCGATACTTTGGACTGAGACATCAAAAACTGACTGACAAGTCGTATTAGACCAAAGATGTAGTGCACGAAAAAAAGCACTACAAAACGTTTGACGAGCCAAAAAAGCAAAGGCATGATGGCCTCGCTCCCGCTAACCAGGGGCCCTGGCAAGGGCCTTCGAGGCGATGTTCGCACCTACCCCGCGAACCGCTTCGTGTCTGTACCGCCCACAAGGTGTGTTTGACGAGGTTGCCGACTGGAACGAAGTTGTCCCGAGGGACGGAAGCGTAATTAGGTAACCCGGCACCACACTGATGTTCGTACCAAGGCCCACGACGCCCGAATGCGCTCGCAGTTCGCCTTTACCTGCTCACTTCCCCTCGAGCCCATCGTTCATCCCGTCGCCATCCCCGCCGAACCCGACTTGAACGCCTAAGCTTCTGGTCAGCGAGCGCAGGAATTTTCCACCGCAGAACAACTTTTCATAAGACGCGACGAGGTTTATCTCCCATGGCACTGACACGCGAACAGCAAATTGCAGCCCTCGAAAAAGACTGGGCTGAGAACCCGCGCTGGAAAGGCGTGACACGCACTTACTCCGCTGCTGACGTCGTCCGCCTGCGTGGCTCGGTTCAACCTGAGCACACTTTTGCAAAAATGGGCGCCGAGAAGCTGTGGAACCTGGTTACCCAGGGTGCCAAGCCAGCCTTCCGTCCTGAGAAAGATTTCGTCAACTGCATGGGCGCCCTGACTGGCGGCCAGGCTGTACAACAAGTCAAAGCCGGCATCCAGGCGATCTACCTGTCGGGCTGGCAAGTGGCTGCGGACAACAACTCCGCCGAATCGATGTACCCGGACCAGTCGCTGTACCCGGTGGACTCGGTTCCAACCGTGGTCAAGCGCATCAACAACTCGTTCCGTCGTGCCGACCAGATCCAGTGGAAAGCCGGCAAGAACCCGGGCGACGAAGGCTACATCGACTACTTCGCGCCAATCGTGGCTGACGCCGAGGCCGGTTTCGGCGGCGTACTGAACGCCTACGAGCTGATGAAGAGCATGATCGAAGCAGGCGCCGCCGGCGTTCACTTCGAAGACCAGCTGGCTTCCGTGAAAAAATGCGGCCACATGGGCGGCAAGGTACTGGTTCCTACCCAGGAAGCCGTACAGAAGCTGACCGCTGCCCGTCTGGCGGCTGACGTGGCCGGTACTCCGACCATTATCCTGGCCCGTACCGACGCCAACGCCGCTGACCTGCTGACTTCGGACTGCGACCCGTACGACCAGCCATTCGTGACTGGCGAACGTACCCAGGAAGGCTTCTACAAAGTGCGCGCCGGCCTGGACCAGGCGATCGCTCGCGGCCTGGCCTACGCGCCGTACGCCGACCTGATCTGGTGCGAAACCGCCAAGCCAGACCTGGACGAGGCTCGTCGCTTCGCTGAAGCGATCAAGAAGGAATACCCGGACCAACTGCTGTCGTACAACTGCTCGCCTTCCTTCAACTGGAAGAAAAACCTGGACGACGCGACCATCGCCAAGTTCCAGCGCGAACTGTCCGCCATGGGTTACAAGCACCAGTTCATCACCCTGGCCGGCATTCACAACATGTGGCACAGCATGTTCAACCTGGCGCACGACTACGCCCGCAACGACATGACTGCCTACGTGAAGCTGCAGGAGCAGGAATTCGCTGACGCTGCCAAAGGCTACACCTTCGTGGCTCACCAGCAGGAAGTGGGCACCGGCTACTTCGACGACATGACCACCGTGATCCAGGGCGGCTCGTCGTCGGTGACCGCACTGACCGGTTCGACCGAAGAAGAACAGTTCCACTGATCTGCTTCGCCTGAGACATCAGCCGCCGCGGGCCCTATAGAAAGCTAACCGCAGCGCTGCACACCTGACGCCCCGACTGGTTCGGGGCGTTTTTTTTGCCCTTTTCACACACAACACACCCCCTGTAGGAGCGAGGCTTGCCCGCGAAGAATGCACTGCGGTCTACCTGACATACCGCGGCGCGTTCTTCGCGGGCAAGTCGGATCGCCGCACCGCTCACTCCTACAGTTTCCTGCAACTTGCAATAACCGTCATATAAGACAACTTCCCGACGCCCTGACGGATAAACAGTTTAAAAACCACCTCAAACAATATTGATTATCATTTAGACAAAACTATGTTCGTTACATTCCCTACAAAACATAATTCCCGAAAAGCCGGCTAATGCCCGCAACGCAAGGGCTACGGCGCTTTTGCCCCTCGCTATGTCCTTAATCCTATAAATAATTTCGCTATAGGAATTTTACTTGCTGGGTGTTTAGCCATAAAATCAGCGGGATTGATTGCTGCGACATATCGTCACTGCGTTGTTACTTTTTCAAGCTCAGAGACCTTTGCTCTCTGTTAAGGATTTCCAGCATGCCCGAAGCGACAGGACTCATGGCCCACAACTGGGGCTTTGCCATTTTCCTTCTAGGCGTCGTCGGCCTCTGTGCCTTCATGCTGGGCGTCTCCAGCCTCCTTGGGTCAAAAGCCTGGGGCCGCAGCAAAAACGAACCGTTCGAGTCCGGCATGCTACCTACAGGTGGCGCCCGCTTGCGGCTCTCAGCCAAATTCTATCTGGTCGCGATGCTCTTCGTGATCTTCGATATCGAAGCCCTCTT
>NZ_JBIUYA010000041.1:0-47149 GCF_044744285.1 Pseudomonas sp. NPDC087336 | reverse complement strand
ACTCAATAGCAGTCAGGCCGCCAACCTCGGACCGTTGCCCAGCCTCAATGAAAAATTGACCACCTTGGTGAGCAGTCTAGCCGAGCAATTAACCCAGGAGGCGCGCGAGGCCGTCGCTGACGAGCAAGAGCTCCTCGCGCAGCAGCAGGCCAGCTATGCGCAGGCGCACGCGCAACTACGCGAACGATTGGAGCAATCGCTCACCACCATCACCCACCTCACCGGCGAGCTGGAACAGCAGCGACAGCACGAACGTGAGCTGCGCGAGCAATTACAAGACAGCGAGGGGGAACGCCAACAACTGCGACAGCTCGTGGCCGGCCAGCAGCAAATCCTCGAGGAGCGGGCCCAGCAGCTGCAATCACTGGAGGACAAACATCAGCATGCCCGGGAGGGGCTCGAGCACTATCGACAGGAACAACTGACTCAACGCGGGCAAGAGCTGCGCCGACACGACGAGCAGACCAATCAGTTACACCAGGAACTGCGGTCCTTACAGAACGCTCAATTGGTCAAACAGGAGGAACTGGTCCAGGTGTACCGCGAGCAGGAACGCTTGCGCAATGAACATCGGGTAGTGCACGCACAGTTGCGTCAACAAACCCAGACCCTGCGCGATACCCAACAGGCCCACGACGCACTGGCGACCAAGCTGCAACACTTGCAGACCGAGTACGCCGTATTACGGGAACGGGTCAAACCGTACCTGCTTCAACAGCGCGAAAACCGCCGGCAGTTGCGAGAGCAGGCACGCCAGATTGAAACGCTGCAAACTCTCCTGCGCCAATTGACGCCCCCCGGTTAGGACCGGAGGTTCCGCTCGAAAGCCGGTGCCGACAAGATTGTTATCGGAAAATTGGTAGGCGCCGGGGATCAGGCGCATGCGGTGTTGCTACCGCGGCAGGTCCTGTGCCCCCCTGTGAAAGCGCTGACCCGCAACAGCGTTAAAACGCCACCCCTTCTGCGACCTGAATCAACATTTCTTCAACCAAGCGAGTGCCCGGGCTGGTGGAAAGCAGTGCAATGGGTTTTTCACCTGAAAAGCGCACCTTGGATTTGCTCAGCCAGCGCCGGGCTTTGCGGGTGTCCCCAAAGACTGCCTCGGCCATGGCTGTGATATGCGCAAGACGAAACAGGCGATCACTCTCCGCCACGCTCAGGCGCTGACCGTGAGTCAAGCGGGTGTTAAGGGTCTTGAGCGAAATGATGGCGTTGCACGCCTCAGGATCGAATACCCCCAAGTCGCAGAGCGTCTGAATGTTCCCCGGCGAGAACCCCGCCTCGATCAACGCATGGATGTCCAGGTCAGAGGCATCGGTGGGAATAGGCAAAAACATTTCCAGCCGGATCCGGTAGGCTCGGTAAACATCATGGCGCATGACTTCAGCAAACATGGGTCGCCTTTTGGGTTTGGCATTGGGCTTGAAGCTTCGGCTATCGTCGCTCCGTGGGACGATATGCTGGTCGCAAATCCACGGTGGTCACCCTTGCTAATGCTCAGACCCCGGGCCTCTTTTCAACTGCTAAGGTCTTTTGCTGGCAGCCTAAGGGGGGGTGAATTCAGGCCGAGGTGGCAGTCCGGTTACCGGCCAGCAATCCGACCGGTTCCACGTCTCTACCCGCCGACAATGCAATGTCCAAGAATCGACTCGCACGGGCCGTGCGCGCCCGGAGCACTGCTTGCGCTTCGAGCTGAAACCGCGCAGCGAGCAGCCATTTGTTCGTTTTGACTTTGCGCTTACCTTTCATGACGGCTCTCCTGGTCAATCACGCATGTCTATGCCCTGGCAGACGTGAAGCAATGAGCGGATAGCCCTGGATTGCTCCAGTTTTGGCTCCCGTCGTTCCAAAGGTATCACGCAGTTTCCGCTCAGAGTGGGCCGCGCTCGTCTTAGACGCACATTTCCGACCTGAAGCTCCATGCTGAACACATGATGAACACTGCAAGTCCATAAGTTGCCGATTTGACGCCCGTCGGATTGTGCGCAGCTAGCGACCCTTGAGATGACGATGCGGGATGCTTGAATTGAATCCGAGAACGGCTCTCAGCTGGAGCGGTCGGTGAAAATGCGATCCCAGTCTCGGGCAAGCAGGCTCCGGCACGCCGACACTGCACCACCGAAGCAGCGTTGTGAAACCGTTTGCATAGTGGCTACAGTGGCATAGGTAATCGGTTGCCCACGCTCATCGAGTAAAACGCCGCGTGCGCCTCGCAAAAGCGCGTGGCCTGCGACGACGTCGTGTGCAGAAACCGGATAAAGCGAGATGCCACAGACCCCCTCACCGGCGGCGACTTTGGCGAGCCGGTAGGCAATGGATGGCATTGCGACAAAGGTGCTGGGTTGGCAGAGGGCGCTGTTAAGTTCAGGCTTGTTGATCGCAGCGGCACTGACCATCACGAATTCGTCGCGCGACAAGGTTTTGATAGCAAGCCGTGACAACACCGATTGTCCATTACGGCTCACCTCGGCCATGCCTTCGGCCCAAGCGATGCAATCAGGCGCGCCCTCAACTGTGACGGGGGCATATACCACGCCTAATACCGGCGTTTGTTTGTGCAGCAGACCGACGGACAGGGCTGAGCCTTTGAGCCCCTTGAGGAAGTCCGTGGTTCCGTCATTCGGGTCAACGACCCAGCACCAGGGATGGCCGGTGAGACGATGTCCGGTTTCCTCTCCCCAGAAGTCGCAAGGGAAAAGCTGCAGCAGATGCGGACGCAAAAACTGTTCGATTTCTTCGTCTACGGCGGCCTTGTCACCTTGACCTCGTGGTCCGTCCACCCTCGCCCACTCGGCAATCAGCAACTGGCCGGCGCGAATAACGACCTCGATGGTCGGGGTGAGCAGCGATTCAAGGTTGATCTTTTGCACGAAATGGGATGCCTTGAAGTTGGGTGGGGTACTACGAGGGGTCTCGACTGAGGCGCGCAGCGAGTCGCCCCTCAGCCGTCTGAGCAGCGGTCAGCCAGACGGGCCACAACGTCGCTAAAAATCCGTGGGCGCCACTCTACCTCTTGCCGCAGGACGACAATGGGCCTTGCCCTCCATCTACGCCTGCACTGACTGCTGTTACCTGATCAGCGTAACCGCTGCGAAAGGGCTGCGCTGACATCACGATACAACCTCTCGAGGGGTGAAGATTGTTGTCGAGCTACTTTTTCAAAGCGTACGCCTCTGTGCCTCGACCTGTACCCGTAAGCAAGCCGCTTTGCCCTGTCGGGTGATAACAAAAACATGTCCTTGCGCAACTGACACCAGCAGACGACGCAACCGACGGCGAGCCTGGCTTTTGCTGTAGGTGGTACGCTTGGCAGATACCCCTAACTGTATCTGGATTTAGCGTAGCCTTTTCACGCCATGCTGCGACCTCAACGCAGGCACGCCCCCCCCAACACTTGGGGTTGGCAACAACGAGTTCTCAAGTTAATAACGTCCAGGATTCTAGGCGCTACCGGGATAAACCTGTCGCAGCGCCTAGAATCCTAGGCATTCGCTCGACGAAGTTTTGGGTTGCCCGATGGTCGGATCGTCACGAAAACAAAACGGGCGGTTGCCCGCAGATCTCTCGGACGTTGATGCCGCTGAAACGACCGCTCTCGTTCGGTGAACTTTCGACGTACGCACCGCTTCGAAAGCGCTGCACTCTTTACGTGTTATTCCACCAGTTGTACTGACCACGCTCCAGCTACTGCTGGGCTTACAGGCCAGCGTGCAACACGGTTAAAGTTCAAGCCCCACCTTTTTTCACTGGCCGAGCAAAAAAACGCATGGCCCTGACCCATACCAGACCCATACGTCTCCAACGCCCACTCGACCGTCAACCCTCATGCGCCTGCGAAATGGCCAAGAGACTGAAGTCCGGTGCGATAAATGGCATCAACGTCCAACCCAGCTCGGTTCAACCGGTCGCCAGATCAGCGTGACCACGTCAGTGCGCGGGAGAGCGCGGGAGAGCGCAGATCGATATCAAACGACGTCAGTTGAACAGTGACAACACACCGTTATGGCGGCTGAGGTAGTAACATCGATGGGCGCACTCCCAAGCGGTCTTTGATCCTGGTCGACCTGCATCAGCAGCAAAGCTGCCGTGTGCGGGCAAAAGGCCTATCGTTCAATACGGTCGGCAAGCCGTTAGCGCCGGCGTACAAGGAGGCAGCATGGCAGCCAAGAAAATCGAGGTCTACCGCAGTTCAGACGGGCGCGCACCAACTTCTGAACAGGCGGATGGCATTCACCTTTGCATCGAACTGCCCACAATGAGCGGGCACGCGACAGACGTGTATCTCGATTGCCTCGAAGTCTTGAACCGTGTGTTTCTCGCCGCCCTGGCTTCAGCAGCCGCTTTAGAGGCGTCAGCCTCTAGCCGTAGCACTCCCGGCACGCTGAATCCGCGCATCTTGTTCAGGGAGGCGACCATGTTGGCTGAGGCGCGGCGATTGATCCTGCAAGAGGGCGACTGGGTTACTGCGGTGGGCTTGTCCCAACTCACCGGGCTCGAGCCAGCAGCGCTCGCGGCTAGGCTCCAGGCTTGGCTGAACGACGGCTCTCTGATCAGCATCAGTGACCGGAGCCAGGAGTACTTCCCAGTGTTCGCCTTTGGCAACGCAACAGAACTGCGGCCCACGGCCGAATTCGGCGCAGTGCTCAAAGTCTTGAGGGAAAAAAAGGACGACTGGGGTATAGCGTTCTGGTTCGCTTCGAGCAATCACTGCTTGGGCGGCAACCGTCCGCAAGACAGGCTGCGAGAGGCAGCGGAGCATGTGCGCCGCGCGGCGCAAGTAGAGGTAACAGGGACACTGCATGGCTAGTTCCGCAATCGCGTATACGGCAGCCGTAAAGCGAGTGCCGGAGAGGTAATCTACGGTCGGCTGATCATCAAACAGACGCGCCGCCCCCCGCGGCCTCGGAGCTTTAGTAAAAGACGCCCCCAGCTCTCACTGGTTGGGAGCCGCCGCCCTGCGGCGCTGGCCTTAAGCGCCCTCGGCCGAACTGGCAGCACGCCGTAGCGCTAATCAGCCAAGGTGATCAGCATTTTAGCGTGAGAGGAAAGCACGTGGTGTACCCGCTTCGACAACGCCACAGGACAATCATATTGCCCCTGGGCGAATTGCGAAGTCGGCAACCGATGGGCCGCCGCTACACACCAGAGCATTGTGACACTGAAAGTATCCCATTCATGGAACCAATGCTTGTCTGCCAGCGTATCCCACAGTGATTCCTGCTCCTCCAAAGCAATGTGAAAAGACTCAAGGTTATGCGGCCAGTGATCCACTGCGCCTAATTGGCCAAGCAGATAGAGTGCGTGCAAGTGTCGATAGAGTTCTGAACAACAGGCGCAGAAGGGCTCCGTCAGGCACACGAGTTGTACATAACAAGAAAAGTTCTTCCGCAGCCATAACCGGTGGAGGAGGTATTGCGGTGCGCGCGTGCGAAGAAACGCGATCAGGACAGCCAGGCGTCTCCAATCGGGACAACCGCACAGGGCCTGCATCCCCTCATTGCTGAACGGCAGCAGGGGTGTGCCATTGATACGCACACGGCGAATGAACCCTTCGGCCATATCAGCCGCGTTAGCGTCCCAGTCGAGCACTGCCCACAGTGGATCATCCACAACTTGTGACAGAAAGGGGAAATCCTCGATCAATTCGGGAGCACAGCGGGGCCACGCCCCCTTCAACAAGGCGAACCACTTTGCATTGGGTTTGATTCGTTCAGGCGTGTACGGGTGGCGCGTCAACCACCAGCGATCGCACCAGAGGGCAAAATCGTTTGTCGATTGAAATCCACCTCTAAAAAGAAGCGAATAGCCAAAAACTATCGTGCGAAATCTATGAATGGCGGAGTGATGCAATCGGTCCATCGCCACCTCCGGGAGCACATTTGAAAATGATCCGGATCACACGCCTCAGGATAGTTGGGAAATTCTTTCGCTCAGGAAATAAAGTATGACTTTCGTGTAAAAGCGGAAACTTTTCGCACGCGAAGTACGATTCCAGAGCTTTCTTAAGATTTTTTTATGAGTTTCAAGCAAAGCCGCGACCAAATCAAAATCGGTTCAATATATTCAACACGCCCGGCTTTCTGCAGGTAATTACTGCATCGAAGCATCCCTATGACCTATGGCACTCCTTACAGGATGACGAGGAAAGCACCATGGATGTCGAACAAGACTGCGCCGCCGGCACAGTGAATCCGACGGACGAAGTCTGTTGGGGAGAATTCCATTACACCGACCTCGCTGAACGTCCGTAGCGATTTCGGCACACGCAGACAGAGGCCGTTCGAATTAGACGTACCACCCGCATGCATTGTGGAGATCGCCATCATGCGTTCAGAATTTCACTTTGAAGCGTTCAAGTTCCTACTCATCGAGTCCAGCTTTCTACAGGTAGCGGTGACGGGAGCCAATGCCCTCCGCTGTTGCATCTCGACTGCCTCGGAGGTCGGCAATCAAACCATCCTGGACTGGCGAGTGTCCAACAGCTCATCGCTGGCGGAGGCCACCATCTTTGCTCTTGATTCAATCTTTGAGCGAGCATCGGACACCGATCCTGGGCCATCACGTGTCGGACATCGCTACAGGTATGGCAATTGCGAGTATGTAGTCACCACTGCCCGAGATGATTGTGTCTGGCTTCAAAGGAGTGGTTCTCGCCAACGAGATGCTACGAAACTCAACTCCCCAGGCTACTCCCAATCCCCAACGGCAAGCGCTTCCGAACCGCACGCATCGCATGCAAGCGGGTGTACCAACGTCGGGAACGCAAGACCGTCCACACCCGCCGAAACACAGCCGGTGGAATTGACCGCCGGAGGCCATTCAGCACCAGTCACTCTGCAGGTAGTGCACTCGAACTACCTGTGGCAACGACTGCCTAGACGCGAGTTGGCCTTAAAAATTACCCGCGAAATCGCGCAATGGAATGGACCGCGCCCTTCCGAAGAGCGGCTCAAGATGTGCTCATTTGCCACGTTGCATCGGTTGATTCGGAAGCTGCGTCAGCCTAGCAGCCATTCCCTCTGATACGGGAGAGTTTGTAATGAATACCTGTGGTTACCGCACTACCAATCACTCAATGCTTAACGACAATATGATCGTGTGTGACACGCAGCGGCTGCATGTACGAGAGACTGCAACGCCGGTTTACCTTTCAGTTGCCATGCGTGCGGCTTCAGCAAAAGTGCTGGGTTGGGATTTATCCATCCAATCTGCACCCTCTCGATCCCTGCTTCTCGCCATCCAGGCGTCGTTGCCCCCTGAGCCAGGGGATGGCGGAAGGCCCGGACCTTGCTATTACGTGGACGCAGCGATGGATTCCCGGAGACTCGCCCACGCGCTGAAAGTCAGTGGTATTGATGTGAGATTCTGCAACCCAGCGTCTCCCCAGCAGAGCGAGACTCTCGAACGTTTTTTCGGCGACTTTAATCGTTTCGTGCTTAAAAAACTTGGAGGAGGCACTGGGGATTTAGTAGCGGCGGTGCCTCCGACTTTGACAACACAGCGTAAGTGGTTCCAGGACTGGTTGAACAGTCGCGGGCAACGCTCGTCTGTACGGCAGTCGACTGCAGAAAGCGTCTCTTGGAAGGTTTTTTCGCCCTCCCCTCGCCAACGAAGCAGAGACAGAGAGTAACAACCGCCTATACATCAAAAGTATTTCCTTCGGCACCGCGATCCGCAGCAACGCAGGAGGTCAACATGATTATCACTTCCGGCGAAATGAAGCTCGAAGACGGCCCGGTCCGGTCAAGCCTCCGTCGGCGTCGGCAAAACTTCATCGTAGACTTCCCGTCCATGAAGAATGGCCGTTCGATGCAATGCGACGCGGTGTTGGAATCCGCGTACTGCATCTGGTTGGAGCACGACCCACAGGTCGTGAAGTACTACACCCAACCGCATACGTTCATCTGGGTAGACGACAGCCAGCCCTATCGTTATACCCCGGATTTTTATGTCGTCCTAACGTGCGGCGACGGTTACTTCACAGAGGTCAAGCACGACTTTGGCAAACAACGGGCACGGCGACTGGCCAAGCTCGACAGTTTCCATGCCCTTTGCTTCAAGGAAGGCTGGGCCTTTCAACGCCGCGACGAGCAAAGCATCACTGGCTCAACCATGTTCCAGACCCTAAAAGCGTTGTACAGCCGATTGCGGCCATACAACGAACAACAGCAAATGTACTTTTATCACTACCTGCACCAACGTGCATGGCCGACCACCCTCGGTGATCTGTTGCAAGACAGCGCCGCACCGGACACTGCAACCATCTGCTTCAACTTGTTTACGGGGCGATTGATGGCTGATTTGAGCCAGCGCCTGACATTGGACCTTGTGGTTGATCGGGTCCTACCCCATGAATGACACGCCGGCGGAGCCAGTGGTGGGGGCTCAATACATCATCCATGGCCGGATAATGGCGATCATCCACGTCGACCACGAACTGGTGACGTTAAGGGACCTTGAGCGACCGCATACCCTCTCGCTCACCTTCGACGCACTGATCACCGAAGTTGCCCAAAAAAGCATAATTCACTATGCGCGGCCGCCCGGGGCGGGGTCCAAGGCCCTGGCGTACCTTAACCCGGAAGATCCGCAAGTCATTCGTGCGGAATACAAATTCAGTTACGTCGGTCCTTTGTACCAGCAATTGGGCGGTTCATTGCCGGAAGCAGCAACCAAAGCACTCATTGCCAAACTCGCCGAGGAAATGCACGACCCCACCCCGCCCCGCTACATCACAGTGTACAAATGGATGCAAAAATACAAGGCGCATAACTGTGACCGTTTCTGCCTATTAAAAGAAAAGAGTTGTGCCGCGCGAGGCAAGCGCCTTGATCCAGACGTCGAGGCCATCACTCAAGAAATGATTGAGGAACACTATTTAAAGGCACCTCCTACTAAAGTCAAAACGATATGGCGTCTGATTCATGCTCAGGTCATCCTGATCAATCGCCGCCGCGAGGGGTACTCAACGCTGTTTTTGAAGACACCCTCTCTGTCCACCATCCAAAGAAAGATCAGAAAGTTGTGCCATCTGACGAGCGATAAGGCGCGGCAGGGTAAGGGCTATGTCAGCAAAAACCATCAATCCAGCAAACTGAGCGCTGAACCGCATGAGTTATTGGACCTTGCGGAAATCGATAACCACCTAATCGATATCAACATCATTGATAACAACGGAAACCTGCTGGGCAAAATTCTATGGTTGACGATCATTCTTGAGATCAAGACGCGGACCGTTATCGGCTGGGAACTTTCCGCAACGTACCCCTGCGCAGAAAAAACCATCCGTGCATTAAAGAAGGCGTTGCAAGCGGTGCCGGGAGAAGAACGTTGTCGAGGTAAACCCATCCATCTGCACAGTGACAACGGTTCGGAATTTGCCAATTCCGTTATCCGCTACTTCTTGGACCGACTGAATATTCTTTTCGACCGAGGCCCGCCGTACACGCCGAACGCACGGGCGCGAATTGAGCGTTTTTTCGAAACATTTGAAATGTGGCTCCATGACCAAGCAGGTACCACGATGTCTAATCCTGTTGAGCGTAAGTATTACGACTCGGAAGGCGAAGCGGCGTTTACCGAGGCGAATTTAGTTGAATACACGGAGTTCTGGATAGAACACATCTACCATCAAAGGAAGCATAAGACATTGAATATGCCACCGGCCGTTGCGTGGGAACGCGCTATGAAAAATCGCTTGCCCCCCGAAAAATTTTCCAAAGAAGATCTGAACATATTATGCCGAGGCGTTACCGAAGCAAGTATCAGCGCAGCGGGGCGCGTGCACTGCTTATCATGCTTAAGCTGGTGGGGCCCGGAATTGAAAGAACTTGGATTAAGCCTAAAAAAAAAACAACAAGCAAAATGTTATTACAACCCGCTGGATTTAGGTGAGATATGGGTTGCTCACCCCGATGACACGCGAAACCCAAAAATAGCTTATGCCACCTGTCCCACGTATCAAAACGGCCTCACACTAACAGAGCATAAATTACTGCATCAAAAATTTTTAGACGAAGGTCGAGAATTCGATGATAGCGAAGCCGATCTCGCCTTACTTCAGCTTCGACAACGCATGGCCGAAGACTACGAGAACTCTCGGCAGTTGCGCCAATTAGAGAAAGTGAAACATCCTAAGACTGAATCCCAATTTACGGCGCCGGATACCGGATCTACAACCGCCTTACCACACGAAGTGCCCTGGGGAGACGACGATATCCCTACTTTCGAGGTCGATAGATTATGACCCATTTTGTGAGCGACAACAATGTTGATGATGCGCTTACCGCCTTGGCAGCCTGCACAGTTTGGTACCCGGAATACCAAGCAGCTTTGCGAGTTATCAACAAATGTATCGACACTACCCGTGACCGGAAAGACCCAGCTTCAGCCATGCTGATTGGACCCACCGGTGTAGGGAAAACCAGACTGTGCCGAATGATCGAGAAACAGCTGGGAACACTGCATGAGGTGACGCATGAGACATGCGTGAAAATGTTATTACCCTGCATGTATGTCGAGCTACCGGAAACCGCCACGGTCAAAAGCTTATCCATGGTTATGGCTAAAGCACTCGGACAGACCCCAAACGACCATCAAAGCATTACCTCTCTGGAATGGCTCATCATAGAGCGGTTCATGACCATGGAGGTTAAATTAGTGATCTTAGATGACTTTCACCACGTTGCCGAAAAAGGCGAATATAAAACCAAAAAAGCGCTTTGCAACTGGCTCATGGTCCTCATGAATAGTTCTGGTATCCCTTTTTTAGTATCAGGCGCGTCCGGAGCAGAAGCCACGATAAATATGGCCGATGAGCTCAGCGATCGTTTCCCCTACCGTGCGCGCTTGGAGTTATTACCGCTGGCGGAGGAGCAACCTAAATCGGTGTTATTGGGAGTACTTGCAGGTTTACAGCACGAAATGATCAGGCTTGGGCAATTAAAAAGTTATCCCCACCTAACCGATCCAAACAACTACAAATGCCTGTATTTGGCCACTCAGGGAAACTTTCGGCGCCTAAGTGATCTATTGCACGATGCCTTTCGCAACGTGCTGCTTAGGGGCGATTCGATCATGACGATTGACGATTTCGCTGAGGCGGCTGAGTACCTAAGTTTTTGCAACAACCCCAATTATTTTCGCATGACGCCCAACCAACTTAACAATGCATTAAAGATGAAAGCCAAACAGTTATCGGAACAATCCAAATGAACAACATCTGTTACGTTGCAAATCCTCAAGCATGGGAGAGTCCTAAGGGCGTCATGATGCGAACTGCGCATCATAATGGTTACAGAACTGTGGCATCTATGTGTGGCACCTTAAACGTCCCTTGCAGTGGCGATGGCTTAGAATTATTAATAGAACAATCGCCCCTGATTAGAAAATTATCCACGGAAGCACCACAGATCTCACTGCCGCTGTCAAACAACGCCTATACGATGAATAGTCCAGATATAGCTCACTGGAGTATAGACGAAGTCACTTTTTACCGTTCACAATTCTCAGAACACTTCAAGTACTGCCCGACATGCTTAAGCAATGAGTTGGTTACCATTTTTTCAGATTTATCGGACCTACCGGCTTGCCCACTTCATCAAACCCAGTTAATTACTAACTGCCCTAACTGCCACCAGCACGAGCGCTGGACCCAGGCTAATCTTTTATTTTGCAGCTGCGGATTTGATAGACGAGAGACCCAATACCAACCAGATTCGGTATTGGACGTAGATCATCTTGAGACATTCGGCCCTGACTCTTATATTCGTATCCTGTCCCATAAACTCACGGCTGCATTAGCGTGCGACGAGATCTGGCAATCAAGAAAACCGAATAGTGTACAAACTGGTGGCAGCTTCGCCGACACTATTTACAAACATGCAGCGTCAATGCTTTCCTACCAAATGACAAGATATCCCGGTTTTACGCGCGCGATGCACCTAGCCCCATGGATCGCTAGTCATCCGTTGCTAGTTTCCCTCGCCGAAGAAATGGTGCATGAGAAATCTACGATCAATGCCAAGTGTGTATCTGGACTCTGCTGTACAGATGTCTCTCTAACGATGAGTGAGCTTGTGTATTCCGTGGGTGGTGTTAAAGAATGGCCAAAAGATAAAAACTTCATCACCAGAAACTTCAATTTATCCCACCGTCAATTCGGTGATTATTTTTATCATTGCCACACTCCTATTTGCAGGATGATCAATGCCCTGAAGGATAAGGCACTCATGCTCAAATCAAAAAAAGAAGTAATTGCCAGCGACTATTTCTCAACACCTGAGGCGGCTAAACGACTTCAATGTAGTAGTGGCGAGGTCATACAGCTAGCAGAATTGGGATTCTTAAAACGATTCCGGCCCGATGGAAAAATAGGCAGCGGCCATCCCGTTCTTATTCACAAACAGTCCGTTTCTAATTTCAACAACTTTTACATATTAGTCGGACACATAGCGAGCAAGTTAAAGACCAGCCCTATCAATGCAGTTCGATTACTCAATCAACAGGGTATAGAGTCTGCCCATAACAAGCTAGGCCCTCATGTTTACGAAGCACATAAAATCCATTCTGCCTGGGAAAAATTAACGACCGCCTTGGCCAACCCTGTACTTCTCCAACCTATAGTTCTGCCTCCTACTAAAAGCATTCAAAATACGATGCGGATAACAGATAGCGACCGAATAGCCAGAGAGAGGACTGCTCAACCTCAGAAGAATTCAGAAAATAATATATGCGAAATAGTAGAGCATTACCCATATACAACACGCCAAGCAGCCTCTTATTTGAACATATCTGGCAGGCTACTACGCACTCGATTTGTTCTAACGGGACTGATCACACCTGAAATCAAAGACGGCAAACCTTACTATTCACTACCCCAAATCGAAGCCATGGAATACCACATACACCAACACATGTCACTCGAACAAGTAACGAAATTCTTAAAGTGCGGTTACTTCAAAGCTGCATATCTAATAAATTTATTTAACATACAACCTTCGTGCGTACTGGCATATTCAAACGGAAACAGGCAATTTTTGTATAACAAACAGGAAATATTCAACCTAAAAGACATTGCAAAAAAAAGAGCAAAAAGAGGATCTGAGACGTACAAACGCGCCGCCCGTAAAAACGCATCTAGATAATCACAAAAAGCAACTCCATACAAAAAATCCGAACGACCAGATACAAATCCTGAAAAAACACAAATGTTTGAAATTTTACAATATACGGCAGAAAGCGAAATCTATCTGCTGGCGCAGTATAAAAAACCAAGCATCCCCCCTAGAAAATCTAAATCCACACCCTCGTTTCACTCAAGGAGACGCGCTTACCATTGCCATTAACACAGTGGCTGTAACAACTTCAGTTCATCTCATAAAAATTGAATCATCTTCCTCGATTCGATCAGCGTAAGTGCATCCTCGAAAGCTGCCTAAGTCTGCCTCCCCACACAGCATATTCCATCCTCAACCGTTATTTTTAATGACTGGGGTTGCCATTTTTTACTGAATAGTGATTTCTCTCTTTACTTTCAAATGACTACGAAATCGCAAGTCCTTGATCCATAAACGACCAAATTTATTTTCTAATGATCAACGATGTCAGCCGGTAATCGTGAATCGATACTAGGCTCCATCAACCGGGACATCTCGCCCGGGACTTTGGAGATCGATATGACTACTCAGAACCTCAGCGGCAAAGTGGCTTTGATCCAGGGCGGTTCCCGCGGCATCGGCGCTGCCATCGTCAAACGCCTGGCTGCTGAAGGCGCGACGGTCGCCTTTACCTACGTGAGCTCCACGGCCAAGGCCGAAGAATTGCAAAACAGCATCACCCAGGGCGGCGGCAAAGCCCTGGCCATCAAGGCTGACAGCGCTGACGCCGAGGCCATTCGCGCCGCCGTAGCGACCACCGTAGAAGCGTTCGGCCAGTTGGATATCCTGGTCAATAATGCTGGCGTGCTGGCCGTTGCACCGTTGGAAGATTTCAAACTCGAAGACTTCGACCAGACCCTGGCGATCAACGTACGCAGCGTGTTCATCGCCACCCAGGCTGCCGCCAGGCACATGACCGAAGGGGGTCGAATCATCAATATCGGCAGCACCAACGCCGACCGCATGCCCTTTGCCGGTGGTGGCCCGTACGCCATGAGCAAAGCGGCGCTGGTTGGCCTGACCAAGGGCCTGGCCCGCGACCTCGGCCCCAAAGGCATCACCATCAACAATGTGCAGCCGGGCCCGGTCGATACCGACATGAACCCGGCCCACGGGGACTTCGCCGACAGCCTGATTCCGTTGATGGCAGTGGGGCGTTACGGCAAAGCCGAAGAGATCGCCAGTTTCGTCGCGTACCTGGTCGGCCCCGAAGCCGGCTACATCACCGGCGCGAGCCTGACCATCGACGGTGGCTTCGGCGCCTGACCCAGGTGAACTCACCGTGGGGGCGAGCAATCGCTCCCACGGTTTTGATCGTCAAGCCCAATCGAGCGTTGGCAAGCCACAGGCACTGGGCTTGAACGCCTTCAACGAACGAAGAATGCCATCGGCGTGTGCGTACTTTTCGTCGGCCATCGCCGCATCCGGAATCGCAATTGCCGTCATCCCCGCCGCCTTGGCCGCCGTGACACCGAACGGCGAATCCTCGAACACCAGGCAATCCTGCGGCTCCACACCCAGGCGTCGCGCTGCAGTCAGGAAGATATCCGGCGCCGGTTTGGCCGCGCCGACTTCCGGATCATCGGCCGTGACGATGAAATCGAACAAGGCGAACCAGTCGCGATGCAAGGTGGTTTTCTGGCCGAACGACTGGCTCGAGGAACTGGTGCCCACCGCAATGGGAATGTTGTGCGCCTTCAAGTGCCGAACCAGCTGTTCTGCACCCGGCATCGCCTGGGCCGCAGGAAAACGCTCGCGCATCAGCGGTTCGCGAATCACCAGAAACTCCTCGGCGCTGATAGGCAAATCCAGCGCCTGCACCACATAACGCGCCAGGTCACCTGCACCACGGCCGATGATGTTCTGTTTGACGCTCCAGTCGAACGTGCGTCCATAACGCGCGGCAATCGTCGCCGTGACTTCGGTGTAAATCCCTTCGGTGTCCAGCAGCAAGCCGTCCATGTCGAAAATCACGGCCTTGATCGGGCCGAACTCCTTGAGCGGTGAATTCATCGCATCTGATCCGTTTTCATGGCATCCCAGGCGGCTCAGCGATGGCCGGTCCGTGACAGATTAAAGGTTTCAGCAGCATAACGAGCCGCCATGGCCGAGAGCAACGGGAGCGTGACGCAAAAAGCCCGGCAAATCGCCGGGCCCGGTCAGCTCACCGCTGTTGATCCTGTTGCAGGCTAACCGCCCGCCTTGCCTGTCGCGCTGCTTGCGGCGGTGCTATCTGATCCTCCAGACCCACTGCCAGAACCGCTCGCCGTCGAACTGCCACCGCTGGTCGAACCGTTTCCCGTCTCCGGGCGGGTGCTGCTCCCATCCGCATCGCCTGCATTGCCACCCTTGATGGCGCCAGGCGGCAATGCCTTCTCAGGACCAGGGCCTGCATTCATTTCGGTACCCGGCGGCATACCGCCCTTATCGACGGGCGCGTCGTTACCTGAGGACTGGGAATATGCCATGCCTGAACCGATCGACAACAGACCGGCCACTGCAAGGGCCAACCCTCTTGACCTGATCATGGGCGTCTCCTTTATCAGTTGCATACCTTAAGTCTGGCAGCAGTGCATTGGCATGGTTGCCACTCACTCGACAGGCGGTCTCGCGCCACAGGTCGATCAGCTTGGTTCGCCGGACGCATCCTCACCCGCGATGTCTGGATCGCTCGGGTCGGCTTCGACATCAGAATCCGTGCGTTTGAGATCATCGTTGGGCACCTGTTCAACACCGGGCTCGTCATCGGGCGGCCGCTGATCGCGACTCAGGGAATCGGTAGGCGAAGGCAGGGGGTATTCGGGGGTGTCGTCGATGTCAGAGTCTTTCGGATCAGCGTTCATGGGGCACCTCTCAACGGACCTGTAAAGGCAGGTCCTGACCGTTGGAGGGATTGTCGATCGTCAGGTTCGATCAGGGAGACAATCGGTTGTCAGTGATGTTTGTTCTTGTGTTTGTGCTTATGCTTGTGACCGCCACCGGAATGGGATCCGCCATCATCGCTTCCCAGATTGTTGCCGACCGCACCACCGGCTGCGCCACCCAGGCCTGCACCAATGGTCGAACCGGTTTTGCCACCCAGGCTGTTGCCGATCACCGACCCGCCCGCTGAACCCAATCCACCGCCCACCGCCGCTTCGGTTCGACTGCCCTTGGGTGCGCCGATCGCGCTACCGGCGGCGCCACCGACACCGGCGCCGATGGCGGCGCCTGTGCTGCCGCCCATTTGCCCGCCTACCACGTTGCCCAACGCACCACCAATACCGCCGCCAACGGCCGCGGTGCCGTCTCCTGCAGCCAGTACGAACGGGGTAAACAACAATCCAAAAACAAACGCCGGCAACGTCAAGCGTCGAGCACCTGGGTATCGCACTTCCTTGCCTTTGGTTCTCGGGGTCATGGCACGCCTCGTATTCTATCGGGGGGAATGGAGCATTTGAGGTGCCAATGTGAAAAACGTTCAATAACGCAAAAGCCCGGCATCAAGCCGGGCTTTTGTTGTCGATCCTTGGGGATCAGTGACGCTTGTGACCGTTGGCCAGGTTGCTGCCTACGCCGCCGCCCAGTGCGCCACCCAGGCCTGCACCGATGGTCGAACCGGTCTTGCCGCCCAGGCTGTTGCCGATCACCGAACCACCGGCAGCACCCACGCCGCCACCAATGGCCGCGCTGGTACGGTGGCCTTTCTTGGCGGCAACCGCACTGCCCGCCGCACCTGCTACACCCGCACCAATCGCGGCACCGGTGCTGCCGCCCATGCTTCGGCCAACGACGTTACCCAGCGCACCACCCAAGCCGCCACCCAGGGCGGCAGTACCGTCGCCGGCGATTGCACCTTGAGCAACCAGAAGACCCAGAACCAGAGCAGGCAGTGTGAAACGCATGACAGAAACCTCAAAAATAGGGGGTGAAATTCAAAGGGTCGAGATTGAATGCTTTAGAGGGAACAAAGTCCAGACATGCGCGCGCTCAACCTCGTTGTTAGCGACGGTTGGACAGCATTTTTGGAAAAGGTTTTATCGCAGGCAAAAAAAAGCCCGCTGGGGAACGGGCAGGGTGTTGCTTCTAACGGATGAGTTGAGCCTACGTTCAGCCTTGTGAAAAGTTTGTGAAAAAATCGGAGCTTAAATATTCGTTCACACTTGTTCGCGATGGACGCTAACGATAACGCGTGTTTCCCGACGGAACGCGCCGCCTTCAAGTCCTTCGCGAGCAAGCTCGCTCCAACACGCACGCACAAAAAACCCCGTTCGATGACGGGGTTCGCTCGCTGGACATTTAATTGCTGGCCGGTTCTTTAAGCTTGGGCAGGAATTTTCCCTTCAATACTCGACAAGCCTTGGTCTTGATCTTGAGGACCTTGGCCTGATCTTCGCCGAAGCTGGCCACATACTCCGTCTGGCCGCATTGAACGTAGTTGTTGATCGGATATTCTGCGCCGTCGTCTTCGATATACGGTTCAGTCATCGCTTCACCCCTCTCAAAATACGGGATCGACACCGGCAAGCCCTTTGCCCGAAAAATATCGATCACCAAGGATTTTGAGACTAGTCGGTCATTAACGGACCTGTGGTTCAGACAACCGAATGCCCGACGAATGGGCGAAGTCTGTCAGAGCAGTTTCACCAACACCGTAGTGACGGTGGCTACCGTGCCAATGAGACCAATGGCCACCGCCACCGGATACCAGAACGTTTCACGGGTCATCTTGCCCGCTTCGGCATTCAGCTTGCGCTGCTCAGCTATCAGCTTGACGATTTCCACATGAACCTTTTCGAGTTCAGCCTGCTTCATGGTGAATTCCTGCATGGCGGGTACCTTTCCATCCTGGGTGGGTAGCGTTGGGTGCTTTCATTCATTTTGCACCTGGATCACATCAAACGAACACCTGTTGCCCAGATGATTTGTATCAGGGGGTAAGACCTGAAAGCAGCTCTGCACTTGACTCTCCATCACGACTTCCCACACCGATACCGTTTCCTACGCAAACTTCGGAAATGCCTTCGCTCAGTAACCTGATGGGTTCATTGGAGTGGCTGCGCCCAGAGTAGGATAAGATGCCAGCAAACCAGGCTCGCTGTGAGTAGCCCCGCATGACAGAAAACAGTCGGAACACCCCCCGTCTGATCAAGAAATATCCGAATCGCCGTCTGTATGACACGCACACCAGCAGTCATTTGACCCTTGCGGATATACGCCAATTGGTCGTCGATAGAATTCCGTTCGAGGTGGTCGACGCCAAGACTGGCGAAAACCTGACCCGGAGTATTTTGCTGCAGGTCATTCTGGAAGCCGAAAGTGGCGGTCAGCCGATATTCTCGAGCGAGATGTTGATGGGGATCATCCAGTTCTACGGTCCCTACCAGAGCGTCCTCGGCAGCTATCTGGATAAAAGCATCCAGACGGTCATCGATATCCAGTCCCAGACCGGCGCTCAGTCATCCGAAACCTGGAGCGCATTCATGCACCAGCAGGCACCGGTCATGCAGGACCTGATGCGCCAGTACGTCGACCAGTCAAAAGCGCTCTACCTGAACACCCAGAACCTCTTCGGAATGTTCGGCGCCATGCCGCCCGGCAAGCCAGGTGCCGATGGCGGGCCGAAAAAAAATGGCGATGGGGAGTAACCCCATCGCCATCCTGTAACCCCGCTTACCAGACTTACTTGCTATCAGCCTTGCCACCCGCAGCGGTTTTGCCAGCTGCAACGGTCGCGGCGTCAAAATTGCTCTGGGCAACGTCAGCAGCCTGTTTTACAGCTTTCTGTGCACTTTCAAAAACGGCACCGGCATTGGCCAGCGACGATTTGAACCCGGCCACGACAGGCTCGGAGCCAGCCGGTGCATTCTTGCTGATCACTTCAACGAACTCTTGCACCTGCTGGGTGCCCGCCTCGAACTGACGCGAGGCCAGCTTGGCGATTTCCGAGTGAGTATCGACAATCAGCGCTTGCACTTGGCGATTGAAATTTACCAGGCGTTCGGCTTGCACATTGGGCTGGGTCAAAGAAGCCTGGAGCTCAGCGAAACCTTGTGGATCACGTACCGAAAGCAGTTTGCGAAAGCCGTTGAACTGCTCTTCGGTGGTGGCCTGCAGGGTCTTGAACTGCAATTGGCTCAGCTGCTCAACACTGGAGAAGATTTTGCCACTGATTTGCTGCAGGAGGTCGAGGTTGGCTTTCTGAGCGTCTTGAAATTTTTCCGCGTTGAAAAAAGACATGCTTGAATCTCCTGGTTGGAAGGCCGACTCGGGCCTGAGGACGCGATAGCGATCCTGCCGATCATCGCGTTAGGCTTTATATTGCAGTGCACAATTTCTTTTGGCAACGATTTTTTGTGCGCCGCACAAAAGACTTTCCCCTCCTGTGGATATTCGCTATAGAATCCTGGCATGCAGATCGTCAGGAGATTCCCATGGGCCAGAAAGACATTAGTGCATCGCAACATGAGCAGCCCTCCTCACCACACGGCCTGTGGGAACACCTGAGTCACCTGCAGCGCCTCAATGCGCTGAACGTCCTTGAGGCTGTGCGCGAGCGTCAGAAAAAAACCTTCGCGCCCCTGAAACGAGGTCAACTCAGACAACCTACAGCCGCTCAATGGCAGGAATATGTCATCGACTTCGGCCAACGCTGCCTGCTGTTCTGGGACACCCTGCGCCAGCGCGGCGACAACAGGCTGGCCCATGAAAGCGCCGGGTATCCGCTGCTGCTCAAGTTCAACCATGAAACCTTGATCGCAGGCCCTGACCTTCCGCGCCCGGTCAACTTTTCACTGCTGCGGATCCTCCCCGGCCCCGAGCAAAAAATCGACAGCAACAGCCAGCCGGTGATCATCATTGACCCGCGCGGCGGACATGGTTCGGGAATCGGCGGCTTCAAGCAGGATTCGATAATAGGTGAGAGCCTCAGAGCCGGGCACTCCACCTACTTCATCTCCTTCAGCCATTCGCCACAGCCAGGGCAAACCCTGGCCGATATCGTCCACGCCCAGGCCCGGTTCATCGAAGCCGTCAGCGCCCTGCACCCGGCCAACAGCAAGCCGATCATCATCGGCAACTGCCAGGCTGGCTGGGCCTTGATGGGACTGGCGGCCACACGACCGGAACTCCCGGGACTGATCATTATCAACGGCGCGCCCTTGTCCTACTGGGCCGGCGTCAATGGCCGCAATCCAATGCGCTACACCGGCGGCCTGCTGGGTGGCGGCTGGATGGCTCGCCTTGGCAGCGACTTGGGCAATGGCCGTTTTGACGGTACCTGGCTGGTCAGCAACTTCGAAAACCTGGACCCGGCCAACACCTATTGGGGCAAGTACTACCAGCTGTTCAGCCAGGTCGACAGCGAAGCTGCGCGCTTCCTCGACTTCGAACGCTGGTGGGGCAGCCCGACCCTGCTCAATGGCGAAGAAATCGAGATGATTGTCGATGATCTGTTCATCGGCAACCAATTGTCGGGCGGGCCCGACCGCAAGAGCAACGGTATCGACCTGAAACGGATCGAAGTGCCGGTGGTGGTGTTCTGTTCCTACGGCGACAACATCACCCCGCCCCAGCAGGCATTGAACTGGATCGCCGATGTCTATTCCAGCGATCTCGCCTTGCAGGAGGCAGGCCGCACCATCGTCTACCTGCGGCACGCCAGCATCGGCCACTTGGGTATTTTTGTCTCCGGCCAGGTGGCGAGGCGTGAACACCGAGGGTTGCTCGGCGCGGTCGAAGCCATCAATGCGCTGCCGCCGGGGCTGCATGAAATGCTGATTGACGACCTGCCGGCCCCTTCAGGCAGCAATGACGTGCAATACCGAGTGCGTTTCGAATCAAGACGAATTGCCGATATCCACGATGACATCGAGCCGCCCCGTGATGACGATCGCGAATTCTCTTCGGTAGTGCGCGCCTCTGAAATCAACAGTGCTTTTTACGACGGATCAATACGTCCGTGGCTGCGTCAGATCATCAACGAGCCCATGGCCGAATGGATGCGCAGGACGCACCCCTTCCATCAGCAGCAATTGTTTTGGAGTAGCTTGAATCCGGCGCTGTGGTGGTTGCCCGGGACAATTTCCACGGTCAACCGTAATCGTCGCCCCGTACACCAGGACAACCCGCTGCTGGCCTGGCAGGAGTTGTTCTCCAACCAGATGCAAGACACCCTGAATGCGTACCGCGATGTGCGTGACGCCACTCAAGAGATCTGTTTTTACGGTATTTACGGCGCACTGGGCGCCCTCACCAATAACAAGCCTGCGCGTGATCTCCAGGCACCTGACCCAAACGCCCAGTGAATCGGTGGTCATCCGGCAGGAGGCCCTCGTGGAACCCAATCTCTCAATGAACCTTCACAGGAAATTAGCGGTGCATCCGTTCGACGTAGTCGCTGGCGAAGCCTGGGATCTTGTGATCCCCGCACCGACCGATAGCGTTCATGGGTCGGAACGGCACGACGTCCTTGAGCACAGGCGACGACTCATGGGCTCGATATTGGCCGGGGGTCATGCCAAACCAGCGAATGCATGCCTTATGGAAACTGCTGTGATCATGAAAGCCGAGCAGGTGGGTCACATGCTTGAGGTTGTAATGAGAGTGGCGCAAATAAAATTCGGCCATCTGCCGCCGCACATCTTTGAGCACATCCTTGAATTGCGTGCCGTCCTTCTCAAGGCCTCGTTGCAGCGTGCGCTTGCTGATGTTCAGTGCCGCCGCAATCGATTCCATGTCACATTGCCCTTGGCCTTGCCCCTGGCTCAAGCGCTCGGTCACCAGCCCACGAATCCTGCCAACGATCGAGTAACCGGACAACAGGTCCAATTGAGCCACGGCAAAACTGTCATGCAGCGTGGCCAGCGCCTCATTGGCCATACTCAATGGCGTCAGGAGCTCCTGGCCATCGAACAGGATGCTGTCATAGGCCGCCCCGAAACTCAGCGGACAGCCAAAAAGCCGCTGATGCTGCGACGTGTCTTCAGGCTCGGGGTAAGTGAACTCCACACTCAAGGGTTGCGGTGACTTGCCACCTGCCAGCCAACGGCAGAAACCCAGCAGCGAAGCCAAGGCCGCATCCGTGTATTGCCGGGGTTTGACCGAGCCATGTTGCTGATGATCGAGACTGGCCAATCGATAATGCTGCTCCTCCTGGACCAGGAAGAGGCTGAACCCGGTACCGATCAACGGGCTGAACCGAACCAGGCGTTCCAGCGCCCTTTTCAGGTTCGAACTGGACATCATCGTGTAACCCACGATCTGGAAACTGCTGGGGTGGAATTCCCCGTAGGCTTTCAAGCCGATATTGGGATCATTCGAAGCCTCGGCCGCCAGCTCCCAAAGACGATAGATAACGCTTCGCTCGCAGAATGCTCCTGGTTTTTTCACGAACCCGACATCCAGTCCAGCCTCGTCGCACAGAGCGGCAAGGTCGAGTCCCTGGGCCAAAAACGTATTCGCCAGCACGCTGGCATAACCTGAACTAATCCTATACATGGCGTCCTCAATGACCAGTGGAACCGAACGTCCTGTCCGGAGCCGATGCTGACACGTGTTGAACATATTTCAACTCTGTTGCAGAAATATTAACTACCCATTCAGTTCTAAGTATTGATCCCAGTATAGGTTCTCCCCGTTTTTTGCCATCCCCTCCCTCCCCACGTGGCACCGAAGGACAGGAGAACGTCACCTTCAAACACTTCCCGCACAGCCCGTCGATAACCAACAATCCCCACTCCTGCAGCGCACAAAATGGAGTAGATGTATGGAATCGCGTAGTCGTATTGCTTTGGTAACGGGTGGTATGGGCGGTATTGGTACGGCAATCAGCCAGCGTCTGTACAAGGAAGGATTCAAGGTAATCGTCGGCTGCAGTTCTGATTCCAGCCGCAAGAACGACTGGGCTGCCAGCCAGCGCGAGGCGGGGTACGAGTTCGAGTTCATCTATGGCGACGTGACCGATTGGGAGTCGACCCGCAAGGCCTTCGAGATGGCTCGTGAACAATTCGGCCCGATCGATGTGCTGGTCAACAACGCAGGCATCACTCGTGACGCGTCTTTTCGCAAGCTCACCCCGCAAGACTGGGACAGCGTGATCGGGACCAACCTGACGGGCTTGTTCAACACCACCAAGCAGGTCATTGAAGGCATGCTCTCCAAAGGTTGGGGGCGGATCATCAATATCTCCTCGATCAACGGTCAGCGCGGCCAGTTCGGTCAGACCAACTACTCCGCCGCCAAGGCTGGCATCCATGGCTTCACTATGGCACTGGCCCGGGAAGTCTCCGGCAAGGGCGTGACCGTCAATACCGTATCCCCTGGCTACATCCAGACCGCCATGACTGCGGCCATTCGTCCGGACATCCTCGAAGGCATGATCTCGGGCATCCCGGTCGGTCGCCTTGGCCTGCCGGAAGAGATCGCCTCGATCGTGGCCTGGCTGGCGTCCGATGAGTCCGCCTACAGCACCGGTGCCGATTTCTCGGTAAACGGCGGCATGAACATGCAATAACCCTGACCAGGGCATGAATGCCCCGGTTTGCTCGTCGAATTTTGTCTTTTCCATGAGGTCATGCATGAACGAAGTCGTAATCGTTGCCGCTACTCGTACCGCCATTGGCAGTTTCCAGGGTGCTTTGTCTGCAATTCCCGCGACCGAACTGGGTGCCGCAGTGATTCGCCGCCTGCTGGAGCAGACGGGTGTCGAAGCTGCGCAAATTGATGAAGTGATCCTCGGCCAGGTGCTCACCGCCGGCGCCGGGCAAAACCCGGCACGCCAGACCGCGATCAAGGCTGGCTTGCCACACACCACGCCCGCCCTGACCTTGAACAAGGTCTGCGGCTCCGGTCTCAAGGCTGTCCACCTCGCCGTCCAGGCCATCCGTTGCGGCGACGCGGAACTGGTCATTGCTGGCGGCCAGGAAAACATGAGCCTGGCCCCCTATGTCCTGCCCAAGGCTCGCACCGGCCTGCGCATGGGCCATGCGCAACTGCAGGACAGCATGATCCAGGATGGTCTGTGGGACGCCTTCAACGACTACCACATGGGTATCACCGCCGAGAACCTGGCGCAGAAGTACGAAATCTCCCGTGAAGCACAGGATGCCTTCGCTGCTGCTTCGCAACAGAAGGCCGCCGCCGCCATCGAGGGCGGGCGTTTCCAGAGCGAAATCACCCCGATCCTGATCCCTCAGCGCAAGGGCGAACCGCTGGCCTTCGACACCGACGAGCAGCCGCGTGTCGACAGCACTGCGCAAGCCTTGGCAAAACTCAAACCGGCCTTCCAGAAAGACGGCAGCGTGACCGCTGGCAACGCCTCGACCCTCAACGACGGTGCGGCCGTATTGCTGCTGGCCAGCGCCGCCAAAGCCCAGGCGCTGGGCCTTCCGGTACTGGCCAGGATCAAGGCCTATGCCAGCGCCGGCGTAGACCCGTCGATCATGGGCATCGGCCCGGTCCCGGCGACACGCCTGACCCTGCAAAAGGCCGGCTGGAACGTCGAGGACCTGGACCTGATCGAAGCCAACGAAGCCTTCGCCGCCCAGGCGCTGGCGGTTGGCAAAGAGATGGGCTGGGACACCAGCAAAGTCAACGTCAACGGCGGCGCGATCGCCCTTGGTCATCCGATCGGCGCGTCGGGGGCACGGATCCTGGTGTCGCTGGTACACGAACTGATCCGTCGTGATGGCAAGAAAGGACTCGCCACCTTGTGCATCGGTGGCGGACAAGGCGTCGGCCTGGCTATCGAACGCTAACCAACGGCATCCGAGTAGCCAATGCGCGGACCAGATCCCCTTGCTCCGCGCATCAGGCTGGCATCAAACAACGTTGCCCGCCTCCCTTGCCGTCGCTACGCCGCAATCCGGCATAGCGCGGCTTTTTTCTGCCCGGCACATCGGTATGAATTTTATGGACAACAACGCGCATACATTCAAAACCTTCTGGTCAGGACAGGTTCCGTTCATCGCATCTTTTGCAGTGCAACAACTGCGTCTATGGGTGAGCACCAATCCCTGGTTTTCCGGGCATGACCATGACACCTGGTTCGATCTGCCTCGCGAAACCCTGGACAGCCTTCAAGCGGACTATCAGGTTGAATGGGCCCAACTCGGCCAAAAACTGCTGACCGGCCAACCCTTCAGTTTCGATGATCGACGTTTCACCAGCGGTAACTGGAGCGCGCCACTGTTCGGCTCCCTCGCCGCGTTTTACCTGCTCAACTCCAGCTTCCTGCTGAAACTGCTCGACAAGCTGCTGATCGACGAAAAGAAAGCACGCCAACGCCTGCGCTATCTGGTGGAGCAAGCCATTGCCGCCAGCGCACCGAGCAATTTCCTGGCCAGTAACCCTGATGCGTTGCAGCGTGCGGTCGAGACCCAAGGTGCCAGCCTGATCACAGGGATGCAGCATCTGGCCAGCGACATGAACGAAGGCAAGATGCGCCAGTGCGATAGCGGCGCCTTCAAGGTTGGCGTCGACCTGGCCAATACCCCCGGCGAAGTCGTCTTCGAGAATCAGATCTTCCAACTCATTCAGTACTACCCGCAAAGCGAAACCCAGTACCGGCAGCCGGTTCTCGTGGTACCGCCGTCGATCAACAAGTACTACATCCTCGATCTGCGCCCGGACAACTCGATGGTCCGCCACCTGCTGGAAAAGGGACATCCCGTATTCCTGGTGTCCTGGCGCAACTTTGACCAGGAACACGCGGGCACCACCTGGGATGACCTGATAGAGCACGGAGTGATCAACGCCCTGCAAGTGACCCGCGAGATCAGTGGCCAGCAGCGAATCAATTGCGTGGGCTTCTGCATCGGCGGCACCCTGTTGAGCACTGCGCTGGCGGTACTGGCTGCACGCGGCGACCGCGAGATCGCCAGCCTGAGCCTGTTTGCCACGTTCCTGGATTATCTGGATACCGGCCCGATCGACATCTTCGTCGATGAAGAACTGGTGGCCTACCGCGAGCGCACCATTGGTGGTGTGAACGGCCCCATCGGCCTGTTCCGTGGCGAGGACATGGGCAACACCTTTTCCCTGCTGCGCCCCAACGAGCTGTGGTGGAACTACAACGTCGACAAATACCTGAAGGGACAGAAGCCGATTCCACTGGATCTGCTGTTCTGGAACAACGACAGCACCAACCTTCCAGGGCCGATGTACTGCTGGTACCTGCGCCACACCTACCTGCAGAACGACTTGAAATCAGGCGAGTTGGAGTGCTGCGGGACCAAGCTGGATTTGCGTGCAATCGACGCTCCCGCCTACATCCTGGCCACCCATGACGATCACATCGTGCCGTGGAAGAGCGCCTACGCCAGCACCCACCTGCTCTCGGGACCCAAGCGTTTCGTACTGGGCGCTTCCGGGCATATCGCCGGCGTCGTCAATCCGCCGGCCAAGCAGAAGCGTCACTACTGGACCAACAATCGGGTCACCAAAAACCCGGAGACCTGGTTCAAGAATGCCGAGCAGCAACAAGGTAGCTGGTGGAATGACTGGTTCAACTGGCTGGCGGGACACTCCGGCGAGCGCCAACCGGCGGTTGCGCACACCGGCAATGACAAATACTCGCCTCTGGAGCCGGCTCCAGGCAGTTATGTGAAGCAATGAAAGACTGCTGTGGAGCAGAGCGCGACATCGCCTGCGACACAGCAGCTTGATCTCAAAGACGAAGATCAAATCACGCAAACGCAATAGATAGCCGCCGGTAAGCCCAACCGGCGGTACATCATTTGTTTGGGTACAAGGAGAGAGGCTCCATGAGCACCCCGTTTCGCATCAACGAAGCACTCTTGATTGCCGGCCAGGCATTCGAACCTTTTCAATGCGTCGCCTGGGCTCCGCAAGACGGTAATGGCGAACTGAGCCTGTCCGTCATGGACCGGGCCAGCACGCGTATTTGTCGCAAACAGGTTCCAAGCAGTACCTATTCGGACCCGGCGCAGCTGGAAAGCCTGTTGCAAGAAGTGCGCGCCGAGTTGAGCCAGGGAGGCTATACGCTGCAATCCTGGGCGATGCCAGGGTAAACATTCTCGCTGGCTGGAATTTTTTCCCGAAACGCAGAAACGAAAAAGCCCTGAATAATCAGGGCTTTTTCGTATAAATGTGGCGGTGAAGGAGAGATTCGAACTCTCGATACAGTTTCCTGTATACACACTTTCCAGGCGTGCTCCTTAAGCCACTCGGACACTTCACCGTATCTCTTCAAACAAGTTCTGTCTGTCGAGGCGCGCTAATGTAGTCGAAAGCCTTTCTGATGGCAAACATTTTTTTCAGAATTTTCATGCGCTTAACTCGCATAGCTGTTTCTGGTTGCCCTGGGTAATGGCAAACCGGCCAATCTCCGGCCTGGCATCCCCCTCTATATAGCTGGCGATGCGCGGCTGGCGTGCCGGGTGGCGCTTGCAGGCGGCGTGGAGCGTGACTGGCGAGTCAGTCACGGCGCTTTACCTGGCGGGTGGCGGTGAGTAACTTCTGCCCTACTTTATTGAAAGGATTAGCGTCATGAGTGAGTTGATTTCCTACCACCTCGAAGACGGTATCGCGACCCTGACCTTGAGCAACGGCAAGGTCAATGCCATCTCTCCAGACGTGATTGCGGCGTTCAACGCTGCGCTGGATCAGGCAGTGACTGATCGCGCGGTGGTGATCATTACCGGTCAACCAGGGATTCTGTCGGGCGGTTACGACTTGAAGGTGATGACGTCTGGCCCTAAAGAAGCCGTGGCGCTGGTGACTGCGGGCTCGACGCTGGCCCGTCGCTTGTTGTCGCACCCGTTCCCGGTGATTGTGGCTTGCCCTGGCCATGCCGTGGCCAAGGGCGCGTTTCTACTGCTGTCCGCCGACTATCGCATCGGTGTCGACGGTCCGTTCAGTATCGGCCTGAACGAAGTACAGATCGGCATGACCATGCACCATGCCGGTATCGAGCTGGCCCGTGATCGCCTGCGCAAATCGGCGTTCCACCGCTCGGTGATCAACGGTGAAATGTTCAATCCGCAGTCCGCCGTGGATGCCGGTTTCCTTGACGTGGTGGTGTCGGCTGAGGAGCTGCAAGGTGCAGCACTGGCGGCGGCGCGTCAGTTGAAGAAGATCAACATGATTGCGCACAAGAACACCAAGCTCAAAGTACGCAAGGCACTGCTGGAAACCCTGGACAACGCAATCAGCCTGGATCAGGAGCATATGGGTTAAGTCCCGACTTGCAGCAACGAAAAGCCCGACCGTCGTGTCGGGCTTTTCGTATGCGCCGCGCTAAAAAGCCCTACAACCGCTCTAGAACAAGTCTGACCCATCAGTCAGAAACATATACTCAAACATCGCCTATCTCCTGCCTCTATAGCGGCAATTGCCGAAAACAGTGCACATCCGTACACTGCGCCACCTTTTGTCCCGGTGGGGCCTGCAAATGCTGTTCGCTTTACGTATGTCATTGATGGCGCTGCACTTTATTGTGGCGGGTGTGCTGGGCGTGGTGCTTGGCCTGTGTCGCCCGTTCAATCCGGACAACAGTCGCTTGTGCGCACGCCTCTATGCGTGGCCAGCGATGTGCATTCTGCGTCTGCGGGTAAAAGCCGACGTCGGGCCGTTGATGGATAAACCCGACAGCTGCGTGATCATTGCCAACCATCAGTCCAACTACGATTTGTTCGTGTTTGGCAACGTAGTGCCCCGCCGGACCGTGTGCATCGGTAAAAAAAGCCTGAAATGGGTGCCCTTGTTCGGTCAGTTGTTCTGGCTGGCCGGCAATGTGTTGATCGACCGCGGCAATGCGCAGAAGGCGCGCCAGTCGATGTTGACCACCACCCACACCCTGCAAAACGAAGACACTTCGATCTGGGTGTTCCCGGAGGGCACGCGCAATCTTGGCGAAGAGTTGTTGCCGTTCAAGAAAGGCGCCTTCCAGATGGCCATCGCGGCCGGGGTGCCCATCGTACCGGTGTGTGTCAGCAGTTACGTCAAACACATGCGTTTGAACCGCTGGCGCAGTGGGAAAATCCTGATCCGCTCCTTGCCAGCCATTCCTACCGCGGGTTTGAGCCTGGATGACATGCCCATGCTGATGGCCCAGTGCCGTGAGCAGATGCGCGAATGCATCGATTCGATGGATCGGCAGTTGCAAGCCGCTTGAAAATGCAGTCTGACCGTCGACTAATCCATCGACTAGGCCGGCGCCTTCGCCGGCAAACCAGCTCCTACAAGATTTCACTGACTCTCGGTAGCAGACAAGGCTAAGCTGAACGCTGCCAAGAAGAAGTGAACCACCATCATGGGTAGAGTTGTTGCTGCTGCGGTTTACAGCGCTGGTAAGAAAGTCACCAACATCACCCTCGACGAAGGCGCGGCCTGGGCTGCAAAGCCGGGGCACTTTGTCTGGATCGGCCTTGAAGAGCCGAACGCCGAGGAACTGTACAACCTGCAACGCCAGTTCAACCTGCATGAACTGGCCATTGAAGACGCCCTGGAGAAACACAGCCGACCGAAGCTGGAAACCTTTGGCGATGCGCTGTTCATCGTCACGTATTCGCCGATACGCGAAGAGGGCAAGCTCAAATTCATCGAGACGCATATCTTTGCCGGCAACGGCTACATCATTACCGCGCGTAACGGACACTCGGCGTCCTATGCCTATGTGCGACAGCGTTGTGAGGCGCGCCCACTGTTGCTGGAGCACGGGGAAGATTTCGTCCTCTATGCCATCCTCGATTTCGTCATCGAAAATTACCAGCCGATGGGCGAAGCGATCCATGCCGAGATCGATGAGCTGGAACGCAACGTCATGTGCGGCTCCCTGAACGAGCGCGACATTCAAAAACTGCACAGCCTGCGCCGCGACGTGTTGCGCCTGCGCCGGTTTGCGGCGCCGATGGTCGAGATCGGTGAAGAACTGCAAAAGCTGAACTTCCCCTTCATCGACAAGAACATGCGCCCGTACTTTCGCGATGTGCAGATTCATGTGACGCGGCAGATGGAGGACCTGACGACCCTGGCGGACATTGCCAGCCAGACCATCGAGGTCGGGGTCTTGCTGGAAGCCTCACGCCAGAGCGTGGTGCAGCGCAAGTTTGCGGCGTGGGCGGCCATCCTGGCGTTCCCGACGGCGGTGGCCGGGATTTACGGGATGAACTTCCAGAACATGCCGGAGCTGACCTGGCATTACGGGTACTTCGGGGTTCTGGGGTTTATCACGGTGGGGTGCGTAGGTTTGTGGGCGAGCTTCAAGAAGTCGGGGTGGTTGTAGGATAAACCGAGTTGTCTGTGAGATTCGCTGGCAAGCCAGCTCCTGCAAAGGACGCGATTCCCTGTAGGAGCCGGCTTGCCGGCGAAGCTTTTAAATGGCTTCGGGTTTGTGCGCCACAAACCGCATCATCCACTCGGCGACCGTGGTGCCGTGATGCTCACTTTCCAGGCTCGCGATTCCTTTCGAATACACCTGCTCGCCTAGCGCCTGCTGGCGTATTTCCAGCAACGCCCGGGAATAGTCGTGGATGAATTCCGGATGCCCCTGGAAGCACAGCACCTGATCGTTAATGTGGTAGGCGGCGAACGGACAGAAATCGCTGGAGGCGATCACCGTGGCGTTTTCCGGTAGCGAGGTGACCTGATCCTGGTGGCTGATCAACAGGGTCAGCTCTTCCTTCACCGGGCTCATCCATGGCGCCTTGGCAGCGAGTTTGTATTTATGGGTGCCAACGCCCCAGCCTTGCGTCGCCCGTTCGCTTTTGCCACCCAGCAGCAGCGCCAGCAACTGGTGGCCGAAGCACACGCCCAGCAGCTTGTCGCCGCGCTCGTAGCGCTTGAGCAGGTATGTCTTGAGCGTTTCGATCCAGGGGTCGGTGCCAAAGGAATCGGCCTTGCTGCCGGTCACCAGGTAGGCGTCGAACGTCAGGTCATCGCTGGGATACTCGCCCTGCATCACGTTATAGACAGTGAACTCGGCGGCGATGGGTTGCTGCGAAAACAGGTGTTTGAACATCTGCCCGTAGCCCTGATATTGGTCGACCAATTCCGGACGCAGGATGTCGGTTTCCAGAATGCAGATGCGTAACGACATAAAAAATACCTGACACATGATGGGAATAATGCACACCCCAGAGCCTGCCTTGAAACACCGTGACAAGGCAAGCCCCGCAGTGTGTCACCGATCCCTAAAACGCCTCCCCTTTGGCGGCTTTTTCCAGCAGTAGGGCCGGCGGTGCAAAGCGCTCGCCGTATTGCCCGGCCAGATACTGGGCGCGGGCGACGAAGTCCTTGACCCCGTACTGATTGATGAATTGCAGTGCACCACCGGTCCAGGCAGCGAAGCCGATGCCGAAGATCGAGCCGACGTTGGCATCCGCCGTCGACCTCAGCACGCCCTCCTCCATACAGCGCACGGTTTCGATGGCTTGCACGAACAGCAGCCGATCGCGCACATCTTTTGGCGAAATCTGCCCGTCGGCCTTTTCAAAACGGGTTTTCAGTTCCGGCCACAGATGCTTTTGGCCACCGGCCGGATATTCATAGAAACCACCCCCGGCGGCCTTGCCCGCACGCTTATATTCGCTGAGCAGCAAGTCGATCACGGCGAACGCCGGATGCTCGACTGGCGCCTTGCCTTCTGCCTGCAGGTCCTTGGCGGTTTGCTGACGGATATGGCTCATGAGGCTCAAGGAAACCTCGTCGGAGATCGCCAACGGCCCGACCGGCATGCCAGCCTTGCGCGCCTCGGTCTCGATCATCGCCGCGCAGACACCTTCACCCAGCATGGCAATGCCTTCATTGGTGAACGTACCGAACACCCGGGACGTGAAGAAACCCCGGCTGTCGTTGACCACGATCGGAGTTTTCCGGATTTGCAGGACGAAATCGAACCCGCGAGCCAGGGTTTCGTCGCTGGTGCCGACGCCCTTGATGATTTCCACCAAGGGCATTTTTTCCACAGGACTGAAGAAATGCAGGCCGATGAACTTGCTCGGGTCCGGCACCGCCGTGGCCAGGCCACTGATCGGCAGGGTCGAGGTGTTGGAAGCGATCAGCGCATCCGCGCCAACCACTTTTTGCGCGGCCGATGAGACTCTGGCCTTCAACTCACGGTCTTCGAAAACCGCTTCGATGATCAGATCGCAACCCGCCAGATCGGCATCGTTTTCGCTGGTATGGATGCGTGCCAGTACTGCTTCACGCTGTTCGGCGCTCATCTGCCGGCGCGCCACTTTCTTGTCGAGCAACGACGCCGAGTGCGCCTTGCCCTTCTCGGCCGCCGCCAGACTGATGTCCTTGAGCACCACATCGATACCGGCCGATGCGCTGACAAAAGCGATGCCCGCGCCCATCATCCCGGCACCGAGCACGCCGACCTTTTTCGTCACATGGGGCGCGAAGCCTTGAGGACGCGAACCTCCGGCATTGATCTGGTTGAGCTGGAACCAGAAGGTGCCGATCAGGTTTTTCGCGACCTGGCCGGTGACCAGCTCCGTGAAGTAACGGGTTTCAATCAGGTGCGCGGTGTCGAAATCCACTTGGGCGCCCTCCACCGCGGCACACAGGATTTTCTCCGGTGCGGGCAGCGTGCCCTGGGTTTTACTGCGCAGGATCGACGGTGCAATAGCCAGCATCTGCGCGACTTTCGGGTTCGACGGCGTGCCACCAGGAATCTGATGGCCCTTCACGTCCCAGGGCTGAACCGCCTTCGGGTTGGCCATGATCCAGGCGCGCGCCTTGCTCAGCAGCGCCTCGCGATCGATCGCCAGGTCATCGATCAAACCCGCCTGCAAGGCCTGCTGCGGGCGGATTTTCTTGCCTTCGAGCAGGTACGGCAGGGCTTTTTCAATGCCCAGCATGCGCACCATGCGTACCACCCCGCCACCGCCCGGCAGCAGGCCGAGGGTCACTTCCGGCAGGCCGAGTTGCAGGCCGGGATCGTCCAGCACAATGCGGTGATGGCAGGCCAGGCAGATTTCCCAGCCACCGCCCAGCGCCGCGCCATTGATCGCGGCGACCACGGGTTTACCGAGGGTTTCCAGGGCGCGCAGTTGGCCCTTGAGGGTCAGTACGCTGTGATAAAAAGCGTTGGCTTCGGGTTTGCCGACCTTGATCAGTTCGTTGAGGTCGCCACCGGCAAAGAATGTTTTCTTGGCCGAGGTAATGATCACTCCCGCGATGCTGTCCTTGTCGGCCAGCAGACGGGCGATACAGTCGGCCATGGCCTCGCGGTAGACCGCGTTCATGGTATTGGCGCTCTGGCCCGGCAGGTCGAGGGTCAGGACGACGATCTGGTCCTGGCCCTTTTCGTAGCGAATGGCTTGGCTCATAAACAGGTTCCTTGCAGTCGGGGCTCAGAGGCGTTCGATGATGGTGGCAATGCCCATGCCGCCGCCGACGCACAAGGTCGCCAGGCCATAGCGCAGGCTCCGGCTCTCCAGTTCATCGAGCAGCGTGCCGAGAATGGCGCAGCCTGTGGCGCCCAACGGGTGGCCCATGGCAATGGAGCCACCGTTGACATTGACCTTGTCCGGGTCGACGGCCATGTCCCTGATGAACTTCAACACCACCGAGGCAAACGCCTCGTTGACCTCGAACAGGCCAATGTCTTCGACCCGCAGCCCGGCCTTGGCCAACGCCTTGCGGGTGGCCGGCGCGGGGCCGGTGAGCATGAGGGTCGGGTCGGTGCTGGTGACTGCCGTGGCGACGATCCGCGCCCGTGGTTGCAAGCCCAGCGCCCGGCCCTTGGCCTCGGAGCCGATCAACATCAATGCCGCGCCGTCGACGATCCCGGAACTGTTGCCGGGGGTGTGCACATGATTGATCCGCTCCACCTGGCTGAAGACCCGCAGCGCGGTGGCATCGAAGCCCATTTGCCCGATCGTTTCGAAACTCGGCTTGAGCTTGCCCAGGCCTTCCAGGGTCGATTCGGCGCGGATGAACTCATCATGATCGAGCAGGATGATGCCGTTCTGGTCCTGCACCGGTACCAACGAGTGCTTGAACGAACCATCGGCGCGCGCCCGTGCGGCTTTTTGTTGCGAGTGCAGCGCGTAGGCATCCACGTCCTGACGGCTGAAACCTTCAAGCGTGGCGATCAGGTCGGCGCTCACGCCCTGTGGAATGAAATGGCTGTGCAGGTTGGTTTGCGGGTCCAGCGCCCACGCCCCGCCGTCGCTGCCCATGGGGACGCGCGACATGGACTCGACGCCGCCAACCACCACCAGGTCTTCGAAACCGGAACGGACTTTCATTGCTCCCAGATTCACCGCCTCCAGCCCCGAGGCGCAGAATCGATTGATCTGCACACCCGCCACGCTGACGTCCCACTCCGCCACCTGCACCGCGGTCTTGGCAATGTCGCAGCCTTGATCGCCGATGGGCGTCACGCAACCGAGCACCACGTCATCGACCTGGCTGGTATCAAGGTCGGTTCGCTGTTGCAGCGCCGTGAGCAAGCCGGCCACCAGGCTCACCGGTTTGACACTGTGCAAGGCACCGTTGGCCTTGCCTCTGCCCCGGGGCGTGCGTAACGCGTCGAAAATCAAAGCTTGGGTCATGACGTCCTCGAACCTGACTGGGGGAGCTGCCGAAGGCTGCGATCTTTTGATCCTGTAAAGAGCCTCCACCTTATTCCGAGCGGCCGGGGATTCAATGACCGCAGCGCTCAAGGGCATTGACGCGCACGCTCAGACGGACGGTCATCCAGCACGCGGTGAACCGGTTCAGGACACGCAGGTGTCTAGCAAAAGGCCGCCCAAGAAGCTGGCAATATGCCTCATGTCTTTTTAATAGGATTTTTTGAGAACACCATACTAAATGGATCTAAACCAAGCGTGACGCGGGCTCTAAGGTGAAGGTGTACGAAGTTGTCGTCGGGTTTTGCCGAGGCGCTCGTCCTACAGGAGTGCAACGTTTGCCGTCACGGAGATGTCCAGGCAGGCATCAGGAAATAACAAAAAAAAGGCGGTCAGCCATGTTCAAACAATCGAAAGTTCGTCAAGCCGGGCTCATTCTTTTCGCCACCACCCTGTTGTTGATTTTGCCGAACCTGACCAAGGTGATCGGTTAGTCGATCCTTAAAAAGACGACGGCAGATTTTTAATCGCCACGTAAAAATGTGGCTGGCTCGCTTCCCGAGCCAGCGTGGCTGTGCCAACCTTTGCGGCATTTCCACGACATGGATGGCGATCATTTGAAAACACTCATTGTGTTCGGGGCCCTGCTGCTCAGCACGCCTCTCCATGCCGCACAGCTGAACCTGGAGCTGGGCGCGAACAGTCGCACGTGGCAAACCGAGGAGCTGCTCAAGCACCCTCAGGTCCAGACCATCAGCATCAGCAATGACGTGTCCTACAAGCGTGACATGACCTATCGCGCCGTACCGCTCGCCGCGCTATTGACCGACATCAAGCCCGACGACCACCTGCAAGCCGTGGCGCTGGACGGCTTCGCCGCCGAGTTGTCGGCGGCGCCGCTGCTCAACACCCAGGGCGCGCGTGCCTGGCTGGCGATCGAAGATCCGGCCCAACCGTGGCCGCCGCTGGCAGAAGGCAAACACAGTGCCGGGCCGTTTTACATGGTCTGGACCGATCCGCGGGCAGGCAACATCAGCCCGGAACAATGGCCGTTCGAGGTCGCCAGCATCAAGCGCATGGCCCCGGTGGCGGCGCGCTTCCCTGCCCTGTTGCCCAATCCTGCGTTGAAGGCCGATGACCCGGTGAACAAGGGTTTTGCGCTGTTTCAGAAAAACTGCCTGGCGTGCCATCGACTCAACGGTGCCGGGGATTCGCAGTTCGGCCCGGACCTGAATATTCCGTACAACCCGACCGAGTACTTTGGAGCGGATTTCCTCCAGCGCTATATCCGCGATCCGCAGAGTTTGCGCCAGTGGCCGCAGGCGAAGATGCCGGGGTTCTCGGCCGAAGTGTTGCCGGATGAGGATCTGCGGATGTTGGTGGGGTATTTGCAGCATATGGTCGGGCGCAAAGTTAAACCTTGACACCGACCCTGTAGGAGCCCGGCTTGCCGGCGAAGGCGCCCGGGAATTCGCCGCAAGACTCAAGGCAGCCTTCGCCGGCAAGCCGGGCTCCTACAAAGGAAGGTGCCCGCAAGACCGTCGCAATGTTCAAGGACGCCTTCGCAGGCAAGTCGGATCGCCGCACCGCTGGCTCCTACTGTTGTTGCACCGAGATCACCGGCACAGGCGTCGGCGATACGAACACCTTCGCATGCATCTGCTCACACCCTCCCCCGCGACGCATGCCGCGCACCGGGCAGGCGTCCAGGTAATCCAGGCCCACCGCCAGTTTCAAATGGCGCTCGGGTCGCGCCAGTTCATTGGTTACATCGAAACTGTACCAGGCGTCGTCGAGCCAGGCTTCGGCCCAGGCATGACTGGCCAGGTGCTCGCTGTTTTCGCTGTACAAATACCCCGACACATAACGCGCAGGCACGCCCAGGCTGCGGGCACAGGCGAGGAACGCGTGGGTGTGGTCCTGGCACACGCCCGAACGTCCGGCGAAAGCCTGCGCGGCGCTGGTGTCCACTTCGGTGGCGCCCGGCGTGTAGGTCATGTGCTGGTTCAGGCCATGCATCAAGTCGATCAGCGCCGTACGATCGCGGCGCTGTTTGCAGGCCTTGTCGGCGAACGCGCGCAGCGCCTGGTCGGCTTCGGTCAGCCGGGTGAAGCGCAGGAACGGCAATGCCGACTGGCTCTCGTGCTCAGCCTCGCGCAACTCGTCGATGTCGACCTGGCCTCGGGCGCCGATGATGATCGCCTCGTGAGGCTCGTCCATGGTCAGCACGTGCAGGATGTTGCCGAACGGATCCAGTTGCGCGCGCACCGGCCGCGGGAGATCAAGCTGCCAGCTGAGCACGTGCTGGCGCTCGCTGTCGTGGGGGGTCAGTCGCAGGTACTGGATGCTCGCCCGCACCTGATCCTCGTAGTGATAGGTGGTCTCGTGGCTTATGGAAAGTCTCATGCAGCCTCCAGGTAGGAACTGTGAATGGCGTTACCCAACTGGCGTACCAGCGGGATGAACTCGGTCAGCCAGGCATGCAGCCCTTCGTCGAGGATTTCGTTGATGCCGGTGTAGCGCAATCGCGCGTCGATCTCTGCTGCCATGCGCTGTGCCGGGCGGCCATTGGCCCCCGGCAGTTGCGCGAGGATCTGGTCGATTTCTTCGGTGCAGGCCCGCAAGGAGCGCGGCACATCGGCCCGCAGCAGCAGCAACTCGGCCACATGCCGGGCACCGGGGGCGTCACGGTAGATCTCGGTGTACGCCTCGAAAGACGACAAGGCGCGCAGCAACGCACTCCACTGGTAGTAGGCGTGGGCCGTGCCGTCGCTGACCGCTTCGGCCTGATCGCCGGCCATTTCGTAGCGGGCATCAAGCAGGCGCAGTGTGTTGTCGGCCCTTTCGATGAACGTCCCCAGGCGAATGAAGCGGAACGCGTCATTGCGCATGATGGTGCCGTAGGAGGCGCCACGAAACAGGTGGGAACGCTCCTTGATCCACTCGCAGAAACGGCTCATGCCGTAGCGGCTCAGGCCCTGTCCGGCGATGCCGCGAATCTCAAGCCAAGTGGCGTTGATGTTTTCCCACATGTCGGCGGTGATGCGGCCACGCACCGCGTGGGCACTGGCCCGTGCGGCACCGAGGCAACTGTAGATGCTCGCCGGGTTGGCCGCGTCCAGGGCAAAGAAATGCAACAGCCGTTCGGCATGCAGCTCGCCGTGGCGTTCGAGGTAATCGTCCAGGGTGCCGGTAATCAGCAACGGCATGGCCAATTCGTGCAAGCCGTTACCGCGACCATCCTGGGGCATCAGCGACAGCGAATAACTGATGTCGAGCATCCGTGCGAGGTTTTCCGCCCGCTCCAGGTAACGCGACATCCAATACAGATCCGAGGCAGTTCTACTTAACATGTCAGGCTTCCTTCAATCCTCGACCACCCAGGTGTCCTTGGTTCCGCCGCCCTGGGAGGAGTTCACCACCAGGGAGCCTTCGCGCAGGGCGACACGGGTCAAACCGCCGGGCACGACCCGGGTTTCACGGCCAGACAATACAAACGGACGCAGGTCGATGTGGCGTGGCGCGATGCCGTTTTCGACAAAGGTCGGACAGGTCGACAGCGACAGCGTCGGCTGTGCGATGTAAGCATGGGGCTTGGCGATGATGCGTGCGCGGAAGGCTTCGATTTCCGCAGCGGTCGCCGCTGGCCCCACCAGCATTCCGTAGCCGCCGGAGCCCTGAGTTTCCTTGACCACCAGCTCTGGCAGATTGGCCAGAACGTGGGACAGTTCAGAAGGATTACGACACTGCCACGTGGGCACGTTCTTCAGGATCGGTTCTTCGTCCAGATAGAAACGGATCATGTCGGTGACGAACGGATACACCGATTTGTCGTCCGCCACCCCGGTGCCGATGGCGTTGGCCAACACGACATTGCCGGAACGATAGGACGACAGCAGCCCCGGCACGCCCAGCATCGAGTCGGGATTGAATGCCAGCGGATCGAGGAACGCATCGTCGAGACGGCGGTAGATCACGTCGACGGCTTTCGGCCCGTCGGTCGTGCGCATGAACACCTTGTCGTCCCGCACGAACAGATCCGCGCCCTCCACCAACTCGACGCCCATTTCCCGCGCCAGGAACGCATGCTCGAAGAACGCGCTGTTGAAGCGCCCCGGCGTCAGCACCACGACACTCGGGTTATCGATGGGGCTGGAGCTTTTCAGGGTGTCGAGCAACAGGTTCGGGTAATGGTCGATCGGGGCAATGCGCTGGGCCGCAAACAGCTCGGGGAACAGTCGCATCATCATCTTGCGGTCTTCGAGCATGTAGCTGACGCCGCTCGGTGTACGAAGATTGTCCTCGAGCACGTAGTAGGTGCCGTCGCCGTCGCGTACCAGGTCGACGCCGGAAATGTGCGAATAGATATCGCGGTGCAAGTCCAACCCTTGCATTGCCAACTGGTATTGCTCGTTGGCCAGCACCTGCTCGGCGGGAATGATCCCGGCCTTGATGATGCGCTGCTCGTGGTACAGGTCGGCGAGGAACATGTTCAACGCCTTGACCCGCTGGATACAGCCGCGCTCGACCACACGCCATTCACTGGCGGGGATGCTGCGCGGGATGGTGTCGAAGGGAATCAGGCGCTCTGTCCCCTGCTCATCACCGTAGAGCGTGAAGGTAATCCCGGCGCGATGAAATAACAGATCGGCCTCGCGTCGCCGTTGTGCCAGAAGCTCGTCAGGCGTCTCGGCCAGCCAACGGGCAAACTCCCGATAATGCGGGCGGACCTGGCCGCCGGCATCGTACATCTCATCAAAATAGGTGCGGATCATGCCGTACTCCTTGTCACCCGGACATCCAGGCCTTCGCAAGGCCCGTGCCATCGGCAGAAACGCTTAGATTTCAATCGGTTGGATAATCACTATGCGAACACCGCACCAATCCTGTGCGGTAAATGCCCCAACCTGACTGCCCCCGCTTCATTGCAAGGCGTTGTTGTCGCCTGTGACCAGCATAGTCTGTAGGAGCCGGCTTGCCGGCGAAGGCGTCATTAAGTCATGCGTCACTCTCGGGGACGCCTTCGCCGGCAAGCCGGGCTCCTACAAAGCCGTGTTGAATTTCCCTTCGGCAAAAACGAAAACGGCCAACCCGAAGGTCAGCCGTCATTGCTGGTTGTAACTGTTCATAAGTTTATGCGAGTCGCCCTCGTACCTCCTGTTTCACACCCCAGCCTTCAATGATGCCGCCCAGTGGCTCGACCACGGCTTCGAAGCCCTGCTCGAAATCGCCAATGTCGTCGTAGGTGGCATACATGACTTTGCACAATTCCAGCGCCCAGGCGCCATCGTCGCGCACACTGACTTGCGCATCCAGGGATTCACCACGGTGGAAATGACCTGCCGCCCTGCGTGCCCGCTCCTCGTCCGGGAAAATGGCGTAGAACTCGATGGGATGGAACCGGGAAAAGTCAAAACCGCCTTCTTTCATGCGGCGCAGCACACTGCTGCTGATGTCTTCTTGATAGGCTGTGCTCATGAAACGTCCTCCTCAAACTGATGGATAGACTTTCCGTACTCCCTGTGTGCGAACCCAAAGGTGCGCACCAATCGGCAACCAGATGCCGACGGGAAACAAGCATGGAGCTGACAAGACCAGACCTTAGCGATTCATTCGCTGATCTCGATTGCAGAGTAGCCCCAAGATAGAGCCGCTGCCAAGGCCTGGTTCTGCTGTAGTCGATAACGAGAAGAGGTTCAGACGGGGGTGATGCTGCGAATTTCAATACTGTTCTGGGATTTCAGGCTTTTGACGCCTGCATCGCAAGTGCGCCCCTCCAGATCGTTCAGATCCAGTTCGGCGGCCACGGGAAGCAACCGTTCCTTGATGAGTTTGGCGGCCTCTTCGTGACTCGGGCACTCCTCGCACTCGAAGACTTCGTCGATTAATTCACCATGATCATCCACGAAAGTGACTTTCCACTTTTGCATCGGTGCCTCCTCGATAAAACCCATGGATGGGCTTACACCTATCTCGACCCTGGACGCGGGGTAAATGTTCCGGCGAATCAACAATAGCAGGCGTCAGCAAAGGCTGCCTGACGCCCCGTTCAGACGGTGACCCCTGTCAGATGCGCACGTTCCCCCGGGGACCGGCAATCGCCCAGATGATCAGGCCCAGAACCGGCAGCAACAGGATCAACAGCACCCAGAAGATTTTCATCCCGGTTTCGGCACCGCTTTTCAACACGTTGATGATTGCCCAGATGTCCAAGGCAAGAATGATCAAGCCCACCAGGCTGTTGAACGTGGAACCCATGATGACGCTCCCGAAGAGTGATATGCCCTCTTAGGATAGCCGTCCCTGACCAGGGTTCCCTTTTTTTGACAGCTTTGACGGTTCAGACGTGGATCGACACTTTCAAGGCTTCCAGCGAGGGCGCGGCGGCGATGCCGGCTTCGGCGCACAGCTCGAGTACCCGTGGCACGGCATTGCCGTAGACCAGTACCACTTGCAGTTCATCGTCCAGCAACTGGCTGAAGTTCATCAGCGTGTAACCGCCATTTTCCTTGTTCAGGCTGCTCATCTGCACCTGGATGCGATTCAGCGCGGTCAGCGCTTCGGTCTTGGCCAATTGCTTGGGCTTGAGATTGAACTCTACCCCCGGGCCGAACGAGGCGACGATCTGGGCAAACAGGTCCACATAGGTGTCGGCCTGGAACAGCACGGTCTCGGGCAGGCTGCCAACGACCACCCACTCACCCAGCGGGATCGGAAAGCTGTCGTCGTAGTTGATGTCCGGGTTGGCGCCGAGGAAAGCCGCAGGATCTGCGTAGGCCTGGGCCGCTTCGTCAGCGACTTTCTCGATTTCGTCATCGGCCATGCACCCGGAGCTGATGTTGCTGATGAGTTCGATGAGGGCGGCTTTCATGGGGGGCAGATCCTGTAGCAAGTCAATTTTCAGGGCGCGCAGGATAGCGCATTACGCCCGACGATGGCGGCTTGCAAACAGGGCTCGCAATCTTGACCTGCATCAAGCGTTCAGCCAAACAATAGCGGCACAATAATGGCACCTTGCCAAAACTGTTTCCGCTATCAGAGAAGACCTCCATGGGTGCCTGGCTTAGCAACATCTCGCTGAAGTACAAATTCTGGGCGGTGAATGCCGTCGCCTTCGTCACCACGCTACTGCTGGTGTTGTATGCCGTGCAACTCGAGCAACAAGCCCGCAGCAATGCCGCCCAGGCATCGGCCCAGGCCCAGGCGCGATTGCTCGCGGCCTGGCCTGCCGGGCAGCCTTTGCCCAAGGCCGAGAACCTGCTGATGTTCGAACACGACCAGGTACCGCGGCTGAACGGACAGCCGCTGCAGGCACTGGCCGACGCCAACGGCTGGGTCGAGATCAATTCATTGCCGTATTTCGGTGACGACCTGCCGATCGGCGCCCAAGTCGTCACCCGTGCGGATGGTCAGCGGGTTGCGCTGATCGCCCATGGCCCAAGCCTGGGCCAGGTGTTCGGCGAGCGTGTTGCCAACTATGCGCTGGCGGTGTTCATCCTGATGCTGGCGATGCTCGGTGCCTCGCAGTTGTTGATCCGCTTTTTGCTCAGTCAGCTCAATACCCTCAAAGACGTGATGCTCCACGTTGAAAAAACCGGCGACCTGTCGGCCCGCGTCCCACTGACCTGCAGCGACGAAGTCGGGCAGATGGCCAACGCGTTCAACGCCATGCAAGCCGGTTACCAGGGTGTGGTGAGCACTGTCGCCAGCACGATCCGACAACTCGACGAAGGCGCAGCACGCCTGGCCTCGAGCATGAATGAGGTGCGTCACGGCATGCTCGGCCAGCAGAGCGAAACCGATCAGGCGGCAACGGCCATCAATGAAATGACCGCCACCGTCTATCACATCGCCCAGCACGCCGGTGCCACCCGTGACCTGTCGCAATCTGCCGACACCTTGGCCGGCAGCGGGCAGGAAGTGGTCATGCGGGTGCAGCGATCGATTGCCGGACTGTCTACCGGGGTGCAGCAGACCGCCGAGATGATCCAGCGCCTGGCCGAGGACAGCCAGAAGATCAACGGAGTGGTCAATGTGATCCACAGCATTGCCGAGCAGACCAATCTGCTGGCGCTGAACGCGGCGATCGAAGCGGCCCGGGCCGGTGAAATGGGCCGTGGCTTTGCGGTGGTCGCCGATGAAGTGCGCAACCTGGCCAAGCGCGTACAAACCTCCACCGATGAAATCACCGTAATGGTGTCCGCCTTGCAATCAGGTACTCGCGATGCGGTGGACTTCATGCAGGAGAGTTCATTCAAGGCCGACGAATGCGTTCAGCAGGCCCAGGAGGCTGGGACCGCGTTGGCGCAGATCACCGGGGCGGTGGCGCAAATGCGCGAAAGCAACACCCAGATCGCCGTGGCGGCCGAGCAACAAAGCCAGGTGGCCGAAGAGATGAACCGGGCGGTGGTGAGCATCCGCGACGTGACCGAGAATACGGTGCGCCAGACCGTCAGCTCGGCAACCACCAGTGTTGAGCTGGCGGTGTTGGCCGGGCAATTGAGCACGGCGATCGGACAGCTCAGGCTATAACATCGATATTGACCATGACCGCTATCGCTTCGATAGCCAAGCTTGATTCGCCGCCTGCATTTACCGGGCCTATCCTTAATTCATGAGTTCAACATGGATCGAGGATCGGCATCATGGGTAAACGTCACCCTAACCTTCCCGCCTGGCAATGGCGTGCGTACCCGAACAATCACCAACACCCGGCCAATCTGGTGTTGCACCTGATTGCCGTGCCGTTGTTCATCGTCGCCTTCCTGCTGATCGCCTGCGGGGTGTTCAGCCTGAACCTGGCCAATTTCGCCATCGGCATCATCGGTGTGATTGCCGCCCTGGGCTTGCAACGCCATGGCCATACCCTGGAGGCGCAGGCTTCCGAGCCGTTCAGCGATCGTAAGGATGCGGTTTCACGTTTGCTGGTCGAGCAATTCCTGACCTTCCCGCGATATTTCCTCAGCGGCGGCTGGTGGCGCGCCTGGAAGGAGCGCCACCGTCGTCATTGATCAGCCGAACACCGTCACCGTTTGCCGGCTCATGGCGATCAACCGCCCTTCCACGTCCCACAACTTCGCGGCGGCATGGCCGTAGCCGTCGGCGGCATGCTCGGTTTCGACCAGGTACTTGCACCAGTCCAGGGTGCTCAGCTCCCGCAACGGCTGGACGAATTCGATGGTCCAGGTCAGCGTGCTGCCCATCGCCGGCTTCTTCAGGAACGGCATAAGGGCCGGAGGCCAGGCATCCACCAGCGCCAGGATGTGCGCCTCGGTGACCGGCTCCTCCTTCACATCACCCCGCAAGCGCACCCAGCCACCCATTTGACGGGAGGTATTGCCGGTGAACGGCAACCCGCCAACACTCCAGCGCATCGCCAGATGCTGCATGAATTGCGGGAGCACGCCCTCGATGAAGGGCAGTTCCTGGCAGTCGTCCCAATGCTTCATCGCTGGCGCCGACACGGCTTGCACCGCCACTTCCGATGGACGCGAGGCGCCGAAGCTGCCCTGGACCAGGGTGACCACCTGGCCGCCCTGCATCGCCCGGCCCAGCACCTGGCTGACCGCCTTGCCCTCGCGCAATACCTCGACTTCAAAACTGACCGGCACGTCGGGTTCGACCGGGCCGACAAAGGTGATAGCCAGCGAGCGCACCGGCCGGTCCGCCGGCACCTTGGCGCGCATGGCTTCGTATTGCAAGGCAACCACCAGGCCGCCGAAACTGGCGCGGCCTTGCGCCCATCCGGCCGGGATCGACAGTTCCAGTGGCTGACGGCGGACAGCGTCGAGCAGATCGCAAAAGCGCATGAAGACCTCAAGGCAGGAAAAGGATGAAGGAATCTTAACCAGCTCACTGGGGCTGTACAGTGCCTATTCCGGTCAAATTGACTGACAGATGAGCCGCCTGTGCCTCCCTGTAGAAGCGAGCATGCTCGCTCCTACAAAGGGCCGTGGTGGTTTCAGGATTTGAAACAGGCCTTGCTGAGTTTGTCCAGCACCCGGTCGGCACGCTGTTCGGCCTCGGCCATGGTGGCTTGCCAAACGGCGACGCAAGGCTGCAAATCGGCTTCCTGCTCGGCCATGGCCAGCCATTGCACACAGTCGTGCCAATCCCCAAGGGCTCCCTGGGCCGCTTTCAATCTGGGCATGGCGGCCGGGGGCAGGCGATCCAGTTCGGGGTAGGCGTCGATGCCGTAGCGCACGCGCTTGATCAGCAGGCGCAAACGATGACGGTCATGGGCCGGATCGTGCAGGGCGGTGTCGAGTTTCTTCCACTGTTTGCCCAGGCGCTTTTCGATGCTCTTGCCGATCCCCTTGAGCAACCCCTGGCGCTGAGAAGCGCGCAGGAATCGCGGGAAGGCATCGAGGATCATCAGCAGTTGCGCAAGCTCGGTACTGGTCGCCACCGCGGGATAGGCCTTGGCCATTTGCACCATGCGCCGCTGCGCGGCTTGCACTTGATCGTGCTCAAGCAAGTAGGCCGCCAACACCTCGCGATCGCGCAATGGCGTGGTCAGGTCGCCCACCCCGGACGCCGCCACCTCCAGCTGTTCGACCCCGGGCAAGCCCCGCAACGGCCGCAACAGGCTGCGCAATCGGCGCACCGTAGTGCGCAAGTCGTGCAAGGCCTCAGGGTCGGTGTGGGCACTCAAGCGTGCCTGACAGGCCAGCAGACGAATTTCCAGGCCCAGGACCCGGGCCACCAACCTATCGATCATTTGGTTTACTCCTTAAACAGCTGCGAGCTTCAAGCTGCAAGCTGCAAGCGAACTGACTTGCAGCTTGCAGCTTATAACCTATAGCTGCTTCACGCCTATCGCCCCGCGCGCGATTCACGAATATAGAAACGCGCCTTCTCGGCCTTCTTCGAGCAGCCCTCGAAGCCTTCGAATTGCTGCTGGGTCTTGGCCGCGGTCAGCAGCGACAACGCCTTGGAGTAGCTGACGGTTCCGGCGAAGCCTTCGGCCTTGGCCAGGTCCAGCTCGCGCCACGCGGCATCGAGCTGGCTGCCGCAGCTGTCGCGATAAGCGGTTTTGCCGGCACAACCGGCCAGTGCCAGGGCAATCAGTGGCACACAGATCCAGGCTTTCATTTCTTACACCTCAAAGATAGGTAAATACTATGCAGGTAGGACGGTCTGGCGGGCAAAAAGTGCCGTCCATCGCCAACCCGAACCCTGTGGCGCGAGAATACCTATCTGCCGCCATGGAGTGTCGAAAAAACGACCCATTCGCGCAACCGAACGACCTGGCGATTGAAGCGGGCCCCTCGATGGGTGCATTGTTGAACCATTCAAACGAGGGCGATCAATGAAAAAGCGTGTCGCACTGGTATTGGGCTCGGGTGGAGCCCGGGGCTATGCCCATATCGGCGTCATCCAGGAAATCGAACGGCGTGGCTACGATATCGCCTGTATCGCCGGTTGTTCCATGGGGGCGGTGGTTGGCGGGATCTACGCCGCCGGCAAACTCGATGATTATCGCGACTGGATCGAGAGCCTGGATTACCTCGACGTGTTGCGCCTGGTGGACGTCAGTTTTCGCCTGGGGGCCATCCGCGGGGAAAAGGTTTTCGGGCAGATCCGCAAGATCGTAGGTGAAATCAATATCGAAGACCTGCGCATCCCCTATACGGCGGTGGCCACCGACCTGACCAACCAGCAGGAAATCTGGTTCCAGGAGGGCTGCCTGCACCAGGCCATGCGTGCCTCGGCGGCGATTCCCAGTCTGTTTACACCGGTGATGCAGGGTAATCGCATGCTGGTCGATGGCGGCATCCTCAACCCGTTGCCGATCGTGCCGGTGGTGTCGAGCCATTGCGACCTGATCATCGCAGTCAACCTCAACTCCACCAACCAGCGTCACTATCAGTTGCCGGTGATCCAGCGTCCGGCCGCGTTCAAGACCCGCTTCGACAGCCTGATCAGTTCCCTGGGTTCGAAGATGCCGTTCCGGCGCAAGCAGGCCGAACAATTGCTGTTGCTGGAGAAGGAAGCGCTGATGGCCGAAGCGGCGGAGATCAACCCCTGGGTCGAGTCGGCCGAACCCGAAGCCCAACAACCGGCGGCCGCGCCTGAACGGGACGGTGCGCCGAAGTCCGCCACCGGGTCGTTCATCATCGACAACGTGGGGCCGGCGTCCCTGCTGGATTTGATCAACCAGAGTTTCGAGGTGATGCAGACCTCGCTGGCGCAATACAAGATTGCCGGGTATCCGCCGGACATCCTGATCAACGTGCCGAAGCGGGTATGCCGGTTTTTCGAGTTCTACAAGGCACCGGAGTTGATCGCACTTGGACGCGAGATTGCGCGCGATACGCTGGATCGCTATGAGAATGAGCGGGATTCCTGAAACGACGATCGTTCCCACGCCGAGCGTCACTAGTGTCCGGTAAACATGTTTCATAGCTGAAGGCTGCCTTGGGCAGCCTTCAGCTTTTCTCGCTCCTGCCTTCGTCGATCCCTCAG
>NZ_JBIUYA010000040.1:0-47599 GCF_044744285.1 Pseudomonas sp. NPDC087336 | reverse complement strand
TGTACAAGGACGTACACCATGTCTAATCGCCAAACCGGTACCGTTAAGTGGTTCAACGATGAAAAAGGCTTCGGCTTCATCACTCCACAATCCGGTGACGACCTGTTCGTTCACTTCAAAGCTATCCAATCCGACGGCTTCAAAAGCCTGAAAGAAGGCCAACAGGTTTCTTTCATCGCTACCCGCGGTCAGAAAGGCATGCAAGCTGAAGAAGTTCAAGTTATCTAACTTGTACTTGCTTTAGTAAAAAGCCCCGCCCTCAACAGCGGGGCTTTTTTGTGCCCGTATGTTTTTGCCGGGCAAAAAAATCGCGACCCGAAAGTCGCGATCTTTTTTACGTCTTACCAGGCCACGCCGAACCCTGCTGTGTATCGGGTTTTGTCCAGGTCAGCATCGTTGGTCCCGTCGATGATGTCTCGCTCAGCCTTGAGGTTCAGCGACGCCCAGTCTGTCACCTTGTAACGCAAGCCCATCTCGGCATCCAGCGCATACTCGGCCACGCCCGACAACGGCTTGCCCACCTCGCCATTGGTGAAGAACTCGACTTTCTTGCCTATCAGGTAACGGTTGTAGTCCCACTTCATCGCGATTGAGTAGAAGTTCTCCTTGCTGCCATCGCTGAATTGGTAATCAGTGCGGTTGACCAGGGAGCCCAGGGAGAATGCCCCCAATTCGTCATCCCAGAACTGGTAACCAGGACCGGTACCCACGGTACGCTGACGGGAGAGGTCTTCGACCTTGTCACGCTTGTAAACCAGGCGACCTTGCCAGAACCATTTTTCCGTCAGGAAACGGTCGAGGGAGTACTCTCCCCGCCAATTGTCGGTCGTGACCACGTCATCCTGGAATTCGCGGTTGTACTCGCCTTCCGCGATATGTCTCCACCGACCATGGCGCGCCGTGGTCTTGAAGTCGATGTCGTAATCGTCGGTATCCTTGTCAGCCCGCTGATAATCCAGCGCCGCATCGATATTGCCTTTCCACACCAGATCCTCGACCACCGGCTTGGGCTTGAGGATCTGCTGGACACTCGCCAGCTCTACCGTCTTGGGACCATCACCGTTTTCCAAGGTCACCTTGCCGTCATCCGCCGCGTGCAGCGACTTGGCCTTCTCGCCGGTGTAGGCGTCCTGCTTGACCAACAGTTGCTGATCACTTTCCAGGGTCTTGACCTGTTTCCAGTCGATCGGAACCGCACCGGCATATTCGGTCTGGACCAGCAACTTGCCGCCATCGAACAGGATGATCTTGCCGCTCAGCTTGTCACCGTTCTTCAACCAGACGGTATCCGCGAGCAAGGGAGTGGAGGCACTGAGGACAGCGAGGCATAGCACGGTTCTGGACAACATAAGCAAATACAGGCTCAGGTTCGCGAAAAAAAGTCGGCATTATCCGCAGGAATAAGACCCTAGCAAGGACTGACCCAACTATTTCTATTGAGTTCAATTCTCAACCGGCCGTCCAGCATTTACTCTACAAACGGTACTGCGAACGACTTCAGGAACTGCGAATGTGATCGAGCCGACCGAACAAACCGACAGTGCCGCGCAAATCCGACGCGCGGCGCTCTACCTGACACTCGCGCAAGTACCCGAAGGCAAGGTCGTGAGTTATGGTCAACTCGCCGAACTTGCGGGACTGGGACGCGCCGCTCGCTGGGTCGGCAGGACCCTGAGTCAACTGCCCGGCGACAGCAAATTGCCCTGGCACCGCGTACTCGGTGCCGGCGGGCGCCTGAGCCTGCCCGCAGGCAGTCCCTCCGGGGACGAACAGCGCGCGCGGTTGCGCATGGAGGGCATCAGTATCCTGAACAATCGTGTTGATATTCAGCGCCATGGGTGGCGCCCGGTAGAGCACAGCGGTTAGAGTGCGCGCTTTGTTTCCGTATTTCTTGAGGCAGACTCCAGCCCATGCCCCGTAAAACCTGGCGCGCCGCGCTTGCTGCCTATGCCAGCCCTTCGACGCTCGTACTGTTATTGCTGGGTTTCGCCGCCGGCCTGCCCTACATGCTGGTTTTTTCGACGCTTTCAGTCTGGTTGCGTGAAGCCGGTGTGGCGCGCGAAACCATCGGCTACGCGAGCCTGATCGGCCTGGCGTATGCCTTCAAATGGGTCTGGTCCCCCCTACTCGACCAATGGCGCCTGCCATTGCTCGGCAAACTCGGCCGACGACGGTCCTGGCTGGTGCTGTCGCAAGCGCTGGTGATTCTTGGCCTGGTCGGGATGGGCTTTTGTGACCCGCAAAAGCATTTGTCGTGGCTGATCGCCATCGCGGTGGTCGTCGCCTTCGCCTCGGCGACGCAAGACATTGCAGTGGACGCCTACCGCCTGGAGATCGCGGATGACAGTCGCCAGGCGGCACTCGCCGCCAGCTACATGTCCGGCTATCGCATAGCGGCACTGCTGGCCACGGCTGGCGCCCTGTTCTTCGCTGAAGGCTTCGGCTCCACTGGCTTCAACTACAAGCATTCGGCATGGGCCGGCACTTATCTGCTATTCGGCGCCCTGATGGTCCCGGCGCTGCTCACCTCCTTCTTCATGCGCGAACCTGCGGTGCCGCTGCGCACGCAACTGCAGGCCGGACGCTATAGCTTCGTGCATCAACTGGCCTCGGTGTTCGTCCTGATCGTGCTGCTGGTGTCCGTGCCGGCCATGTTTACCCAGCTCTACAACACCGACTTCGCCAGTGTGCTGTTCGAAGGCGCAAGCCTGCTCGACCTGTTGCTCGAAGACCGCGCGTTCCTGCGCGCCATCCTCTACACCACGCTCACCGCCCTGTGCCTGTCGGCCATGGGTCGCCGGGGCCTGGCGCCGGTGCTGACGCCGGTCAACGACTTCATTCTGCGTTATCGCTGGCAAGCGCTGCTGCTGCTAGGGCTGATCGCCACCTACCGGATGTCCGATACGGTCATGGGCGTGATGGCCAACGTGTTCTATATCGACATGGGTTTCACCAAGGACCAGATCGCCAGCGTCAGCAAGATCTTCGGCCTGATCATGACCCTGGTAGGCGCCGGCATGGGCGGCCTGCTGATCGTGCGCTTTGGCATCCTGCCGATCCTGTTCATCGGCGGCGCCGCGTCGGCGGGCACCAATATATTGTTCCTGATGCTCGCCGACATGGGCGCCAACCTGAACATGCTGATCGTGACCATTTCCCTGGACAACTTCAGTTCGGGCCTGGCGACCTCGGCGTTCGTCGCCTACCTGTCAAGCCTGACCAACCTCAAGTTCTCCGCCACCCAATACGCCCTGCTCAGCTCGATCATGCTCTTGCTGCCACGCCTGATCGGCGGTTATTCGGGCGTCATGGTAGAGAAGTTCGGATATCACAACTTCTTCCTGATCACCGCCCTGCTGGGTGTTCCGACGCTACTGCTGATCGCCTTGCACTGGTTCCAGGAGAACCGTCGCGCAGGTCCGACACCGAAACCGGAACCGACTCCTACCCAGGTAATGGAAGAATCGTAGGGAACACGCGCAGAAATCCTACAGAGGACGGGGTCAATCCCATCCTCCTGCCACCGCACCGACCGCACGCCTGTACGACAGCGGATCTCGCCCGTACAATGCTCCGTCATTTCTCGTCATCAGCAATCGATAACGGCCAACCATGCGCACCAGTCAATTTTTGCTTGCCACACAAAAAGAAACGCCTTCCGACGCGGTCGTGATCAGCCATCAGCTGATGCTGCGCGCCGGCATGATCCGCAAACTCGCCTCGGGCCTGTACACCTGGCTGCCGATGGGCTTGCGAGTGATGCGCAAGGTCGAAGCCGTCGTTCGCGAAGAAATGAACGCCGCCGGCTCGCTCGAAGTGTTGATGCCGAGCACTCAACCGGCTGAGTTGTGGCAGGAATCCGGGCGCTGGGAAGAGTACGGCCCTGAACTGCTGCGCTTCAAGGATCGCCACGGTCGCGATTTCTGCGCCGGCCCAACCCACGAAGAAGTCATCACCGACCTGATGCGCAATGAGCTGAGCAGCTACAAGCAGCTGCCGATCAACCTGTATCAGATCCAGACCAAATTCCGTGACGAGATCCGTCCACGCTTCGGCTTGATGCGCGGCCGCGAATTCATCATGAAGGACGCCTATTCGTTCCACGCTGACCAGCCATCGCTGCAGATCACCTACGATCGCATGCACCAGGCGTACTGCAACGTGTTCACCCGCCTGGGCCTGAAGTTCCGCCCGGTTGAAGCCGACAACGGTTCCATCGGCGGCGCCGGCTCCCACGAGTTCCACGTACTGGCCGAGTCCGGCGAAGACGATATCGTCTTCAGCAATGGTTCCGACTACGCAGCGAACATCGAGAAAGCCGAAGCCGTACCGCGGGAAACCTCGCGTCCAGCGCCAAGCGAAGAGCTGCGCCTGGTCGACACACCAGAAACCAAGACCATTGCCGCGCTGGTGGAAAAATTCAATCTGCCGATTGAAAAGACCATCAAGACCCTGATCGTGCACGCCGAAGAAGAAGGCAAGTTGATCGCCCTGATCATCCGTGGCGACCACGAGCTGAACGAAATCAAGGCCGCCAACCAGCCTGGCGTCGCCAGCCCGCTGGTCATGGCCTCCGACGCCGAACTGCGTGACGCCATCGGCGCCGGCGCCGGTTCCCTCGGCCCGTTGAACCTGCCACTGCCAATCATCATCGACCGTTCCGTCGAGCTGATGAGCGACTTCGGCATCGGTGCCAACATCGACGACAAGCACTACTTCGGCGTGAACTGGGAGCGCGACCTGCCGGTTCCGACCGTTGCCGACCTGCGTAACGTGGTCAGCGGCGACCCAAGCCCGGACGGCAAGGGCACCCTGGAAATCAAGCGCGGCATCGAAGTCGGGCACATCTTCCAGCTGGGCAACAAGTACAGCAAGGCGATGAAGTGCGAAGTACTGGGCGAGAACGGCAAGCCGGTCACCCTGGAAATGGGCTGCTACGGCATCGGCGTTTCCCGCGTGGTCGCGGCGGCCATCGAGCAGAACAACGACGACAAAGGCATCATCTGGAGCGACACGCTGGCTCCGTTCCAGGTTGCCCTGGTGCCACTACGCTACGAGACCGACCTGGTTCGCGAAGCCACCGACAAGCTGTACGCAGAACTGACTGCCGCCGGCTTCGAAGTGCTGCTGGACGACCGTGACAAGAAAACCAGCCCGGGCATCAAGTTCGCGGACATGGAGCTGATCGGCATTCCTCACCGGATCGTGGTCAGTGACCGCGGCCTTGCCGAAGGCAACCTGGAATACAAGAGCCGTACCGAGGCCGAGCCGCAAGCGCTGCCGGTTGCCGACGTGCTGCCTTTCCTTCAGGCCCGTATCCGCCGCTGAAACCAGATAGAGACGTCATGTTCAAGCGAAACACCTTAGGCCTCGGTGGTGCCGCCCTGTGCGGCGCCCTGCTGGTCAGCGGCTGTGCCAATCACATGTCACAACGCAGCGAGCACGAGGAACGTGTCGAGCGCAAACTGCTCGATCACAGCCTGCAGATCGATGTGGGTGAGCCCAAGGTGCTTGAGCTGCCTCAACGCCGGGTGAAAATCCACGAGCAGAAGACTTTCGAAGTCACCGAGTTCGAGGTCACCCGCCATTACGATCGCTACACACCGTATCAACCCTGGCGGGAGGTCTATGAGATCCCGCTGGGCGCGGTCGCGGTGGTGGCCGGGGTCGGCGCCAACGTGGCCAACGTGTTTGCCCTGGGCAATCTGCCGGATAGCATGACCAGGGACTGGTTCAGCTACGGCTTCGCCGGGCTCAACCCGCTCATGAACGTGCAGTCCCATGGACGCGCCCAGCAGAACCTGGCCGGCATCGACGAAGTACAGCTCGACAAGCGCACGGAGTACTCGAGCCTGCCCTGGAGCGAGCGTCCGGTCGAGGTCAAGGCTGGCAAGGAAACCTTCCAGCTGAGCACCGACAAGAACGGCGTCTTGCGCCTGAACCTGCTGGACAGCCCGTTCGCCGAACATGACCTCAATCACCTGAGCAAGCTGCAGATCAACGTCCAGGACGCCAAGGACGATGTGCACAGCGATTCGTCGCTCGCACTGAGCAGCACCTTGCGCGGCAAGTTGCTCGAAGCCCATGGCTTGATTTACGACGACCTTGAAGACGACGAAGTGAGCCAGTGGGTTCACCGGGTCAAGCGCTTGTCGGAACTAGGTCTGGAAGAAGAAGCCACGGAGCTTGAACAGAGCCTGATCGAACTGACTCGCAACGACCCGGAGCTGCAGAGCGAATTCCTCAAGTCCCTGACCAAGGATGCCGGGCGACTGGTGGCGGATCCGGGGCCGAATTAAGGCCTTTAAAAGATCGCAGCCTGCGGCAGCTCCTACAGGGATCCACATTCCCCTGTAGGAGCTGCCGCAGGCTGCGATCTTTTGATTTTCAGGTTTTAACGCTCAAACAACTCCATCTGCTCAAACCCTCCCCGCAAATCCTCCAGCCTCACCCCCACGCCCAACAACCGCACTGGTTTACCGCCACGGTTGAACGCCTGCGTCAGCAACAACTGATAACTGCCCAGATCCCGCCCCGCACCCGCCTGTTCCAGCGTGGTCTGGGTGAAATCATGGAACTTCACTTTGACGAAGGGTTTGCCCGGCCGATAGCTGCTGTCGATTCGCGCCATGCGCGAGGCGAGGGTTTCCAGCAATTCCGGCAACTTGTCCAGGCAACTGCGCAGGTCCGGCAAGTCGACGTCGTAAGTGTTTTCGACACTAATGGACTGACGGCGACTGTCGTTATGCACCAGGCGGTCATCGATCCCACGGGCCAGGCTCCAGAGTCGCTCGCCAAAACTGCCGAATTCGCGCACCAGCGCCAACTTGCCCCATTCACGCAGCTGCGAGCAGTCGGCGATGCCGAGCTTGCCCAGCCTGTCGGCGGTGACTTTACCGACCCCATGCAGCTTGCTCACCGGCAAGCCACTGACAAACGCCTCGACCTGATCCGGGGTGATGACAAACAATCCGTTGGGCTTTTTCCAGTCACTGGCGATCTTGGCCAGAAACTTGTTGGGCGCCACCCCGGCAGAGACGGTGATGTGCAATTGATTGGAGACGCGCCGACGAATGTCCTGGGCGATTCGCGTGGCACTGCCGCCAAAATGCGCGCTGTCCGACACATCGAGGTACGCCTCATCCAGGGAAAGCGGCTCGATGATCTCGGTGTAGTCGCGAAAGATCGTGTGAATTTCCCTGGATGCTTCTCTATAGGCGTCCATGCGCGGTTTGACGATCGTCAGGTCCGGGCACAACTTCAATGCGTGCCCCGAAGACATGGCCGAGCGCACGCCATAGGCACGGGCTTCATAATTGCAGGTGGCTATCACTCCGCGCCGGTCTGCCGATCCGCCGACCGCCAGGGGTTTTCCAGCCAGGCGCGAGTCGTCACGCATCTCGATGGCGGCGTAGAAACAATCACAATCGACGTGGATGATTTTTCGCTGGGTCATTTCAACGCGGTGTTCATGGAGTAGAAATAGTGTCACGCGATGTAGGAAAAACAGTATCTCACTGACAACTGTATATAGCACCAGTACCTTGAGGGTTCTTTTTCACACGCTGGAACGCTCCGAGAAATTTATTTTCTCAATCAAGGAGTTGGCTCCAATAGAGCCTCAGCCCTTGCCACGCCTGCCTCTCAGCCCATCGCAGACATGCAATTTGCAGCTAAGCGATTGAACCGGAACAGGTTTTATCAAAATTGCGGGTTGACACCCCTGCGCATTTCTATAGAATTGCCAACACAGACGCGGGATGGAGCAGTCTGGTAGCTCGTCGGGCTCATAACCCGAAGGTCGTCGGTTCAAATCCGGCTCCCGCAACCAAACATCAAAAAAGGCTACTCGAAAGAGTGGCCTTTTTTGTGCGCGTCAGTTTTGTTGTCCGCCCCACCTTCTCATGGCGATCCGCGCTACAACGCCATGAGAAATCGTTCTGATTCCGAAACTTAGCTCCCCTCCTCCCGCTGCTTTGGTCTTTTTCGCACTTATTTGACCCAGTTCGGGATTAACGGTTGACACCCCGGCGATTCTCTATAGAATGCCGCCACACAGACGCGGGATGGAGCAGTCTGGTAGCTCGTCGGGCTCATAACCCGAAGGTCGTCGGTTCAAATCCGGCTCCCGCAACCAAACATCAAAAAAGGCTACTCGAAAGAGTGGCCTTTTTTGTATCTGTAGAAAAAGTCCTTTCGCAACAATGATCTGTCACTGTGCGGTGAACCTTCGGGGCTCACGGATGCGCTGAGTTCCGACTATGCTCAATCGCACATCGCACGCTCTACGACTGAAGACGAACTGTCACCGGGACTCGGTGCCTGGCGTTAATATTCGTGATTATTTTTTTCTACAGGGATTGGTAACTTGGCTGGATACCCCCATCCTGTCGCGCACAATCCAAGAGGTGATTGATGCGCGCCAACTCGTCTGACCCACAAGACACCGTCACAGCGACCCAACCGATCAAGGCGCAACGCCTGCGTTTGCTTGACCTGATCAGCAAGTACCGCCAACCCATCGGCCTGGCGGTCACCCTGTTGTTGTTCACCATTGCACTGATTGCCTGCCGTCACCTCTTGAGCGAACTCGACCTGGACGCTTTGCACGACTCGATCCTCGAGGTTCCGCAACCGGCACTGCTGGGTGCGCTGGGCGCGACCGTCGCAGGCTTCATCATTTTGCTGGGTTACGAATGGTCGGCCAGCCGCTACGCCGGCGTCAGCCTGGCACCGCGAACCCTGGCGCTGGGCGGCTTCACCGCCTTCGCGATCGGCAATGCCATTGGTCTTTCGATGCTGTCCGGCGGCTCGGTGCGTTACCGCCTGTATGCGCGCCATGGCCTGGGGGCCACTGAAGTCGCGCGTATGACGCTGTTCGCCAGCCTCTCGCTCGGCTGCGCCCTGCCACCGCTTGCCGCGCTGGCGACACTCAGCGACCTGCCGGCAGCCTCCGCCGCACTGGGGCTTTCGCAGGTCTTGCTGGGCACCCTCGCGACGGCTGTGTTGTTGCTGTTCTCGGTACTGGCCATCGGCATCTACCGTCGGCGCCTGCCGGAACAACCGTACGCCGACAACCTGCTGGTGCAGATCGGCCGCCGCACCTTGCGCCTGCCCGGGCGCCGCCTGACCTTTCTGCAACTGATCATTACCGCACTGGACGTAGCCGCTGCCGCTACCGTGCTCTATTTGTTGTTGCCGGAAGCGCCGCCGTTCGGCGCGTTTCTTCTGGTTTATCTGCTGGCCCTGGCCGCCGGCGTGCTCAGCCATGTGCCGGGCGGGGTCGGCGTGTTCGAAGCGATTTTGCTCGCCGCCTTCTCCGACAAACTCGGTGCCGCGCCTCTGGCCGCCGCCCTGCTACTCTACCGCTTGATCTACGTGGTGCTGCCGATGCTGGTGGCCTGCCTGTTCCTGCTGATCAGCGAAGGTCAGCGCCTGTTTCAGACGCGCCAGACCCTGCGTGCCGCCTCCGGCCTGGCCGCGCCAATTTTGGCGGTGCTGGTGTTCCTGTCCGGTGTTGTATTGCTGTTCTCCGGTGCGACTCCGGAAATCGACACGCGCCTTGAACATATCGGCTTCCTGATCCCGCACCGCCTGGTCGATGCCTCGCACTTTGGCGCCAGCCTGATCGGCGTGTTGTGCCTGTTGCTGGCCCAAGGCCTGCGTCGTCGACTGTCGGCCGCCTGGATGCTGACCACCATTCTGCTGCTGGTCGGCGCCCTGCTCTCCCTGCTCAAGGGTTTCGACTGGGAGGAAGCCAGCCTGATGGTGCTGACCGCGAGCCTGCTGGGGGTTTTCCGGAGCTCGTTCTATCGCCCCAGCCGCCTGACCGAGGTGCCGTTCTCGCCCCTGTACCTGGTGGCCAGCCTGTGCGTACTTGGCGCCTCGATGTGGCTGCTGTTGTTTGCATACCAGGACGTTCCGTACAGCCATCAACTCTGGTGGCAGTTCACCCTCGATGCCGATGCTCCCCGCGGCTTGCGCTCGCTACTCGGCGCGGCGGTCCTGCTGGTGGTGGTGTCCCTGACCTGGCTGCTGCGCACCGCACGCCCGGTCATCCACTTGCCGACAGCCGATGAGCTGGAGCGCGCGAGCAAGATCCTCATGGCGTCCGCCCAACCGGATGGCGGCCTGGCCCTGACCGGCGACAAGGCGCTGCTGTTCCACCCCAACGACGAGGCGTTCCTGATGTACGCCCGCCGCGGCCGCAGCCTGGTGGCGCTGTATGACCCGATCGGTCCGGGCCAGCAACGGGCGGAAATGATCTGGCAGTTCCGCGACCTGTGTGACATCCATCACGCCCGCCCCGTGTTCTATCAAGTGCGCGCGGAGAACCTGCCGTACTACATGGACATCGGCCTGACCGCGATCAAGCTGGGCGAAGAAGCCCGGGTCGACCTCAAGCGCTTTGACCTTGAGGCCAAGGGCAAGGAGATGAAGGACCTGCGCTACACCTGGAACCGTGGCACCCGCGATGGCCTGTCGCTGGAAATCCATGAGCCGGGCCAGGCGCCAATGGATGAGCTCAAGGTGATTTCCGATGCCTGGCTGACCGGCAAGAACGTGCGCGAGAAAGGCTTCTCCCTCGGCCGCTTCAGCGACGATTACCTCAAGCACTTCCGCATTGCCGTGATCCGTTTCGAAGGACGCCCGGTCGCGTTCGCCAACCTGCTCGAGACCTACGGCCATGACCTGGCCAGCCTCGACCTGATGCGCGCGCACCCGGACGCCCCCAAGCTGACCATGGAGTTCATGATGGTCGGCCTGATCCAACATTATAAGAGTCACGGATACGCGCGTTTCAGCCTGGGCATGGTGCCGTTGTCGGGGTTGCAACCCCGTCGCGGTGCCCCTTTGACCCAGCGCCTGGGCTCGATGGTATTCCGCCGTGGTGAGCAGCTCTACAACTTCCAAGGCTTGCGCCGTTTCAAAGACAAGTTCCAGCCTGACTGGGAACCCCGTTATATGGCCGTGCCCGCCGGACTCGATCCGCTGGTTGCCTTGGCCGATACTGCCGCCCTGATCGCGGGCGGCTTGACTGGATTGGTGAAACGCTGATGATTCAACGCTCCCTGCGCTATGTCCTGGGCACCCTGGTAGTGGTGGCCCTGATTCTCGGTGGTGGCTATTGGTACCTCAAACGTCCGGCACCGGAACCCACCCTCGAACTGCTGACCCCGACCGATGGCGCGGCGATGACCCGCGTTATCCCCGGCACCACGCCCAAGGCCCAGGTACTGGTGGCGGTCAACGAAGAGCAGAAACTCAGCGACAAGCAATTGCTGACCCTGAGCCGTAGCGGTTCGGCGCAGATTGTCCAGGTGATCCTGCCCAAGGACTGCCTGCTGCAAAGCCGTGCCTTGCAATCGGGCCTGCGGGAACTCAAAGGCCCGGCGACCCTGGTCAGCGGCATCGGCCCGGGCGCGGTACTGGCCTGGCGCTGGTTGTCCGAACAGAAAAACGACAAGGCACAGGCCGTGTCGGTGGACCTGGCCCTGGAAAAACCCGGCTGCACTCACTTGCTGCCGAAAAGCGCATCTCATGGCCACTGGCTCGTGGCGTGGAACGACAACCCGGACGACACCAGCGCCGGCTTCGTGCGCGACCAGCCCAACGCTGAAACCAGCATCAGCGACTACGACATCAACCTGCCGCAAGTGCTGAACAACGAACTGCGCAAGCTGCTGGTCGGTGGCGACAAGGACGCCGGTGGCTTGCAGATTCCGGTGGTTGAAGTGCCCGCCGGCCAGGCCAGGGATACGGTTACCCTGTTCCTGTCGGGAGATGGCGGCTGGCGCGACCTCGACCGCGACGTGGCGGGCGAGATGGCCAAGATCGGCTACCCGGTGGTCGGCATCGACACCCTGCGCTACTACTGGCAGCACAAGAGCCCCGAGCAAAGCGCCCTGGACCTCGCCGAGCTGATGCAGCACTACCGGCAGAAATGGGGCACCAAGCGCTTCATCCTGACCGGCTACTCGTTCGGCGCTGATGTACTGCCAGCGATCTACAACCGCCTGGCAGAGTCCGAGCAGCAGCGCGTCGATGCCATTATCCTTCTGGCCTTCGCCCGCACCGGCAGCTTCGAAATCGAAGTCGAGGGCTGGCTTGGCAACGCTGGTAAAGAAGCTGCTACCGGCCCGGAAATGGCCAGGCTGCCCGCCGCCAAAGTGGTGTGCATCTACGGCGAAGAGGAAGTCGACGAAAGCGGCTGCACCGACAAGAGCGCGGTGGGCGAAGCCATCAAGTTGCCTGGCGGCCACCACTTCGACGAGAACTACCCGGCCCTGGCGCAGCGGCTGGTGGATGTGATCCAGAAGCGACAAGCGCAGGAAACCGAAGCCCAGGAATAATCCGGGCCACACAAAAAAGCCCCCGCTGCCTGAAGGCTCCGGGGGCTTTTTTCATCGAACATCACATCCCACTGTAGGAGCGAGCCTGTTCGCGCCTACAGGAAGCCTTACATCTCCACCTGCGTCCCCAGCTCAATCACCCGGTTCAGCGGCAGGTTGAAGAAGCGCAAATTGCCGTTGGCGTTCTGCAACATGAACGCGAACAAGGCCTCGCGCCAACGGGCCATGCCTTCGAGCTTGGAGGCGATGACCGTCTCGCGGCTGAGGAAGTACGTGGTGCGCATCGGACTGAAGTCCAGCTCGTCGAGATGACAGAGTTTCAGCGCCTTCGGTACGTCCGGCTCGTCGGTGAAGCCGAAATGCAGGATCACCCGGAAGAAGCCTTCACCATAGGATTCGACCTCGAAGCGCCGGCTGGCCGGTACTCGCGGGATGTCTTCGTAGACCACCGTCAGCAGCACCACCTGTTCGTGCAGTACCTGGTTATGCAGCAGGTTGTGCAACAGCGCGTGGGGCACGGCGTCCGGTCGCGCGGTGAGGAACACCGCCGTGCCCTGCACGCGATGCGGCGGTTGCACAGCGATGCTGCTGATGAAAATCTCCAGCGGCAGGCCACCCTCGTCGATACGCTCCACCAGCAACTGCTTGCCGCGTTTCCAGGTGGTCATCAACACAAACAGTGCAAAACCGGCGATCACCGGGAACGCCCCGCCCTGGACGATTTTCGGCACGTTGGCGGCGAAATACAGACCATCGACCAACAGGAAACCGAGCAACAACGGTACCGCGAAGATGGGTGGCCACTTCCACAACAGCAGGATCACTGCCGACACAAGAATCGTGGTCATCAGCATCGTGCCAGTCACAGCCACACCATAAGCCGAAGCCAGGGCACCTGAAGATTCGAAACCGATCACCAGCAGAATCACGCCGACCATCAGCGCCCAGTTCACCGCCCCAATGTAGATCTGCCCTTGCTCGGCGCTGGAAGTGTGCTGAATATGCATGCGCGGTATGTACCCGAGCTGGATCGCCTGACGGGTCAGGGAGAACGCACCGGAAATCACCGCTTGGGAGGCAATCACCGTGGCCAGGGTCGACAAGCCGACCAGAGGAATCAACGCCCAGTTTGGCGCCAGCAGATAGAACGGGTTGCGCGCGGCCTCAGGATCGCCGAGCAGCAGCGCGCCCTGACCGAAGTAGTTCAGCACCAACGCCGGCAGCACCAGGATGAACCAGGCACGAGCAATCGGCTTGCGGCCGAAGTGGCCCATGTCGGCGTAAAGCGCTTCGGCACCGGTCAATGCCAACACTACCGCGCCAAGGATCGCCACGCCCATTCCCGGGTGCACGACGAAGAAACGCACGCCCCACACCGGATTCATCGCCTGCAACACTTCAGGGTGCTGAATGATCCCATGGACACCCAATGCCCCCAGCACCACAAACCAGGTGACCATGATGGGTCCGAACAGAATGCCGATGCGCGCGGTGCCGTGACGTTGAATCAGGAACAATGCCACCAGCACGATCAGCGACAGTGGCACCACCCAATGGTCGATGCCATCGAAGGCCAGCCCCAGTCCTTCAATGGCCGACAGTACGGAAATCGCCGGGGTGATCATGCTGTCACCATAAAACAGCGCCGCACCGATCAGCCCGCAGACCACCAGCAGCGCGCGCAATTTCGCATGCCCTGCCGCCGCCCGCCGGGCCAGCGCGGTCAAGGCCATGATCCCGCCTTCGCCCTGGTTGTCGGCGCGCAGGACAAACATCATGTACTTGATCGACACGACCCAGATCAGCGACCAGAAGATCAGCGCCAGAATTCCCAGCACGCCGTCATGGTTGACCGGTACGCCATAGTCGCCGGAGAACACTTCTTTGAGGGTATAGAGCGGGCTTGTGCCGATATCGCCATAAACCACCCCGACCGCCGCGACCAGCATGCCGATCGGCTTGGCCGCCGAATGCTCGGCGCCCGCCGCGTGACTACCTGCCTGACCCATCCAACACTCCTGATTCCCAGACCGGCCTCTTTGAACGAAGCACTATGCTTTGCATTGCAGCATGCGCCGTTTTACCTGTTGTTACAGACGTTTTCTTGACTGTAAAAAATCGGTAAGGCCCAACGGCGCGAAGCATAGCGCAGCACTCGTCGTATTTCCCTGCATAAAGCTGGTCAAGTGAGCGTCTCATCGCTAGAATTGCGCACTTTTTGATCAGAGGCACGCCAAGTGCCCGTTTGTCGCCTTGCCCATTTGCGGCTGGAGGCGTCACAAATACCGAGGTTAGACATGTCCACCACTCCTGCGCCAGCCAATCCAAAGGTTGGCTTCGTATCCCTGGGTTGCCCCAAAGCACTGGTCGACTCCGAGCGCATCCTCACCCAGCTGCGCATGGAAGGCTATGACGTCGTGTCCACCTATCAGGACGCCGATGTCGTGGTGGTCAACACCTGCGGCTTCATCGACTCGGCCAAGGCCGAGTCCCTGGAAGTGATCGGCGAAGCCATCAAGGAAAACGGCAAGGTCATCGTGACCGGCTGCATGGGCGTCGAAGAAGGCAATATCCGCAACGTACACCCGAGCGTGCTGGCCGTCACCGGTCCGCAGCAGTACGAGCAAGTGGTCAACGCCGTGCACGAAGTCGTGCCGCCACGCCAGGACCACAACCCGCTGATCGACCTGGTACCGCCGCAAGGGATCAAGCTGACCCCGCGCCACTATGCCTACCTGAAGATTTCTGAAGGCTGCAACCACAGCTGCAGCTTCTGTATCATCCCGTCGATGCGCGGCAAGCTGGTCAGCCGTCCGGTCGGCGACGTTCTCGACGAGGCCCAGCGCCTGGTCAAGTCCGGCGTCAAGGAGCTGTTGGTGATCTCCCAGGACACCAGCGCCTATGGTGTCGACGTCAAGTACCGCACCGGTTTCTGGAACGGCGCGCCGGTGAAAACCCGCATGACCGAACTCTGCGAAGCCCTGAGCACCCTGGGTGTCTGGGTACGCCTGCACTACGTTTACCCGTACCCGCACGTTGACGAGCTGATCCCGCTGATGGCCGCCGGCAAGATCCTGCCGTACCTGGACATCCCGTTCCAGCACGCCAGCCCGAAAGTGCTGAAGTCGATGAAACGCCCGGCGTTCGAAGACAAGACTCTGGCGCGGATCAAGAACTGGCGCGAAATCTGCCCGGACCTGATCATCCGCTCGACCTTCATCGTCGGCTTCCCAGGCGAGACCGAAGAAGACTTCCAGTACCTGCTGAACTGGCTGACCGAAGCCCAGCTCGACCGCGTCGGCTGCTTCCAGTACTCGCCAGTTGAAGGCGCTCCGGCCAATGACCTGGACCTGGAAGTGGTGCCAGACGACGTCAAGCAGGACCGTTGGGAGCGCTTCATGGCGCACCAGCAGGCCATCAGCTCGGCGCGCCTGCAAATGCGCATCGGCCGTGAGATCGAAGTGCTGGTCGATGAAGTCGACGAGCAAGGCGCGGTTGGCCGCTGCTTCTTCGATGCGCCGGAAATCGACGGCAACGTGTTCATCGACAATGGCAGCAACTTGAAGCCGGGCGACAAAGTCTGGTGCAAAGTGACCGACGCCGACGAATACGACCTGTGGGCTGAACAGATCTAGTCGCAAAAAATATGAAAAGCCCCGCTCTCTTGACGAGATGCGGGGCTTTTTTACGGCTATCGTTTGGTGAGGAACGGATTCTCATCTCCAATCATCCAAGGGGCAGGCTGGCATGCGCCAACATTCGGTCATTCATACACCGAAACAAAGCGACTACGAAGAATTGACCAGGGTCTGGGAGGCCTCGGTCCGCGCTACCCACGACTTTCTGCCGGACAGCTACATCGAGCTGTTGAAGAACCTGGTGCTGACCCGCTACCTCGACGCGGTGATGCTGATCTGCACCAAAGACCCGCAGCAGCGAATCACCGGATTCGCCGGTGTCGCGGCGGGCAAGATCGAGATGCTGTTCATCGACCCGGCGCATCGTGGCCAGGGCCTTGGCAAACGATTACTGCGTTACGCCCTGGAAAACCTCAACGCCGATGAACTGGACGTCAACGAACAAAACCCGCAAGCCTTGGGCTTTTACTTCAAGCAGGGTTTCGAGGTGATCGGCCGTTCGGAAGTCGACGGCATGGGCCAGCCGTATCCGCTGTTGCACATGCGTTTGCGCCAGGCTCGGCAACTGACGCGCAATGGCTGAAACAACATAGAACAATTGCAGGACCTGGCTTGCCAGCGAAGAGGCCCGAAAGCCTAGCGGCGATCAATCGGCCGCCTTCGCTGGCAAGCCAGCTCCTACAATTACTGCATGAGGCAAATGGTTCCGGGATTAACCGGCGCCAGGCAGGTACAATGCCCACCCCTTTTTTGTTACGGCCCTGTCATGACTGACCCGATTCGACTCTCCAAACGCCTCATCGAACTCGTCGGCTGTTCCCGTCGGGAGGCTGAGCTGTTCATCGAGGGCGGCTGGGTCACCGTCGACGGCGAAGTCGTCGACGAGCCGCAGTTCAAGGTCGGCAGCCAAAAAGTCGAGCTGGATCCAGAGGCCAAGGCCTCGGCGCCAGAGCCAGTCACCATCCTGCTCAATGTACCGGCCGGCATGGACGCGGACACCGCCATGGCGGCCATCAGCGCCGAGACCCTGAGCGAAGAGCACCGCTACGGCAAACGCCCTCTCAAGGGCCACTTCCAGCGCCTGACCGCCAGCACCGACCTGCAGGCCAATGCCAGTGGTTTGCTGGTGTTCACCCAGGACTGGAAGATCCTGCGCAAGCTCACCGCCGACGCGAGCAAGATCGAGCAGGAATACGTGGTCGAAGTCGAAGGCGACATGGTTGAGCATGGCCTCAATCGCTTGCAACACGGCCTGACCTACAAGGGCAAGGAACTGCCACCGGTCAAGGCGAGCTGGCAGAACGAAAACCGCCTGCGCTTCGCCATGAAGAACCCGCAGCCGGGTGTGATTGCCCTGTTCTGCCAGGCCGTCGGCCTGAAAGTCGTGGGCATCCGCCGCATCCGTATCGGCGGCGTGTCCATCGGCAAGGTGCCTCTGGGGCAATGGCGCTACCTGTCCGGCAAAGAGAAGTTCTAAGGCTTCTCACGCCGCCACACATTCTGGCGCCGCTGCTTGTGCGGCGCCCACTGCTGAATATCAGGATTGCACACCATGATTCACAATGACGTACTGCGCAGCGTGCGCTACATGCTCGACATCAGCGACAAAAAAGTCATCGAGATCATCAAGCTCGGCGGCATGGACGTGACCTTGGCCGACCTGCTGACCTACCTCGACAAAAAAGAGGAAGACGAGGAAGGTTTCGTACGCTGCCCGGACGAGGTCATGGCGCACTTCCTCGACGGCCTGGTGATCTTCAAGCGCGGCAAGGACGAAAGCCGTCCGCCGCAGCCGATCGAAGTACCGGTGACCAACAACATCATCCTGAAAAAGCTGCGTGTAGCCTTCGAGCTGAAAGAAGACGATATGCACGCGATCCTCAAGGCCGCCGAGTTCCCGGTATCCAAGCCTGAGCTGAGCGCGCTGTTCCGCAAGTTCGGCCACACCAACTACCGCCCGTGCGGCGACCAGTTGCTGCGTAACTTCCTCAAGGGCCTGACCCTGCGCGTGCGCCCGCAATAAATCCCAAGGCTGATTGCAACCCCTTGTAGGAGCTGGCTTGCCAGCGAAGGCGGCTGATTGATCGCCGCAAGGCTCTCGGGCCTCTTCGCTGGCAAGCCAGCTCCTACAAGGGCCCACGCCGAATGGCCCCCCATTCCGCGTAAAAATAGTGGCTCCGCTTCCGGCGGCTGACGACTAGGGTGTAAAGACCCTCAGTTCTCAGGATTAGCCATGCATCCCTACTTCTCCCTGCAAGGCCGCACCGCTCTGGTGACCGGCGGCACCCGCGGTATCGGCAAAATGATCGCCAAGGCCTATGTCGAGGCAGGTGCCACCGTCTACGTCTGCGCCCGCGATGTCGAAGCCTGCCGGCAAACGGCAGACGAACTCGGCGCGTTCGGACACTGCCACGCGGTGGTCGCCAACCTGGCCACTGAAGAAGGCGTGCAGCAGCTGGCCACGCGGCTGGGTGAGCAGATGACCCACCTCGATATTCTGGTGAACAACGCTGGTACCACCTGGGGGGCGCCATTGGAAAGCTACCCGATCAAGGGCTGGGAAAAGGTCATGCAACTGAATGTGACGTCAGTATTCAACTGCATCCAGCAGTTCCTGCCACTGCTACGCAAAGCGGGTTCACCTGCGAACCCGGCCCGCATCATCAATATCGGCTCAGTCGCCGGGATTTCTTCCTTCGGCGAACAGGCGTACGCCTATGGGCCGAGCAAAGCGGCCTTGCATCAACTGTCGCGGATTCTGGCGCGGGAACTGGTGAGCCAGCACATCAACGTCAATGTGATTGCACCAGGGCGCTTTCCAAGCAAGATGACCCAGCACATCGACAGTGATGCGCAGGCACTGGCGCAGGATACGGCGCTGATTCCGATGAAGCGTTGGGGCCGCGAGGAAGAGATGGCGGCTCTGGCGATCAGCCTGGCGAGTACGGCCGGGGCTTACATGACCGGGAATATCATTCCGCTGGATGGTGGGTTCAGCCTCTAAATCGGCGGTGTGGCTTTCGCGAGCAGGCTCGCTCCCACAGGGATTTTCTGTGCTGTCAAAATCTGTGGCCGTCGAGATCCACTGTGGGAGCGAGCTTGCTCGCGAAGGGGCCGGCACAGGCACCACTGAACACAGGTCGATCGGGTTATCATGCCCACCCCATACCGCCTCGACCACCAACCATGACTTACAGCGTTTCCCCCATCGGCTTCGTGCGCTCCTGCTTCAAGGAGAAGTTCGCCATCCCTCGGCAGCCGCAATTGGCCCCGGCCGCGCGCGGCGTTCTGGAACTGGTGGCGCCATTCGATCAGGGCGATGCCGTACAGGGCCTGGAACAGGTCAGCCATGTCTGGCTGCTGTTCCTGTTCCATCAGGCCCTGGAGGAAAAGCCGCGCCTCAAAGTCCGCCCGCCTCGCCTGGGCGGAAACAAGTCCATGGGCGTGTTTGCCACCCGCGCCACCCACCGTCCTAACGGCATTGGCCAGTCCGTGGTCAAACTGGACAAGGTCGAAGCCAATCGCCTGTGGATATCCGGCATCGACCTGCTCGATGGCACGCCGATCCTCGACATCAAACCCTACGTGCCTTACGCAGACATCATCGACACAGCCACCAATAGCGTCGCCAGCGCCGCGCCGCAGTTGATTGCCGTGCAGTGGACGGACTCAGCCCTGCAACAGGCTCACGGGCACGCCCAGCGCCTCGAAGAGCCCTTGGTTGAGTTAATCGAGCAGTGTTTGGCGCAGGATCCGCGCCCGGCGTACCAGACGCCGGCCCCGGAACGGGAATATGGTGCGCAACTGTGGGATGTGGATGTGCGCTGGCATTATCCGACGCCGGAGATGATCCGCGTCCTGGAAGTTATCCCCGCAAAAGCCTGAACGCCGGAAACGAAAAAGCCCGCATGACCTTACCAGGCCATTCGGGCTATTTTTGTGCGATTGCCTTCTGTAGGAGCGAGCATGCTCGCGATGGAGGTCAACGATACCGCGGGAAGCCTGATGCCCCGCAGCGCCCTCAGGTTCTTCGCGAGCAAGCTCGCTCCTACAGGTGACCTACGGTCACTTCTCGACGAACGCACGCTCGATCAGGTAATCACCCGGCTCGCGCATGCGCGGCGATACTTTCAGGCCGAAGCTGTTCAGCACTTCGCTGGTCTCGTCGAGCATGCTCGGGCTGCCGCACAGCATGGCGCGGTCGTCCTGCGGGTTGATCGGTGGCAGGCCGATGTCGCTGAACAGCTTGCCGCTGCGCATCAGGTCGGTCAGGCGACCTTCGTTTTCGAACGGCTCGCGGGTCACGGTCGGGTAGTAGATCAACTTGTCACGCAGGGCATCGCCGAAGAACTCGTTCTGTGGCAGGTGCTCGGTGATGAACTCGCGGTAGGCGACTTCGTTGACGTAACGTACGCCGTGGCACAGGATCACTTTTTCGAAACGCTCGTAGGTCTCCGGGTCCTGGATGACGCTCATGAACGGCGCCAGACCGGTACCGGTGCTGAGCAGGTACAAATGTTTGCCAGGCTTCAAGTCATCCAGCACCAGCGTGCCGGTAGGCTTCTTGCTGATGATGATCTCGTCACCTTCCTTCAGATGCTGCAGCTGGGAAGTCAGCGGACCATCAGGCACCTTGATGCTGAAGAACTCGAGATGCTCTTCCCAGTTCGGGCTGGCAATCGAGTAAGCGCGCATAAGCGGGCGGCCGTTGGGTTGTTGCAGGCCGATCATCACGAACTGACCGTTCTCGAAGCGCAGGCCCGGATCACGGGTGCACTTGAAGCTGAACAGAGTGTCGTTCCAGTGATGAACACTGAGGACACGCTCGTGGTTCATGTTGCTCATGTACGGGGACTCCTGGAGATTGGGTCTGCGCTTGCCCTTTCAGGAAGAGACCTGTGGTGCGCAATTGCATCGCATTCTAATAGCGACGACAATATCTGTTAACTGGATTATTAAGATAAGGGTTATCGGTTATATCGATATGCGATTTACTCTCCGTCAACTTCAAGTATTCGTTGCCGTCGCCCAGCAGGAAAGCGTCTCCCGTGCTGCGGGCCTGCTCAATCTCTCACAGTCGGCGGCGAGCACATCGATTACCGAGCTGGAGCGCCAGTGCAGCTGCCAGCTGTTCGACCGCGCCGGCAAACGGCTGAGCCTCAACGCCCTGGGTAAACAACTGCTGCCCCAGGCCGTAGCCTTGCTCGACCAGGCCAAGGAAATCGAAGACCTGCTCAATGGCAAGTCGGGTTTTGGCTCATTGGCGGTGGGCGCAACCCTGACCATTGGCAACTACCTCGCGACCCTGCTGATCGGCGGCTTCATGCAGCGCCACCCGGAAAGCCAGGTGAAGCTGCACGTGCAGAACACCGCCAATATTGTGCAACAGGTCGCCCACTACGAAATTGACCTGGGTCTGATCGAAGGCGATTGCAGCCACCCGGACATCGAAGTGCAAAGTTGGGTCGAAGATGAACTGGTGGTCTTTTGCGCACCACAGCATCCGCTGGCCAAACGCGGTACCGCGAGCATGGAGGAACTGAGCCAGGAAGCCTGGATCTTGCGCGAACAAGGCTCAGGCACACGCCTGACGTTCGACCAGGCCATGCGCCACCACCGTAGCGCGCTGAACATCCGCCTGGAACTGGAGCACACCGAAGCGATCAAGCGCGCCGTCGAGTCCGGCCTGGGGATAGGCTGTATCTCGCGACTGGCGCTACGGGATGCGTTCCGTCGCGGCAGCCTGGTGGCGGTGGAGACGCCGGACCTGGACCTGGCGCGACAGTTCTATTTCATCTGGCACAAGCAGAAGTACCAGACCTCGGCGATGCGTGAGTTCCTCGACCTGTGCCGCGCGTTCACCGCCGGGGTGCAGCGCAGCGACGAGATCGTTCTGCCAGCGATCGCTTAAAGCAGAATCACCGCCCAGACCAGCGCGATCATGGTCAAGGCCACCAATTGCGCGGCGCTGCCCATGTCCTTGGCATTTTTCGACAGCGGGTGCAGTTCCAGGGAAATGCGGTCGATGGCCGCTTCCACGGCCGAATTGAGCAACTCGACGATCAGCGCCAGCAGGCATACCGCAATCAGCAACGCCTGCTCGACACGACTCACGTTCAGGAAGAACGACAGCGGGATCAAAATGACGTTGAGCAACACCAGCTGCCGAAAAGCCGCCTCGCCGGTGAACGCTGCGCGCAGGCCGTCCAGCGAGTAGCCGGAAGCATTAAGTATACGTTTCAGGCCGGTCTGGCCTTTGAAAGGTGACATAGAGTAGGAACTGACCAAAAAAAGGAGTGAGAACGCTAGATTAACCAAAGTCAAAAAAGCGTGAAGGCGCCAGCGCTCAATGGCTTGAAATTGACTCAAGTTGTTGCAGCAGCAGCGCCGCCTGGGTGCGGGTCCGCACATTCAGTTTACGAAAAATCGCGGTGACGTGAGCCTTGATGGTCGCTTCGGAAACGCTCAGTTCGTAGGCAATCTGCTTGTTCAGCAACCCTTCGCAGACCATGGTCAGCACCCGGAACTGTTGCGGAGTCAAGCTTGCAAGGCCTTCACTGGCGGCCTTGGCTTCATCGGAAACGCTGACCGCTTCGAACGCCTGTGGTGGCCAGAAAACATCGCCATCGAGCACCGCGCGCACAGCTTTCTGGATAACGCTCAGGTCGCTGGACTTGGGGATGAAACCGCTTGCACCAAATTCGCGGGACTTCACCATGATCGTCGCTTCTTCCTGGGCCGAGACCATGACCACAGGAATTTGCGGATACTGGCCGCGCAACAGCACCAACCCGGAAAACCCATACGCGCCCGGCATGTTCAGATCCAGCAGCACCAGGTCCCAGTCAGCCTTTTCGCCCAGGCGTGCCTCCAGCTCGGCAATGCTCGCCACTTCCACCAGGCGAACATCCGGCCCCAGGCCCAGTGTCACGGCTTGATGCAGAGCGGAACGAAAAAGAGGATGGTCATCGGCAATCAGGATTTCGTATGTGGCCATTTTTCAAATGATCCTGTTTTTCACGGGATGCCCGATGCATTCGGGTATCGCCAATACAACGCGAGGTAACAGCCACGCAGCTGCACCAACGGGGCACGTTCAACGCAAAAAACGGCGTTTCAAACTCTGGCCGCACCCTAATCGGCGCCAAGCATGCCCAGCGAAACCGGGGTGGTCAAGCGACATGGCCGGTACACTTTATTGCAGTATCGGCGACAATCAGTCCATCGATACCACTGCTGGTTGAACATAGGCCATCAACTCGGTGTGCGCCGGGGTCGAAACATTCATTTCCAGCTGACGCTTGGCGTCGAGGTAATGCTGGCTGAACACATCGAAATAAGCGTCGAGTGCCGCGGCTGCTTCTACATCCCCCGCAAGATCGAGACACAACGCCGCGACTTCCGCGGTGCACAGGTGTTCGCTTCGGGTGGAGCGGCGCAATTGATAGCGCGAGAGCTTCTCGGGCAACAGACTGAGGATCGGAAGCGTGTCGAAATACGGGCTTTTACGGAAAATCTTCCGGGCTTCGGTCCAGGTCGCATCCAGCAAGATGAACAGCGGCCGCCTGCTTTGATCCACCGCCACGCCGTGAGTCACCCGCTCGGGCGCGACATATTCACCCGGGAACACCAGATAAGGCTGCCATTGCGGGTCGGACAGCAACGCCAGCAACTGTTGATCGACTTCGGTACGCGACCAGATGAATGCGTGGTTGTCACGCACTACATCGGCAATCAGCCAGCCGGTGTTGCTGGGCTTGAAAACTTCCTTGCCGGTCATGATCAAGCACACCCCGGAGCGAGTCTCGACCTGCGGGCGCCAGGCGCACAGGCAGTGACTCTCGATCACGCGGCACGCACGGCAGCGCGTTGCCCGCCATCCACGGGCCTGGATCGGCTTGATGCCTTCCTCTTCGCGCTGGTCGCGCAGGCGGGCTACGGCGTTGGGAGCATGGTTCATCGCAGGCCACGCCGGCAGGAAAAAGAGATCGACACGAAAAGCACTCGGCAAGGGGTGAAAGTACAGGCAGTTTACCAGACCCTCTGGCGCAAACCTGTACCGTCCAGGCCCGCTCCCCTATAATTCGCCGCCACTGAACGCACAGTCATGTGGTGGGTCAAACCCCCATCACTGCCCCAGGAGAGTTTCATGCTGCGCCTTATCGTTCCCACCGCTGCCATTCTGCTGGCGTCGTCCTTCAACGCTCAGGCTGCGTCCTTGAGTGAGCAGAATCTGAACAGAGAGCTGCGAAACGTCGCCACCCAAAGCAGCGTCGGCACTCCACGGGCGATCAATGAAGACATTCTCGATCAGGGCTACACGGTCGAAGGCAATGTGCTGATCAACCACCTGAGCGTGCAAAGCAGCCACGCCAACAAGATGCGTGCCGACCCCAAGGCTGTGTACTTCCAGCTTGGCGCCTCGGTATGCAACAACCCGTCCTTCCGCAAGCTGATGGCCAAGGGTGCGGTCATGCGTTACGACTTCACCGAGGTAAAGACCAACCGTGCGGTCGGTTCTGCAAGCTACCAGGAATCGGATTGCCCGAAAGCGACCCAGAAGAAAAAGTAAGTCAGTGGGATTTTGCGCGCCGCTGTTCATCCTCGGCGCGCAGTTCCGCCACCAGCGCCTGCAAATAGCGTGAACGCCGCTCCGCGTCCATAAGACGCCGGCAGCACTCCTCCTCGAGACTCAAATGATTGATCTCGGCTGATGACTTCAGCAATCGATACAGTTGCGTATCGATCTCCAGAATGACCCTGGCCATGGCTTACCCGCTCCCTGCACCTCGCTCGTGATGAGCGAAAAATCCTTGAACCGCTTATACCCTGCGCCCTGCCCTTGACGCCAAGTTGTCGTGTAATACCTGTAACTTAGTAAATCAGAGTACGAAGCACTCGGGGCGGGTTCGGACGGGCGGTGAAAGCACCTTGCAAATCGTCAATAAACGGTTGCCAGGAAAGACTTTGCGGCGCAATGATCAAGGCAGCACGAATCATCGCGAGGGTCTAGATTTCAGGTATCTACGTTCATTGTGTCAGGGCAGGAAAGGGCTACCCGTTTCGCCTTGTACTGTGCGAACGTTTCTTTCACCCAAGGGAAAAACAGAGCCGGTATGGATGACCCGATCAGGGTCAAGTGAATCGCCCAGGCATGGGCCTGGGCAGACAGCGACACATGAAGTGTCGTGGCGTTGGCGCTTCAATGGTCGAAGCCGATGGCTCTGTGCAGAAGGAGAAGTTGAATGCCTTACCAACCGAATGACCTCCTGAGCCGTCATTTTGAACAAAGCGGCCACAACCTCATCAGCAAGGTCGAAGAGCAACTCAACCTGGTTTCACCCAACAGCCCGAACACTCCGATCTACCGCGACATGATCCTGACCGTGCTGCGCATGGCCCAGGAAGACCACAACCGCTGGAATGCCAAGATAACCCTGCAAGCCCTGCGCGAACTCGAGCACGCTTTCCGTGTACTGGAGCAATTCAAGGGGCGACGCAAAGTCACAGTCTTCGGCTCCGCGCGCACACCAGTGGAACACCCCTTGTACGGCCTCGCCCGGGAACTCGGCGCCGCCCTGGCGCGCTCGGACATGATGGTCATCACGGGCGCGGGCGGCGGCATCATGGCCGCTGCCCACGAAGGTGCAGGCCTGGAACACAGCCTGGGATTCAACATCACCCTGCCCTTTGAGCAGCATGCCAACCCCACCGTTCAGGGCACCACCAACCTACTGCCCTTCCATTTTTTCTTCACGCGCAAGCTGTTCTTCGTCAAGGAAGCCGATGCACTGGTGCTGTGCCCTGGCGGCTTCGGCACCCTGGACGAAGCGCTGGAAGTACTGACGCTGATCCAGACGGGCAAAAGCCCGTTGGTGCCCGTGGTGTTGCTGGACGCGCCAGGTGGCAAGTTCTGGCAGGGCGCCCTGGACTTCATTCACCATCAACTGGAGGAGAATCGCTACATCCTGCCCACCGACATGAAGCTGGTGAAACTGGTCTACAGTGCCGAGGAAGCGGTGGAGCAGATCAACCAGTTCTACAGCAATTACCACTCCAGCCGCTGGCTCAAGCACCAGTTCGTGATTCGCATGAACCACAAGCTCAGTGACGTGGCACTCGAACACATGCAGCAGGCATTCGCCGACCTGTGCCTGAGCGATCAATTCCATCAACATGCCTATAACGGCGAGGAGCAGGACGAACCACGGTTCAGCCACTTGGCGCGGTTGGCCTTCACCTTCACCGCCCGTGATCACGGCCGGCTGCGCGAGTTGGTGGATTACATCAACCTGCCGGAAAACTGGGCACATACCCAGCCACAGGCGCAGCAGCGAACGCGAGAACCATTAAAGGTTACGTGAGGCGAAAAAAAACGGCCCGCTATCGAAGTAGCGAGCCGTTTCAGTCAATCGTCCATCCCTCGGCCGCTGAACAAGCGGCTGATCATTTCCATGGAGTAGCCCCGATACGCCAGAAACCTGCCTTGCTTGGCGCGCTCCCGGGCATCTATCGGTAACTGCCCGGAAAACTTGCGTCGCCAGGTGTCCTGCAATTGTTCCTGCCAGTCGATGCCGCTCTCGCGCAGGGCGAGCTCGATGTCGCTACGCTGGAGGCCACGCTGACTCAACTCTTCACGAATGCGCAAAGGACCATAGCCACTACGGGCACGGTAGGAAACGAAGCTTTCAAGGTAGCGGGATTCGGACAACAAGCCCTCTTGCGTCAATCGGTCGAGTGCTGTTTCGATCATTTCGGGGAGAGCGCCGCGCTGACGCAGTTTACGCGTCAGCTCAACTCGACCATGCTCGCGACGTGCGAGCAGGTCCATTGCGGTTCGCCGCACCGCGACGAGGGTATCGAGTACGGCGGTCATCGGATCAATCAGATATCTGCGTCAGCCAGATCGTCTTCGGTCTCTTTGACCGCAGAAGCCTTGGCATCCGCTACCGAAGCCGGAGACAGCAGTTTGTCACGCAGTTGTTTCTCGAGCGTTGCGGCAATATCCGGGTTATCCGCCAGGTACTTGGCCGAGTTGGCCTTACCCTGACCGATCTTGGTGCCGTTATAGGCATACCAGGCACCGGACTTCTCGACGAAACCGTGCAGAACACCCAAGTCGATCATCTCGCCGTTGAGGTAGATGCCCTTGCCGTAAAGAATCTGGAACTCGGCCTGACGGAACGGCGAAGCCACCTTGTTCTTTACAACCTTGACGCGAGTCTCGCTACCGACGACTTCATCACCTTCTTTCACCGCACCCGTACGGCGGATATCCAGACGAACCGACGCATAGAACTTCAGCGCGTTACCGCCGGTAGTCGTTTCCGGGCTACCGAACATCACGCCGATTTTCATACGGATCTGGTTGATGAAGATCACCAGGCAGTTGGCGTTCTTGATGTTACCGGTGATTTTACGCAGTGCCTGGGACATCAGACGAGCCTGCAGGCCCACGTGCATGTCACCCATTTCGCCTTCGATTTCAGCTTTCGGCACCAGCGCCGCCACGGAGTCGACGATGATCACGTCGACCGCATTGGAACGCACCAGCATGTCGGTGATTTCCAAGGCCTGCTCACCGGTGTCAGGCTGGGACACCAGCAGGTCGTCGACGTTGACGCCCAGCTTGCCGGCGTACTCAGGGTCCAGGGCGTGCTCGGCATCGACGAATGCGCAGGTCGCGCCGGCTTTTTGAGCCTGGGCAATCACGGACAATGTCAGTGTGGTTTTACCGGAGGATTCAGGACCGTAGATTTCAACAATGCGGCCTTTTGGCAGGCCGCCAATGCCCAAAGCGATGTCCAGACCCAGAGAGCCAGTGGAGATGGCGGGGATCGCCTGACGATCCTGATCGCCCATACGCATTACGGCACCCTTGCCGAATTGACGTTCGATCTGACCCAGGGCCGCAGCCAAGGCTTTCTTCTTGTTGTCGTCCATTAAAGTCCTCACGTAATCAATAAGGCCTGACGGCCAACACCTGTATAAGTAGACAGTATTATTCCACAGCGCTTGCAGATCGCCTACCCCTGATTTGCGATTTCTCCCGCGGCATGGCGCAGCAGCCCCTCTAGCGCGGCCTTCACCGTTTGTCGGCGGACCTCGTCGCGATTACCGGCAAAGTGCTGTACCTCGCTGAACACCTGGTCGTTGACGCCCCACGCCAGCCAAACGGTACCCACCGGCTTGCTAGGCGAACCGCCGTCCGGCCCTGCCACCCCGCTGACCGCCACGGCAAACCGCGCACGGCTTTTTTCCTGCGCGCCACGGACCATGGCCTCGACCACTTCCCGACTGACCGCCCCCACCGTTGAAAACAGCTCGGTCGGAACATTCAGCTGAAGCGTCTTCTGTCGGTTGGAATAGGTGACATAACCGGCCTCGAACCACGCCGAGCTACCAGGGATCCGGGTAATCGCCTCGCTGATACCCCCGCCCGTACAGGATTCGGCGGCGGCGACGTGGGCATTGAGAACCTGCAGGCGCCTGCCGAGTTCAGCAGCCAGCTGTGTGATTTCTTTCACGGTCATCTCCTGATCGAACGGAATGAAGCTAACGTACACGAGCGAGTAGCGCTTGCAAGTGACAGGACTGATCAAAATGTTTGCGGGCAAACGCTCTGACGCAGGCCTCAAAGGCTTGCAGGCGGCCAGTCGCCAGCCGGATCAGACCGCGGGCGGGATTAACACCGCCTTTGCCCGTTCCCACAGCAGCAAACGCTCTGGCAGCCCGTTCAAGCCCCCATTGATCCGCCGGGTAATACTGTTGAACTCATCGCCATCCGCCAGTTCATTGAGGCCGTTTCGTTCCCAGAACCAGGCCGCGGATTCAGCCGCCCACTGTGGCAACTCCAACAGTTCGGGTTGCTGCAGCAAGCGCTCATCAGCAAACAGTGCCCGACTGCACTGCAGATAATTACTGCGGCCGGTGACCTGGATCAGGCCACGACCCCGATAGCGTTGACCGTCGCCGTCAGGCTCAGGGGAATTGCCCAGGCGCTTGGCCAGGTCCCCGGTATCGTATTTATCGAAATACTTCTCGCTGCCCAACTCCCGCACATGCTGCAACTGCCCCGACTCGTGGCCGATTTGCGCCAGGAAGGCGGCGATGCGCCCGGGGGTACTGATATTGCGGCGTGTCATGGCGTTATTGAGAGCCAGGATGAACACACCCGCCTGAGTGCGGGCGCCTGGAAAAATCATGAGTAACTGTTGCTCGGTGAGGTGCATCGCTCGCTCCTTGATTGATGCATGAAATTCGCAAGGTGGGGCTGGGAGCGCCGCACCCTGAACACAAGATTACAGACCTGCCTCACGCAAGCCTCCCCAGCAATTGTTGCGCATTGTTATGCCACGCAGCGCTGCGACCATGGCAGCCAACAGAGCGACACCCATTCACTGTTGGTCGGGGCGAGAATCCCGCGAGGGTCCGTCCTCGATACCGATACGCCTGGCCACCCAGCGCCCATAGAGTCCGACGGCCATGTCGGCGCCGGCTATCGCGGTGAGGCAGCCGAAGGCACCCGCGGCCCAGATCGACATGCCGGCGGCGTACAGCAACATCATTGCCGATGCGCCGCAGACCATGCAGGCCCCGGAACGCAAAGCAACTCGTCGCAGCAATGACCAGCCGCGAGCCCCCTCCTTGTCGGCTCGCCACATTTCCCCGGACACCCCGCTGACCACCGCGAGCGCGACGACCAGCCATATCGGCAGGTCCAGCAACAATTGTTGCTCGTGTGTCATGTCAGGCCTCCAGGGTATGCAAGCGGTAGAGCGTCAGATTATGCATGGATGCATATACAGTCAATGCAGTAGTGCATTTTTCAATCCGAAAGAAATGGCTGTCACAGGCCAACCAACGATTAACGAGCGTACATGCCCCACCAGAACACATGGCCCAGAATCAGGATCTGCTCTTCCTGCATTTCCTGGAAGGAATAGTCCTCATCGGGATGTTCGTCGCGGTTGAAGCTGCGCAGGCGAATCCCGGTCGGCAGTCGATACAGCTGTTTGACCCGCAGTTGGCCGTTATGATTGATGGCATAGAGGTCGCCATCGACGATATCGCCGATCCCGCGCTTGCCGGCGTTGACGCCCACCGTGGCGCCGTCGCGCAACACCGGCAGCATGCTGTTGCCGCGCACCGTCACGCATTTGGCCTGGTCGAACTGCACGCCGTTATGACGCAGGCTGCGCTTGCCGAAGCGCAGGCTGGCGCGCTCGCTCTCTTCGATCACGAATCTTCCTGATCCTGCAGCCAATTCAACCTCGCGAAGAAAGGGTACCGAGACCTCGTCGTCATCAATGGGGGTGTCGTCGTCCCACAGACTGATGTCGGTGAGTTGCGAATGCGCGCTTTCACGCCGGGCACCCAATGCCTTCGCGATGTCCACCCGGCCACGCAACTGATCGGTACTGACGGCGAAGTATTCGGCGATCTTCGAAATGTGTTTATCGGAGGGGTCGACAATTTTCCCGCCGAGGATGCGCGAGAGCGTGGATTGCGGCACGCCGGTGCGACGGTGAAGCTCCGTGGGGGAGATACCGTGCTGATCGAGCAGCGCTCTTAAAACGGTCGAAACATTGCGATTTTGCATAACGCGCATAATGCTCGAAGTTTTTTGCCACGACAAATGCTTATTTGCATAAATCATGCATGAACCATCAATAAAGACGTCACCCGGCCGTGATGCCTGCGTCGACAAGACTGCCCATGGTAACCTTGCGCCCATCGCGGAAAAGCCGTGCCAACGCCCGCTTTTGCCCCACACCTTTTGAACGAGTTTTCCTGGCAATCCGATGAATAAAGCCCTCTCCGACCTGTCCTCGCACACGCCGATGATGCAGCAGTACTGGCGCCTGAAGAACCAGCACCCTGACCAGTTGATGTTTTACCGCATGGGCGACTTCTACGAGATCTTCTATGAAGACGCGAAAAAGGCCGCCAAGCTTCTCGACATCACCCTGACCGCTCGCGGGCAGTCGGCCGGCCAAGCGATTCCGATGTGCGGCATTCCTTACCATGCCGCAGAAGGTTATCTGGCGAAACTGGTGAAGCTCGGCGAGTCCGTGGTGATCTGCGAGCAGGTCGGCGACCCGGCCACCAGCAAAGGCCCGGTGGATCGCCAAGTGGTGCGGATCATCACCCCCGGTACGGTAAGCGATGAGGCGCTGCTCGATGAGCGCCGGGACAACCTGATCGCCGCTGTCCTGGGCGATGAGCGCCTGTTCGGCCTGGCAGTGCTGGATATCACCAGCGGCAACTTCAGCGTGCTGGAAATCAAGGGCTGGGAAAACCTGTTGGCGGAACTGGAGCGCGTCAATCCGGTGGAATTGCTGATACCGGATGACTGGCCCAAGGACCTGCCGGCCGAAAAACGTCGCGGCGTTCGTCGCCGTGCGCCGTGGGATTTCGAGCGTGATTCGGCACTGAAGAGTCTTTGCCAGCAATTCTCGACCCAGGACCTGAAAGGTTTCGGTTGCGAAAACCTGACCCTGGCCATCGGGGCCGCCGGCTGCCTGCTGGCCTACGCGAAAGAAACCCAGCGCACCGCCCTGCCGCACTTGCGCAGCCTGCGTCACGAACGCCTGGACGATACAGTGGTGCTGGACGGTGCGAGTCGCCGCAACCTGGAACTGGACACCAACCTGGCCGGTGGTCGCGACAACACCCTGCAGTCGGTGGTCGATCGTTGCCAGACCGCCATGGGCAGCCGCCTGCTGACTCGCTGGCTGAACCGCCCACTGCGCGACTTGAACGTGTTGCTGGCGCGCCAGACATCGATCACCTGCCTGCTGGACGGCTACCGTTTCGAAAAGCTGCAGCCACAGCTCAAGGAAATCGGCGACATCGAGCGCATTCTCGCCCGGATCGGTCTGCGCAATGCCCGTCCACGGGACCTCGCTCGCCTGCGTGACGCCCTCGGCGCGTTGCCGCAACTGCAAGTGGCAATGACCGAACTGGAAGCGCCGCACCTCAACCAACTGGCGACCACCACCAGCACCTACCCGGAGCTGGCGGCATTGCTGGAAAAAGCCATCATCGACAACCCGCCCGCGGTGATCCGCGATGGCGGCGTGTTAAAAACCGGTTACGACAGCGAACTCGATGAACTGCAATCGCTCAGCGAGAACGCCGGGCAATTCCTGATTGACCTCGAAGCCCGGGAAAAAGCCCGCACCGGCCTCTCCCATTTGAAAGTCGGCTACAACCGCATCCACGGCTACTTCATCGAACTGCCGAGCAAGCAAGCGGAGTCCGCACCCGCCGATTACATTCGCCGCCAGACCCTCAAAGGCGCCGAGCGCTTCATTACGCCGGAACTGAAGGCCTTTGAAGACAAGGCCCTGTCAGCCAAGAGCCGTGCCCTGGCGCGGGAGAAGATGCTGTACGAAGCACTGCTCGAAGACCTGATTGCCCAGCTGCCACCCCTGCAGGACACCGCGGCTGCGCTGGCCGAGCTTGACGTGCTGAGCAACCTGGCCGAACGGGCGCTGAACCTCGACCTGAACTGCCCGCGCTTTGTCAGCGAGCCGTGCATGCGCATCAACCAGGGTCGCCACCCGGTGGTTGAACAGGTATTGACCACCCCGTTCGTGGCCAACGACCTGAGCCTCGACGACAACACCCGCATGCTGGTGATCACCGGTCCGAACATGGGCGGTAAATCCACCTACATGCGTCAGACCGCCTTGATCGTGCTCCTGGCACACATCGGCAGTTTCGTGCCGGCGGCCAGTTGCGAATTGTCCCTGGTTGACCGCATTTTCACCCGGATCGGTTCCAGCGACGACCTGGCCGGCGGACGCTCGACCTTCATGGTCGAGATGAGCGAAACCGCCAACATCCTGCACAACGCCACCGACCGCAGCCTGGTGCTGATGGACGAAGTCGGACGCGGCACCAGCACCTTCGACGGCCTGTCCCTGGCATGGGCGGCGGCTGAGCGCCTGGCGCACCTGCGGGCCTATACGCTGTTCGCCACCCACTACTTTGAGCTGACGGTGCTGCCGGAAGCCCAGCCATTGGTAGCCAACGTGCACCTCAATGCCACCGAGCACAACGAACGCATCGTGTTCCTGCACCATGTGCTGCCAGGGCCGGCCAGCCAGAGCTATGGCCTGGCGGTCGCGCAGTTGGCTGGTGTGCCGAACGAAGTGATCGTGCGTGCCCGTGAGCACTTGAGCCGGCTGGAAGACACCGCCCTGCCCCATGAGGCGCCTGCGCCGACCAAAGGCAAACCGGCCGCGCCGCAGCAAAGCGACATGTTCGCCAGCCTGCCACATCCGGTGCTGGATGAACTGGCCAAGCTCGATCTGGACAACATGACGCCACGTCGCGCACTCGAAATGCTCTATACACTAAAGACACGGGTCTAACGCAGCGGCTTGCAAGCTGTTAGAATCTCGCGCGGTTTGGGATGCTGCTGGCTTTTAGCCTGGCCTGCAGACTATCGCTCCCAAACCTTGCGACCCCTACGTGAAGGGGCGCAGCAAGCCGCGCCTGAGGAGAAAATTAGAAATGACCTTCGTCGTCACCGACAACTGCATCAAGTGCAAGTACACCGACTGCGTAGAAGTCTGTCCGGTGGACTGCTTTTACGAAGGCCCGAATTTCCTGGTGATTCACCCGGATGAGTGCATCGACTGCGCACTGTGCGAACCTGAATGCCCGGCTGTGGCCATCTTCTCCGAAGATGAAGTCCCTGCCGGCATGGAAAACTTTATCGCGCTGAACCTCGAATTAGCCGAGGTCTGGCCGAACGTTACCGAACGCAAGGATCCGTTGCCCGATGCCGCTGAGTGGGATGGCAAGCAAGGCAAGCTCGAATACCTCGAACGCTGATTATCCCCGCGTTCCTGAAAAAGGCCCCACAAGGGCCTTTTTGCTTTTCTGCAGGCAAAAAAAGGGGCGGTCTGACCCGCCCACATTTTTTCCCTATTCCCTGTGTTCCTTTTCATCATCCTGATGAATCGCGTCCTGCGATGTCCTTTCCCCTCGTCCTTGAAGGGCGTGTCTGTCCGTAGACACAACACCGATACTAGAGTTTTTAGCGCCAAGAGCAATCGCCTGTCCATGCCCGCATGACTTGTCACATCCCGTTCATGTTAAAAAATCGGCTTGTTTTTCAACGGGATAAAACTGACCTGCGAAGAACATGGTTGACTGCCAACCTGTAAAAATAGTGAACACTTACGAAAAGAGTAAGCGAAGACTTACATCCTGACGCTACAAAGCAGCGCAGGCGTCCCGGGGATAACACCAGGGTAGGCGGATAACAAAAAGCCCCGAACCAGTCGGGGCTTCTTGCTATCCGCTTAACGAATGGCTTATTGAAACAGCGACTCGCTCGACAGCCCGTTTTTCTCCAGGATCTCCCGCAGACGCTTCAGACCTTCTACCTGAATCTGTCTGACCCGTTCCCGGGTCAGGCCAATTTCCAGGCCCACATCTTCAAGGGTACTGCTCTCATGACCGCGCAGGCCGAAGCGGCGTACAACCACCTCGCGCTGCTTGTCGGTCAATTCCGAGAGCCACTGGTCGATGCTTTGAGACAGGTCGTCATCCTGCAGCAGTTCGCATGGATCGGTTGGGCGATCGTCGGTAAGGGTGTCCAGCAGGGTTTTATCCGAATCCGGACCCAGCGAGACGTCGACCGAAGAAACCCGCTCGTTCAGGCCCAGCATGCGCTTGACCTCCGCTACCGGTTTTTCCAGCAGGTTGGCGATCTCTTCGGGTGAGGGTTCATGATCGAGTTTTTGCGTCAGCTCCCGTGCGGCCCGCAGGTACACATTGAGCTCCTTGACCACATGGATCGGCAACCGGATGGTCCGGGTCTGATTCATGATCGCGCGCTCGATGGTCTGACGAATCCACCAGGTTGCGTAGGTCGAGAAGCGGAAACCGCGCTCAGGGTCGAACTTCTCCACCGCCCGGATCAAGCCGAGGTTGCCCTCTTCGATCAGATCGAGCAGCGAAAGACCCCGATTGACGTAACGCCGGGCGATTTTCACCACCAGCCGCAGGTTACTTTCAATCATGCGTTTGCGCCCGGCCGGATCGCCACTTTGCGACAGGCGCGCAAAATGCACTTCTTCTTCGGGGGACAGTAGAGGGGAAAAGCCGATTTCATTGAGGTACAGCTGCGTGGCATCGAGTGCCCGCGTGTAATCGATGTACTTGTGTTGCTTCAATGTCGCGGAGTGTTTGGATTTGGCACGAACGGAAGGTGGAGCCGCCCCTTCATCATTCGACATCGAATCCGCGGCGACGTCGGTCTCCATCAGGAGAACCTCATCGTCGATGTCAAACTCCGGCACTTCTTTACTGAGAGCCATTGTTATAGTCCTTTGGTGAGTTCGACCTCAAGCTCAAGCGGCGCCTTTATCCTTGGCAACGCTGGAGCCTGTCCCCTCTACGTGACGGAACAGGCTGGAAGCGATCAACGACGCGGCAGGAATTGCAGCGGATCTACTGGTTTACCTTGGCGGCGAATCTCAAAATGCAGTTTCACCCGGTCTGTACCCGTTGACCCCATTTCGGCAATTGTCTGTCCGACCTTGACCTGCTGCCCCTCCCGAACCAACAGCCTGCGGTTATGTCCGTAGGCACTGACGTAGGTTTCACTGTGTTTGATGATGACTAATTCGCCGTAGCCCCTTAAGCCACTCCCGGCGTATACCACCGTCCCATCAGACGCAGCTAAAACAGGCTGTCCCAAATCCCCTGCGATATCAATTCCTTTATTCAAACTACCGTTTGATGAGAATTTGCCAATCAAAATGCCATTAGATGGCCACCCCCAGCCGGTCGGGGCTGGGCCCGGTGGAGGCAGTGGAGCGGGTGCCGGCTTGTTGGCGACGGACGGTACAACCACCGGTGTGGTCGTGGTCGTACCGTCCGCAGAGCGACGGATGACCGTGGTTTTACTCGAGGATGAAGGCGAGGAACTGGACGAGCTGACCACGGTGGTGGGCGTTGAACCACTGCGTCCATCGAAGCGAATCGTCTGGCCCGGATGGATGGTGTATGGCGGCGCAATGTTGTTGCGCGCCGCCAGCGCCTTGTAGTCCCACCCGTAGCGAAAGGCGATGGAGAACAGAGTGTCCTTGGGGCGAACGACGTACTGCCCGGTGGTCACAGCCGGACGCTGGGCGGCGGCTTTGTTGCGGTCGACAACCCCTACATCGCTGGATTTGTTACTGGAGCAACCGACCAGCAAGGTGCTCATGACAAGGCCAGTCACCAGGCGCTGAAAGCTCGTTGTACCTATACGCTGCGCTATGACTGTGAGACTCACCCGCCGCTCCCTTTGTGGTGGCTGAAAATGTGATTTGCCGTGTGTCGGCACGAAGTGTCGCAAGTATAACGGGCCGTGCCGGCTTTACCCTTAATGAAGCGAAATGGCTTGGCGCACACGTTTGCTGTCCGCCAAAGCAACCCGTTTAATCAATCGACGCCGCTGTAAGACAGAGGCAATCGAAGAGAATTCAGCACGTTTAAATAAATGCTCAGGCCAGTGGACCATTGAGTAACGGGACGAAGCGCACCGACCCCAGGACACGCCTGGAGAAGCCATGTTCTTCCCGGATGATCAGCATCAGTTGTTGCACCTCACCGGAGCCGACCGGGATCACCAGTCGCCCCCCTGGCGCCAGTTGATCCAGCAGCGCCTGAGGCACGTCGGTTGCCACCGCCGTGACGATAATGCCGTTGTAGGGCGCCAGCGCTGGCCAGCCCTCCCAGCCATCGCCCCAGCGAAATACCACGTTACGCAAGTTCAGCTCGACCAGGCGTTCCTTGGCCCGGTCTTGCAGCACCTTGATACGTTCCACGGAAAAGACCCGCTCGACCAGCTGAGACAGCACCGCCGTCTGGTAACCCGACCCCGTGCCGATTTCCATGACCTTGTCCAACGGCCCGGCTTCGAGCAGCAATTCGCTCATGCGAGCTACCATGTAAGGCTGGGAGATGGTCTGGTTATGGCCGATGGGCAGCGCCGTGTCTTCGTAGGCCCGATGCGCCAGCGCCTCGTCGACGAACAGGTGACGCGGTGTACGACGAATGACTTCCAACACCTTGGCGTTGCAAATCCCCTCTTCGTACAGGCGCTGGATCAGGCGCTCGCGGGTCCGTTGCGAGGTCATGCCGATGCCGCGGCGCATCATGTCGTCTTGTCCACGGGTCATGGGTGCAGCCCCTCCAGCCAGCCGTCGAGGCTTCTGAAGGCATCATTGAAGGTGCGATCCAGCTGCAACGGCGTGATGGAAACAAAGCCCTGCATCACGGCATGGAAATCGGTGCCGGGTCCGCCATCCTCAGCGTCCCCCGCCGCCGCGATCCAGTACCCGGACCTGCCTCGCGGATCGACCACTTTCACCGGTGCAGCCGCGCGGGCGCGATGCCCGAGGCGGGTCAACTGGATACCGCGGATGTGCTCCAGCGGCAAATTGGGAATATTCACGTTCAGTACTGTACGCGGTGGCAGTTCGAGATCCGCATGGGCCTCGACCAGTTTGCGCGCAAAGTAGGCCGCCGTGGCAAGGTTATCGACTTGTCGCGAGACCAGCGAAAAGGCAAACGCAGGGCGCGCCAGGAACCGACCTTCGAGTGCCGCCGCCACGGTACCCGAGTAGAGCACGTCGTCCCCCAGGTTGGCGCCCAGGTTGATGCCAGACACCACCATGTCCGCTTCACGCTCCAGCAAGCCGTTGAGGCCCAGGTGCACGCAGTCAGTCGGCGTGCCATTGACGCTGATAAAGCCGTTGGCCAGCGTGTGCGGATGTAACGGACGGTCCAGCGTGAGCGAACTGCTCGCGCCGCTTTTGTCCTGGTCCGGGGCAATCACCAAGCACTCGGTGTAATCCGCCAGCGCAGCATAAAGCGCGGCGAGACCGGGTGCGGTTACCCCGTCGTCGTTAGAAATCAGAATACGCATGGGCTGTCCGTCTGCCCCACCGGCACCAGATCAACAAGCTCGCGCACCAATACGGTGGCGAAGCATCCGGCCGGCAGGACGAATTCCAGTTGCAGAATGTCAGGTTCGGGATAATGCCACGTCAACCCGGCAATGGGCAGCCGCAGAATGCGACGTTCGTGGCTCATTCCGGCGTTGATCAACCAATCGCGAAGGTCCGCTTCGCGAGCGGCGATCGCCTGCTCCAGTTCATGGACAGCGCCCGTGGTCGGCGAGTCACCTTCGCCCCACTGCGGACCGGTCGGGTGCAGGTCGAGAATCGCCAGGCGTGGGTCGCTGCACTCGGCAACACCTGCCGGAAAAAAGCTGCGGCTATCGGTGAACGCCAGCAGGTCACCGACCTGAGCACGCTGCCAGGTACCGTCGGCGACACGCGCGGCCAACACCTGGTTGAACAGGAAACTGCGAGCGGTCGACAGCAGGCGCGAACGCACGTTGCGCTGCTCGGGCAAGGCCTTGCGCGCGGCCCAGGCGCGGGCGTCGACCACGTTGCCGCCGTCATGCCCAAAGCGCTGGGCACCGAAATAATTGGGAATGCCTTGCCTGGCGATCAGCTGCAGGCGCTCTTCAATGGCGGCCTTGTCGCCTGCGAACTGCGTCAGGCGCAATGTGAAGCCGTTGGCCGAGTGGGCACCGCGTTGCAGCTTGCGTTTATGCCGGCTGGTCTTGAGGATTTTCAGCGTGTCGTTTTCGGCCGCGGACAGATCCGGATCGGCCTTGCCCGGCAGTTGTACGCTGAACCACTGGCGCGTCAGCGCCTGGCGGTCCTTGAGCCCGGCGTAGCTGACAGTACGCAATGGCACCCCCGCCGCCTTGGCGATTCGACGTGCTGCCTCTTCAGTATTCAGGCCGCGTTTTTCCACCCAGATCCACAGGTGTTCACCGTCACCGCTCAAGGGGATATCGAGGACTTCGTCGACCTGGAAATCTTCGGCGATGGCTTTCAGTACGGCGCTGCCGAGCGGTTCACCATAGGCCCGCGGGCCGAGCAATTGCAGTTCGTTCATGCGCGCAGCAACAAGGCAACGGAATGCACGGCAATGCCCTCTTCGCGACCGACAAAGCCAAGCTTTTCGGTGGTGGTAGCTTTCACGTTCACTTGATCCAACTCAACTTGAAGATCCGCGGCAATCAGCGCGCGCATCGATTCGATATGCGGGGCCATTTTCGGCGCCTGGGCAACGATGGTGTTGTCGACGTTAGCGACTTTCCAGCCTTTGGCGTGGATCAACGCGACGACATGACGCAACAGCACTCGGCTGTCGACGCCCTTGAATTGCGGGTCGGTGTCCGGGAAATGCTTGCCGATGTCACCCAGCGCAGCAGCGCCGAGCAAGGCATCGCTCAAGGCGTGCAGCAGGACGTCACCGTCGGAGTGAGCGAGCAGCCCGAAGCCGTGTGCAATGCGCACGCCGCCCAGAGTGATGAAATCGCCTTCAGCGAAACGGTGCACATCATAGCCGTGGCCAATACGCATAAAAAAACGCCCCGAATTTTGTCAGGGCGTGATTCTACCTGCATTAGGCACCTAGAGCATGCGCGTGATGCCGCAAGTGCTCATCGATGAAACTGGCGATGAAGAAATAGCTGTGGTCATAGCCCGGTTGCAGGCGCAACGTCAGCGGGTGACCGGCCAGTTTGGCCGCCTGTTGCAAGGCTTCGGGCTTGAGCTGGTTGGTAAGGAAATCGTCGCGATCGCCCTGGTCGACCAACAGCGGCAACTTTTCATCGGCCTCGGCAATCAACGCGCAGGCGTCCCATTCACGCCATTTCGAACGGTCTTCTCCCAGATAGCGGGAAAAGGCTTTCTGCCCCCACGGGCAATCCATCGGGTTGTTGATCGGCGAGAACGCCGATACCGACAGATAACGCCCCGGATTGCGCAACGCACAGACCAGCGCACCGTGCCCCCCCATGGAGTGACCGCTGATGCCGCGCTTGTCCGACGCCGGGAAATGCGCCTCGACCAATGCCGGCAATTCCTGCACGACATAGTCATGCATCCGATAGTGGCGCGACCAGGGTTCCTGGGTGGCGTTCAAGTAGAACCCGGCGCCGAGGCCGAAGTCCCAGGCACCGTCCGGATCACCCGGCACATCGGGACCTCGTGGGCTGGTGTCCGGCGCGACGATGATCAGGCCCAATTCGGCGGCCATGCGCATGGCGCCGGCTTTCTGCATGAAGTTCTCGTCGGTGCAGGTCAGGCCGGACAACCAGTACAGCACCGGCAACTTGCCGCCCTGCTCCGCTTGCGGCGGAAGGTACACGGCAAACACCATGTCGCAGCCGAGCGTTTCCGAGCGATGGCGATAACGCTTGTGCCAGCCGCCAAAACTTTTCTGGCAGGAGATGTTTTCCAAACTCATAGCAAACTCCTCACTAAAGCCAAAACCTCAAACGTCCAGCCGATATGATCTGCTTGCCGCTTGAAGCTTGTGGCTTGTAGCTGCTTCTCAGAAATGAATGACGGAGCGGATGCTTTTTCCTTCATGCATCAGGTCGAACGCCTTGTTGATATCTTCCAGGCCCATGGTGTGGGTGATGAAGGTATCCAGCGGGATCTCACCGGTCTCGGCCATTTCCACGTAGCTTGGCAATTCGGTACGGCCACGCACACCGCCGAACGCCGAACCGCGCCAGACGCGACCGGTGACCAGCTGGAACGGACGGGTAGAGATTTCCTGACCGGCAGCGGCGACACCGATGATCACCGACTCGCCCCAGCCTTTGTGGCAGCACTCAAGGGCGGCACGCATCAATTGCACGTTACCGATGCACTCGAAGGAAAAGTCGACGCCGCCGTCAGTCATGTCGACGATGACTTCCTGGATCGGACGATCGAAGTCTTTCGGGTTTACACAGTCGGTTGCACCCAGCTGTTTGGCGATCTCGAATTTGGCCGGGTTGATGTCGATGGCAATGATCCGTCCGGCCTTGGCTTTTACCGCACCGATGATCGCCGACAGACCGATGCCACCGAGACCGAAAATGGCCACGGTATCACCGGGTTTCACCTTGGCGGTGTTCAACACGGCACCGATGCCGGTGGTGACACCACAACCCAGCAGGCAGACTTTTTCCAGCGGTGCTTCCTTGGCGATCTTGGCCACGGAAATTTCCGGCAGCACGGTGTACTCGGAGAATGTCGAAGTACCCATGTAGTGGAAAATCGGCTGGCCCTTGTAGGAAAAGCGCGATGTGCCATCCGGCATCAGGCCTTTGCCCTGGGTCGCACGAATCGCCTGGCAGAGGTTGGTCTTGCCCGACAGGCAGAATTTGCATTGGCGGCATTCCGGGGTGTACAGCGGGATCACATGATCGCCCACCGCCACCGAGGTCACGCCTTCACCGATCGCTTCGACGATCGCTCCGCCTTCGTGACCAAGGATCGACGGGAAAATGCCTTCCGGGTCAGCGCCCGAGAGGGTGTAGGCATCGGTATGGCAGACACCGGAAGCCACCACGCGCAGCAACACTTCACCGGCCTTGGGCATGGCGACATCGACTTCAACGATCTCCAAAGGTTTCTTGGCCTCGAAGGCAACGGCGGCGCGTGACTTGATCATGGTGATTCTCCAGTGAATAAAAACGAGACTGAGAGTGTAATACAGCGCCTTACGGTGAATAATCAGGACAAAAGCAAAACATTATTGCTACACAGGGATAATCCTCCATGTCGGAAAACCGCTGGGAAGGGATCGACGAATTCGTGGCCGTCGCCGAATGCAGCCAGTTCACTGCGGCGGCCGAACGCCTGGGGGTTTCTTCCTCGCACGTCAGTCGGCAAATCGTACGCCTCGAAGAGCGCCTGCAAACCCGCCTGCTCTATCGCAGTACCCGGCGGGTCACGCTGACCGAGGCCGGGCAAACCTTTCTGCAACATTGTCAGCGTTTGCAGGATGGCCGCGAAGAGGCGCTGCGGGCGGTCGGCGATCTGACCAGTGAACCCAAGGGCATGCTGCGCATGACCTGTGCCGTGGCCTACGGCGAACGCTTCATCGTGCCGCTGGTGACTCGCTTCATGGGGTTCTATCCGCAACTGCGGATCGACATCGAACTGAGCAATCGCCAGCTTGACCTCGTGCATGAAGGCCTGGACCTGGCGATCCGCCTGGGGCGCTTGCAGGACTCAAGACTGGTCGCCACCCGCCTCGCGCCACGGCGCATGTTCCTCTGCGCGTCGCCTTCCTACCTGGAACGCTATGGTCGGCCACACAGCTTGTCGGAATTGAGCCGGCACAATTGTCTTATTGGCAGTTCGGACCTCTGGCAACTGGAACAGAACGGGCGGGAATTTTCCCAACGAGTCCAGGGAAACTGGCGCTGCAACAGTGGGCAAGCGGTGCTGGATGCGGCGCTACAGGGCGTGGGGTTGTGTCAGCTGCCGGACTATTACGTGCTGGAGCATCTGAAAAGCGGCGCGTTGATTTCGTTGCTGGAAGCGCATCAACCACCAAATACGGCGGTGTGGGCGTTGTATCCGCAGCAACGGCATTTGTCGCCGAAGGTGCGCAAGTTGGTGGATTTTTTAAAAGAGGGATTGGCTGAAAGGCCGGAATACCGAAGCTAGCTGGCGTGTCAGCAAGATGTCGATTGCCTGGGCTACCGCAACCGCGAGCAAGCTCGCTCCCACAGTGGGCGGGGTCGAACACAAATCTTGTAAACGCCAGAAAACCCTGTGGGAGCGAGCTTGCTCGCGATTGGGGGCAGCACAAAACCAATGTCAATCAGTGACGATTGGCCCAACGCTGTCTCAACCATTCAAGGTCTTCAGGACGCGTAACCTTGAGGTTATCGGACCGCCCTTCGATCAGTCGCGGTGCCGAACCCGCCCACTCCATCGCCGACGCTTCGTCAGTGATAACGGCATCGGCCACCAGACTGTCCGCCAATGCCCGATGCAACGCCCCAAGGCGAAACATCTGCGGCGTATAGGCCTGCCAGATCACACTGCGGTCCACGGTTTCGATCACACGACCGTGCTTGTCGACCCGCTTGAGTGTATCCCGCGCCGGAACCGCCAGCAGTCCACCCACAGGATCGTCAGCCAGTTCAGCCAGCAGCTTGTCCAGATCGTTACGGCTCAGGTTTGGCCGTGCGGCATCGTGAACCAGCACCCAATCCTCATCATCGGCACCTTGTGCATGCAAATGCAGCAACGCGTTGAGCACCGACCCGGAACGCTCGGCGCCCCCCTCGACCCGTGCAATACGCGGGTCGGCGGCAAGCGTCAGGTTCGGCCAATAAGGATCATCAACGGCAAGACTGACCACCAGGCCCTTGAGGCCTGGATGATCAAGGAAACAGCCAAGGCTGTGTTCGAGAATAGTGCGCCCGCCCAGTTGCAAGTATTGCTTGGGACGGTCCGCGGCCATACGGGCACCGACGCCCGCGGCAGGAATCACGGCCCAGAAGGCCGGTAGTTCAAGGTTCATTGGGCCAACTGGTAAAGGGTTTCACCGTCCTTGACCATGCCCAACTCATGGCGAGCCCGCTCTTCAACGGTCTCCATGCCTTTTTTCAACTCGCTGACTTCCGCGTCCATCACCCGATTGCGTTCCAACAATGTTTGGTTCTCGGCTTGTTGATCCGCAATCTGCTGGGTCAGCTCAGCCACTTGCGCCAGGCTGCCATTACCCACCCACAGGCGGTATTGCAGGCCAGCCAGCAACAGGAGCAAGACGAGAAACAACCAATTGGGACTGCGCATCGAATATCAGGTATCCAGTGGAAAAAGACAGCCATACCAAAACATGAAGCTACTGATAGCACGAAGCCTGGAAAAACCAGGCTTGTGCTTTCAAGGCATCAGATTAGTGGCAAAAACGTCGCTGTTGCGATTTTTCCGACACAATCCGGTGTCTTTTTTACCAGCTAACGATCAACCGCGGAATTCGCTGCGGCCGTTGTACTTGGCTTTACCGTTCAACTGCTCTTCGATACGCAGCAGTTGGTTGTACTTGGAAACGCGGTCGGAACGGCACAGGGAGCCGGTCTTGATCTGGCCAGCCGAAGTGCCCACGGCCAGGTCGGCAATGGTCGAATCTTCGGTTTCGCCCGAGCGGTGCGAGATCACGGCGGTGTAACCGGCGGCCTTGGCCATCTGGATGGCTTCCAGGGTTTCGGTCAGGGTGCCGATCTGGTTGAACTTGATCAGGATCGAGTTGGCGATCTTCTTGTCGATGCCTTCTTTCAGAATCTTGGTGTTGGTCACGAACAGGTCGTCACCTACCAGCTGAGTCTTCTCGCCGATCTTGTCGGTGAGGATTTTCCAGCCAGCCCAGTCGGACTCGTCCAGGCCATCTTCGATGGAGATGATCGGGTAACGCTCGGTCAGGCCTTTGAGGTAATCAGCGAAACCTTCAGCGGTGAACACCTGGCCTTCGCCGGACAGGTTGTACTTGCCGTCTTCGTAGAATTCGCTGGCTGCGCAGTCCAGGGCCAGAGTCACGTCGGTGCCCAGGGTGTAACCGGCGTTGGCCACAGCTTCGGAGATCACTTTCAAAGCGTCTTCGTTGGAAGCCAGGTTAGGTGCGAAACCACCTTCGTCACCTACGGCAGTGCTCAGGCCACGGGCCTTCAGAACAGCCTTGAGGTGGTGGAAAATCTCGGTGCCCATGCGCAGGCCTTCCGAGAAAGACTTGGCGCCAACCGGCTGCACCATGAATTCCTGGATGTCGACGTTGTTATCGGCGTGCTCGCCACCGTTGATGATGTTCATCATCGGAACCGGCATCGAGTACACACCCGGGGTGCCGTTCAGGTTGGCGATGTGCGCGTACAGCGGCAGGTCCTGGTCCCGCGCTGCTGCCTTGGCCGCGGCCAGGGAAACGGCGAGGATCGCGTTGGCGCCCAGGGAACCTTTGTTTTCAGTACCGTCAAGCTTGATCATCGCCAGGTCGAGGGCTTTCTGGTCGCTTGGGTCCATGCCTTTCAACAAGTCCTTGATCGGACCGTTGATGTTGGCCACGGCCTTGAGTACGCCCTTGCCCAGGTAACGGCTCTTGTCGCCATCACGCAGCTCGAGCGCTTCACGCGAGCCAGTGGAAGCACCGGACGGCGCGCAAGCGCTGCCGATGATGCCGTTATCGAGAAGCACATCCGCTTCCACGGTGGGATTGCCACGGGAGTCGAGAACTTCACGACCTTTGATGTCGACGATTTTAGCCATTGTTGTAAACACTCCAAAGTTGACGAAAACGCTTTGTACCGCTCGATTTATAACTTGTGGGTCATATTACTTTTTGTAGGAGATGGCTTGCCAGCGAAGGCTTTCTCCAAATCTCGGAAAGACTTGAGGGCCCCTTCGCTGGCAAGCCAGCTCCTACAGGGAGAATTGAGGATTACGCGGTTTCTACCGTCGGAAAACTCTTCACCAGTTCGTCCAGGGCTTTGAGCTGGGCCAGGAATGGCTCCAGTTTGTCCAGGCGCAAGGCGCAAGGGCCGTCGCATTTGGCGTTGTCCGGATCCGGGTGGGCCTCGAGGAACAGGCCGGCCAGAGACTGGCTCATGCCGGCTTTCGCCAGATCCAGGACCTGGGCGCGACGACCACCAGCGGAATCAGCACGACCGCCCGGCATTTGCAGCGCGTGGGTCACGTCGAAGAACACCGGGTATTCAAACTGCTTCATGATGCCGAAGCCGAGCATGTCGACGACCAGGTTGTTGTAACCGAAGCTCGAACCACGCTCGCAGAGGATCAACTGATCGTTACCCGCTTCCACGCACTTGTTCAGGATGTGTTTCATTTCCTGAGGCGCGAGGAACTGGGCCTTTTTGATGTTGATCACCGCGCCGGTCTTGGCCATCGCGACAACCAGATCCGTCTGGCGCGACAGGAAGGCCGGCAACTGGATGATGTCGCAGACTTCAGCGACGACCGCGGCCTGCTCCGGCTCATGGACGTCGGTGATGATCGGCACGCCGAAAGCTTGCTTGATGTCCTGGAAAATCCGCATGCCTTCTTCCAGGCCTGGGCCACGGTAAGAGGTCACGGAGGAGCGGTTGGCCTTGTCGAAGCTGGCCTTGAACACGTAAGGGATACCCAGTTTCTGGGTAACCTTCACATACTCTTCGCAGACCTGCATCGCCATGTCGCGGCTTTCCAGCACGTTCATGCCACCGAACAGCACCATAGGCTTGTCGTTGGCAATTTCGATATCGCCTACGCGGATGATCTTCTGCGCCATCAGGTTTACGCCTTCTTCTGGTGTTGAGCCAAAGCAGCTTTAACGAAACCGCTGAACAACGGGTGACCGTCGCGTGGTGTCGAAGTGAACTCCGGGTGGAACTGGCAAGCGACGAACCATGGGTGATCCGGTGCTTCCACCACTTCGACCAACGCGCCATCACCGGAACGACCGGAGATTTTCAGGCCGGCTTCCATGATCTGTGGCAGCAGGTTGTTGTTCACTTCATAGCGGTGACGGTGACGCTCGACGATCACGTCCTTGCCGTAGCAGCCGTGAACCAGGGAGCCCGGCTCCAGCAGGCAATCCTGTGCGCCCAGGCGCATGGTGCCACCCAGGTCGGACGATTCGGTACGGGTTTCGACAGCACCGGTGGCGTCTTCCCACTCGGTGATCAGGCCCACGACCGGGTGACCGCTGGCACGATCGAACTCGGTGGAGTTGGCGTCTTTCCAGCCCAGCACGTTACGAGCGAACTCGATCACGGCCACCTGCATGCCCAGGCAGATGCCCAGGTAAGGCACCTTGTTTTCGCGAGCGTACTGGACGGCAGTGATCTTGCCTTCCACGCCACGCAGGCCGAAGCCGCCAGGTACCAGGATCGCGTCGACGCCTTCGAGCAGCGCAGTGCCCTGGTTCTCGATGTCTTCGGAATCAATGTAGCGCAGGTTGACCTTGGTGCGGTTGCTGATACCGGCGTGGCTCATCGCTTCGATCAGCGACTTGTACGCGTCCAGCAGTTCCATGTACTTGCCAACCATGGCGATGGTGACTTCATGCTCAGGGTTGAGCTTGGCGTCGACCACGGCTTCCCATTCGGACAGGTCGGCACCGCCGCATTGCAGGCCGAAACGCTCGACGACGAAGTCGTCCAGACCCTGGGAGTGCAGGATGCCCGGGATCTTGTAGATGGTGTCGGCGTCTTCCAGTGCGATCACCGCACGTTCTTCAACGTTGGTGAACTGCGCGATCTTGCGACGCGACGACACATCGATCGGGTGATCGGAGCGGCACACCAGCACGTCTGGTTGCAGGCCGATGGAACGCAGTTCCTTCACCGAGTGCTGGGTTGGCTTGGTCTTGGTTTCGCCTGCAGTGGCGATGTACGGCACCAGCGTCAGGTGCATCAGCATCGCGCGCTTGGCGCCGACTTCGAAACGCAGCTGGCGGATAGCCTCCAGGAACGGTTGGGATTCGATGTCACCCACGGTGCCACCGATCTCGACCATCGCCACGTCGGCATCGCCAGCGCCCTTGATGATGCGGCGCTTGATTTCGTCGGTGATGTGCGGGATCACCTGGATGGTTGCACCCAGGTAGTCACCACGGCGCTCTTTGCGCAGCACGTGCTCGTAGACACGGCCGGTGGTGAAGATGTTGATCTGGCTCATGGTCCTCCGGATCAACCTAACCTATAGGCCCAGGTCCAGGACGCTC
>NZ_JBIUYA010000039.1:0-53388 GCF_044744285.1 Pseudomonas sp. NPDC087336 | reverse complement strand
TTGAACAGACATAAAAAATCCGATACCAGAGGTCTGGTATCGGATTTTCTAGGAAGCCCAGCATGAGCTCAAATGCTTAAGTGAACAGCATTACGCTCATGGCGGGGTTTGTCGTTTTCAATGCTGTCGTTACTCAGGCGGAGCGAAGTTCTCTTTGCTGCTCCAGTGTTTCCAGTTCGGCCTTGTAGTTGCGGGCGTCAGTCTCGGAATGGAACATCCCCACCAGCAGGTCCTGTTGGTACACATCCCAGATCCGGATGCCGGCGGCTACGCCTTCATGGGACATATGTGAATCGTCGCGTTCAGTTACTTTGACAGTCATCTGCTAGCTCCAATCTCTGTTATCTGCAGCAAGGCATGTGCAGGACTCTTTTATAGATTTTGTTAGCCTGCTAAGTAAACGCCCGATTTGTGCAATGTATTCTTGCGAAATCTGCAACAGCGCTGGAGCCCGCTGAATCCGCGACATTCAGTCGCAGGGCGGTAAGTTGCATGAAAAACGTTTCATCTTCAGACACCCCAAAGCCCCCTGTGGGAGCTGGCTTGCCAGCGATTGCGGAGTGTCAGCCGGAATGGATGTTTGCAGTGCCGACGTTATCGCTGGCAAGCCAGCTCCCACAGGGATAAGCGCTTTTCTCAGGGCGAAAAAAAACGCCCCGAACCAGTCGGGGCGTTTTCATGTGCAGCTCAGCAGCGGGGAATTACTTGCCTTCCCAGCGCTTCAGTACCAGCGTGGCATTGGTGCCACCGAAACCGAAGCTGTTGCTCATCACGGTGTTGATGGTGGCGTTTTCGCGGGTCTTGGTCAGCACCGGCAGGTCGGCCACTTCCGGGTCCAGCTCGTCGATGTTGGCGGAACCGGCAATGAAGTTGCCTTCCATCATCAGCATGCAGTAGATCGCTTCGTGAACGCCGGCGGCGCCCAGGGAGTGACCCGACAAGCTCTTGGTGGAGCTGATGGCCGGAGCCTTGTCGCCGAACACTTCACGCACGCCTTTCATTTCCGCGACGTCGCCGACCGGAGTCGAAGTGCCGTGGGTGTTCAGGTAGTCGATCGGGGTGTCGACGGTGGAAAGTGCCTGCTGCATGCAGCGGATCGCGCCTTCGCCACTTGGGGCGACCATGTCGTAGCCGTCGGAGGTCGCGCCGTAGCCAACGATTTCCGCGTAGATCTTCGCGCCGCGGGCCAGAGCGTGTTCCAGCTCTTCAACCACGACCATGCCGCCACCGCCGGCGATGACGAAACCGTCACGGTCGGCATCGTAGGCACGGGAAGCTTGTTCCGGGGTGTCGTTGCGCTTGCTGGACAGTGCGCCCATGGCGTCGAACAGGAACGACTGGCTCCAGTGCTCTTCTTCACCGCCGCCGGCGAACACGATGTCCTGCTTGCCCATCTGGATCTGTTCCATGGCGGTACCGATGCAGTGAGCACTGGTGGCGCAGGCAGAAGCGATGGAGTAGTTCAGGCCCTTGATCTTGAACGGGGTGGCCAGGCAGGCGGAAACGGTGCTGCTCATGGTCCGCGTCACGCGGTATGGGCCAACGCGCTTGACGCCTTTCTCGCGCAGGATGTCCAGTGCTTCCATCTGGTTCAGCGTGGAGGCGCCACCGGAACCGGCGATCAGGCCAGTACGCGGGTTGGACACTTGCTCTTCGGTCAGGCCGGAGTCAGCGATGGCGTCTTTCATGGCCAGGTAGGCGTATGCCGCCGCGTGGCCGACGAAGCGATAGATCTTGCGATCGATCAGTTCTTCAAGGTTGAGGTCAATGGAGCCGGAAACCTGGCTACGCAGACCCATTTCGGCATATTCCGGGTTGAACCGGATGCCAGGGCGGCTTGCACGCAGGTTAGCGGAGACGGTCTCTTTGTCATTGCCCAGGCACGAAACAATGCCCAGACCAGTGATAACGACGCGGCGCATGCGGATAACCCTTAGAAGTTGTCAGTGGAGGTGAACACGCCGACCCGGAGGCCTTCGGCGGTGTAGATTTCGCGACCGTCGACAGTCACCGAACCGTCGGCGATGGCCAGGTTCAGCTTGCCCTTGAGGACGCGCTTGATATGAATGTTATAGGTGACTTTCTTGGCGGTTGGCAGGACCTGGCCGAAGAATTTCACTTCGCCCGAACCCAGCGCACGGCCACGGCCCGGCAGACCTTGCCAGCCCAGGAAGAAGCCGACCAGTTGCCACATGGCATCGAGGCCCAGGCAGCCCGGCATCACCGGATCGCCTTCGAAGTGGCAGGCGAAGAACCACAGGTCCGGAGTGATATCCAGCTCGGCGACCAATTCACCTTTGCCGTACTTGCCACCCTCTTCGCTGATCAGGGTGATGCGATCGACCATCAGCATGTTCGGGGCGGGCAGTTGCGCGTTACCTGGGCCGAACAGCACACAGCGACTGCAGCGCAGCAGGTCTTCCCGGGTAAAGGCGTTTTGTTTGGTCATGCGAGCTCCTCAATAGTCCCATGCGGCAGGTGGGGCAAATCTTCCCGGCCGATCGAAGCGTTCATGCCTCGAACCGGCAGCCTACTCATAGACTATTGCGTTGTAGTGAAAGTCACAGCACCAAGGACATGAATGTACACTTGTGCACTGAAATTTTTAATCAAGTCCCTTTTCGGGCTTGTACGGGTGCCTAAGACTGCCGCACTTTCGCCTTTCACGCCAGTCGCAGATGCTCGAAAGGCCTGTACTACTGCACCCATCGCTGCAGAATTTGCTGAAGATCAGTGCGTTTGAAGGGCTTGGCCAGGTAATCGTTCATTCCCGCCGACAAGCAGGCTTCACGATCCCCCTGCAAGGCGTTGGCGGTCAGGGCAATGATTGGCAAGTCGGTGCAGCCGGGCAGTTCACGGATCTGCCGGGTGGCCTCATAACCGTCGATGACCGGCAATCGGCAGTCCATCAGGATCGCTTCGAAAATCAGGCTCTCGGCACTGCGCACCGCCTGCGCGCCATCGGCGGCGACGCTGACGGTAAAGCCCAGGCTGCGCAGCATGGCTTCGATCACGGTCTGGTTGACCGGGTTGTCCTCGACCAGCAGCACATTGCGCCCTTCGCCGTCACCCTTGTGGGTCGATACGCGCGGTATCCGCGCCGGCAAGGCCTGTTGATACAACGCCAGCGGAATTTCCAGGGTGAACACCGAGCCACGACCTTCCTCGCTCTGAGCGCGCAAGGTGCCACCCATGCGTTCTGCGAGCGTGCGGGCAATCGGCAGGCCCAGGCCGGTGCCGCCGTAGCGTCTGGAAATGGAACTGTCGGCCTGCTGAAACGCGTCGAACATCAATTCCAGGCTTTCGGGCGCAATGCCAATCCCGCTGTCGCGTACCGTGCAGGTGAACCACAGCAGTTCGTGATCCAGGGACTGCCATTGCGATTCGATGCGCACGCGACCCTGTTCGGTAAACTTCAGGGCATTGCCGACCAGATTGACCAGTATTTGCCGGATGCGCGTCGGATCGCCCTGAACCTGCAGCGCGCGCATGTCCCCCGGAATCTGCAACTGCAGATCGAGCCCGCGTTGTATGGCGCTGTGCTGGAACGACTGGGCGCAACTGCCGATCAGCTCCGCGAGGTTGAACGGAATATGCTCCAGCTCCAGTTCTGAGCGTTCGATACGCGAAAAATCCAGAATGTCATTGATGACTTTGAGCAGGTGCTCGGTGGATTCGGAGGCCAGCGCGGCGTATTCGAGCTGTTCTTCGGTCATCTGGGTGGTTTCCAGCAACTGCAGCATGCCCAGCACGCCATTCATCGGCGTGCGCAGTTCGTGGCTCATCATGGCGAGGAAATCGGACTTGGCGTTGTTGGCTTTTTCTGCTTCCTCGCGGGTCTGGATCAACTGCGCCATGGCTTGGTGCTGTTCGTGGCTGGCCTGGTCGAGCCCCTTGGCGAGGTTATTGATGTGTTGCGACAGGGCGCCCAGTTCGGTGTCGTCAACGATGGGCAGGGGCGTTTTGTAGTCGCCGGCCTGGATCGCCTTGACCGCATTGCCGATATCGCGGATCGGTTGCGACAGGCTCGCGGCCAGGCGCCGGGCGACCATGAAGGTAAACAGCAGGGCGAACAGCGCCAGAATGCCGGCCTTGAGCAGGATCTCCTGCTGGCGCTGGCTGAACGCATCATTGGACAGGCCAACGATCACCCGGCCCAGGTAATCCTCGGCGGGAGCCTTGGGGGCCACGGTGCCGGCCTGGAAAAAATCATTGTGCAGCGCGATCCGTTGCAGGCGCACGGGGGCCTGGAAGACTTCGATCTGGTGCGGCTTCTGATAATTTGCCGACGGTTGCTCGACGTACACCAGAATCCGGTTGGCGCTGTCCTGTACTTCCAGAAACCGCACGTTGGGCGTGGCCAGCGTGGCCTTGAGCAGGCTTTCGAGCACCTCGTTATTACCCGAGATCACCCCGTATTCGGTGGCCGGCGCCAGTTGGTTGGCAATCAACTGACCGGTGTGGTTGAGCTCTTGGCGCAGGTCCTGGATCCGCACGAAGGTGAAGAAGCTGATCAATAGCAACGTCAGCAGCAGGGCAGGGCCGAGGCTGATGATCTGGGTGCGGGTACTGATGTCCCAGCGGCGACGGAAGGTCATGGGTGGCGTTCTCCTTCTGCCAACAGCGTTGCGACAGCCGCTTCGTTTATCTGTTCAAGACCAAGGGATCGAGACACCTGTGCATTGCTCGAGACTTTGAAACGGTGTGGGTACTGCGTGCGTGGCCACGTGGCGGGCGGCAGGTCGAGCAGTTCATCGAGCACCGCCAGCCAGTCGCTCTGATCGCTGTAGGTACTGGCCAGGCTCCCGGCCCTGACGAATCCTGCATTGGGGCCGATCAAGGCCAGCTGTCGCGCATAGCTGCTGAGCAACAGGTTTTTTGCGGTTTTCGGGTTGTACAGGTCGGGGTCGTCAAGGCCCAGCAGTACATCGCTGTTGTCCAGCAATGCCTGCAAGGGACGGCTGTCCTGGGTGTTTTCCCAGCGCTCGGTGACCACCTCAAGGCCCAGGGGATGGGCGGCCTGGCGCAGTTCCCGTAACAGAAACTCGCTATGGCTGTCGTACAGGACGCCCACCCGTTTGACCTCGGGCAGCAGGACGCGGGTGAGGCGTAATTGCCGGTCCAGTGGCGGATCGCTCCAGAGCAGGCTGAGGTGCGCTGGCAGGGCGTGCCCCAGATGTTGTCGCGCCTGCAAGCGGCTGATGCGCAGCACCAGCGTCGCCGGGCCGCGGGGGTCCTGCAGGCGCCAGTCGAGACTGGGCAGGTCGAGCAGGATCAAGCGAGTGTCCACCGCCAGCTTGTCCGGTGACGGCAGGCTGGCCAGCGGCTGGAAGCTCACGGTGTCTGCCGGTCGCAACTGCCCCAGGGCCTGGGCAAAGGATTGCACGCCGGGACTATCGTCGACACCGGTGAGGAGAATGTCCGCGGCGCTGGCCGACAGGCTGCTTATCCAGCCACCGAATATCAGGCAGGCCGTGGCCATTAGATGGCCAAGGGCTCGCGTCTTCGGTGGCGGACGATGCGGCATCTTAAAATGCCAACTGCGCGCTGAAATACATCAAGCGACGCTCGTCATAATTATTGTCGACAAAGGTGGTGGGCTGGTTGTCGAGGCGCTGCTGCAGCACGCCGGCCAGCTCCAGATGCGTCTTGCCCAGGCGGATGCGCCGGGCGATACGCGTGTCGACGCGTTCGAAGCGGTAGCCGTTGAGCGCGTCGTCAGCATAATAGAAGAGCGCGCTGCTCCAGCCATGGCCCCAGTCGCGCAACCAGGCGGCAGAGCCACTGTTGCGTGCAGTCTGTTGCGCATCCTGCAGGTTGCTCGCGTCGGCATCGACGTAGGCATAGGTCAGGCGCAACCGGTCGGCGCTGCCGATTTTCCAGTCGAGTTGGGTTTCCGCTCCGCTGTAGCGCGCGGTGTTGGCATTGCTGGCGATGTACTGATTGTTGCGCAGCGGCTCACTGATCATTCCGGTGATCTCGTCGTAGAACAGCTTTACATCGACGGCCAGCCCCGACTCGGCAAAGTAACCGTTATAGCCCAGTTCCCGGGAACGCATGTGTTCCTGGTCGAGGTCGCCGGGGCCGCGGGTCTTGACGAAATAGCGGGCACTGGACTGGCCAAAGGCGCCGGGTTGCAGGTGGGTGACCTGGTAGCTCCAGTTGACGTTGTTCTCGAACATGTCCGGGGAGCGGATCGCTTCCGAGTACACCGCACGCAAGCCATGGCGCGGATTGATCAGGTAGTTGACCGCCATCCGTGGAGTCAGTGAGCTGCCGATCAACTGCGTGTCCTCGAACATTGCACCGCCCTGCAATAGCCAGTGTTCGCTGGCGCGCCATTCGAGCTGGCCGAAGGCTCGCCAGGTGGTGTCGTCGAGGGTGCCATTGAAGTAGGTCTCGGAGTCTGCCCGGTCGTAACGATAGTTCAAGCCACTGACCAGCCGCAGGTTATCGGACAGGCTCAGGGTGTCCTGCACTTCAAGGTCGTAGCGCGTCTCCCGGGTGCTTTGGTCGATATCGCCGCAGACCGTTTGCCGGGCACCATTGCGCCATTGGTCGAGGATTTGATTGGCCAGTGCGCGTTTAGCCGGATCGCCCTCGGGTGCTCCTGAGCCCAGATAGCTCTCGATGTTGCGTGCCAGGCGTTCAGTGTAGTTCGGGTCGAGTTGCCAGAGCTCGGTGAGTTCGGGGCTGAACGATACTTCGGCATCACAGGCGCGCCAGGTTTGCTGACGGTCCCAATGCTGGGCCGAACCCTGGATATAAAGACTGTGCTCGATATTGAAGTCGAAGTTCCAGCGCAGCGAGCCGGCGTAATCCTTGGCGTTGACGTCGGAATTGTCTCCGGCGCGGGTAATCCCCGAAAACACCGGGCGGTAGGTATAGGGTCGCTGATTGGTGCCGTCCTTGGCGTTCACTTGCCAATCAACGCTTTGCCGTTCGTCGAGCGTCTGACTGACGGCGAGGTTGAAACGCTTCAGGCGTCGACTGTCATGGTAGTCACCGCCGTTGCGGTCGACGTCAAAGCCATCGTCTTGCTGGCCGGACAGGGACAGACGTAAATCGCCGTCGTCCCAACCCACGCCCTGGCTGGCATAAAAGTCGTCGATGCCACCCTGGCCGCGTGTGACTTTCAGGCGCGTACCATGGCTGTCGGACGGCTTGCGCGTGATGATGTTGACCACCGCCATCAGCGCATTGGCGCCGTAGCTGACGGTGTTCGGGCCGCGGAAAACCTCGATTCGCTCGATGTCCTCCATGGCCACCGGAATGTCGCTCCAGTCCACCGTGGCCAGCCCCGCGCGGTACACCGAGCGGCCGTCGATCAATACCTGCATGCGCCGCGCCTCGCCGGCGCTGGTGCCGTGATAATTCACCGTGGCCTGGTTGCCGCTGATATTGCCGACCATCATGCCCGGCACCAGGCGCAGCACCTCGCTGATATCCCGGGCGCCACTGGCATTGATCAGTGCGCTGTCGAGCACCGTTATGCTTCCCGGCACGGCAGCCGGCGACTGTTTCAGGCGCGTGGCCGTCAGTACTTGCGGCAATGGTTCGCTGTCGAGAAACAAGTCGTCGGCCAGCACCGGCGAGCTGAACACCAGCGCCAGGACCAGCGGCGAACGGGGGGAAGGCGAACCCAGGGACACAACACATCCTTGTTAACGATCGATGGCGCGCATGTTAACCGAGCCCGTTGACTTTTCCAGTCACGATGTAAGCATTTTCCTAGGTATTACCGGACTTCTTCCTACGCATGCCGGTAATTGACGCGGGGACTGGCCGACACCGGGGCGCTCCGTATAATGCCGGCATCGCCACTGGTATGGATTAACGGATTAGATATGACTGAACAGCGCCCGATCGCGGTCTTGGGAGGCGGAAGTTTTGGTACCGCCGTGGCTAATCTGCTGGCCGAAAATGGCCATCAAGTCCTGCAATGGATGCGTGACCCCGAACAGGCCGAGGCCATCCGGGTCAATCGCGAGAACCCGCGTTACCTCAAAGGCATCAAGATTCTGCCCGGTGTGACACCGGTCACTGATCTGTTGGCCACCCTGGAGGCCTGCGACCTGAGTTTTGTCGCGCTGCCCTCCAGCGCGTTGCGCTCGGTGCTGGCCCCGCATACCGATCGGCTAAGCGGCAAAATGCTGGTGAGCCTGACCAAGGGCATTGAAGCCCACACGTTCAAGCTGATGAGCCAGATTCTCGAAGAGATTGCGCCACTTGCACGCATCGGTGTGTTGTCCGGGCCGAACCTGGCCCGTGAAATCGCTGAACACGCGTTGACGGCCACGGTGGTCGCCAGCGAAGACGAAGCGCTCTGCCAGCATGTCCAGGAGGTGCTGCACGGCCGCACCTTTCGCGTGTATGCCAGCGCCGACCGGTTTGGCGTCGAACTGGGTGGGGCATTGAAAAACGTCTACGCGATCATCGCCGGCATGGCGGTGGCGATGGGCATGGGCGAAAACACCAAGAGCATGCTGATTACCCGGGCACTGGCGGAAATGACCCGCTTCGCGGTGAATCAGGGGGCCAACCCGATGACATTCCTGGGCCTGGCGGGCGTGGGCGATCTGATCGTGACCTGCTCGTCGCCAAAAAGCCGTAACTACCAGGTTGGCTTTGCCCTCGGCCAGGGCTTGAGTCTCGATGAGGCGGTCAGTCGATTGGGCGAAGTCGCTGAAGGCGTGAATACCCTCAAGGTGCTCAAGGCCAAGTCCCAGGAAGTTGGCGTGTACATGCCGTTGGTCGCCGGGTTGCACGCGATCCTGTTCGAAGGGCGCACGCTTGAGCAGGTGATCGAACTGTTGATGCGGGGCGAGCCGAAGACTGATGTCGACTTTATTTCCACCAGCGGCTTCAACTGAACCCCCCACTTCACAGGAACGGAGCGAGAAATGAGTGATCCAAAAGTAGAAGCCAAATACGAGTCCATCCTGCTTCGAGTGCTGTGGATGGTGGTGTTCCTGCTGGTCTGGCAGGTGGCGCAGTTCATGCTTGGCGCCGTGGTGCTGGTGCAATTGATCTATCGTTTGATCTATGGCGCCCCGAGCGCCAGCCTGATGAACTTCGGCGACAGTCTGAGCCAGTTCCTGGCCCAGATCGGTCGTTTCGGCAGCTTCCACAGCGACCAGAAACCTTGGCCGTTCGCCGATTGGCCGACGCCGCGTACGCCGGAAGGTGAAGCGCCGCACGTCGTGGCGCCCGCACCGCATCCGGCCCGAGATGAGGAACCCAAGCTATGAAACTCTGGGTATTGCGTCATGGTGAAGCCGAGCCACACGGTTCCAAGCCCCACGATTCGGAGCGTGAGCTGACCGAAAATGGTCGTAAGGAAGTGCTGCGTGCCGCTGCCAACCTGATTGGCCAGCCGCTAACAGCGATTTATGCCAGCCCCTACATGCGAGCGCAGCAAACCGCACACCTGGTGAAAGATACATTGGGTTTCGAACCGGAAATCCGCACTGTTGATTGGCTGACCCCGGATTTCGATCCCGATCGAGTGACCGATCAACTGAAATCGGTGACCAACGTGCTGTTGGTTTCCCATAATCCACTGGTGGGAAACCTGCTCAGCTACCTGCAGCATGGTGCTGGACATCCGCCCGAAAAAGTCAGCACCGCCGGCCTGGCGGAGCTTGAAAGCAATGAACTGCTGATCGGCGCGATGAAGCTCAACAGCATCAAGCACCCTTAAAGGCAAAAGATCGTCCGAAGGCTGCGATCTTTTGATCTTGATGTCCAAAAATTTATAACCAAGCATTTGCTTGGTTGGCTACGCTTGCTCCAGACCCGGAAAAAAGGAGCGAGTCGCATGCCTGCTGCTTTTCGTTTGCCCCTGGACATTTTCTACGAACGCGAGGCCCGTCATCCCCGCCAGCGCTTTCTTGTCCAGCCTGTGGGCGGTGGTCATGTCGAGACCTTGACCTGGGAGGACGTCGGTCACCAGGCGCGTTGCGCGGCCCATTGGCTGCGCTCGCAGGAACTGCCCCAAGGCAGCCACATCGCCCTGATCTCGAAAAATTGCGCGCACTGGATCATTGCCGACCTGGCGATCTGGATGGCCGGGCATGTCTCGGTGCCGTTGTACCCCAACCTCACCGCCGAATCGGTGGCCCAGGTGCTCGAACACTCCGAAGCGGCGCTGGTATTCATTGGTAAACTCGATGACTGGCCTGGCATGTCCCGGGGGGTGAATCCTGACCTGCCGACCATCAGCCTGCCGCTGCATCCGCACGGCACCTTCGATTTCAGCTGGGACGACCTGCAGCGCAGCTCGCCGATCCAGGACGATCCCAAGCCCGCCGCCGATCAACTGGCGACCATCATCTATACGTCCGGCACCACCGGCATGCCCAAGGGCGTGATGCACAGCTTCGGCAATCTGGGGTTCGCTACCGCGCGCGGCACGCAGTTGTTCGGCCTGAATGACTCGGATCGCCTTTTGTCATATTTGCCGTTATGCCATGTTGCGGAACGGATGTTCGTCGAATTGGCATCGATTTATACTGGACAAACCGTATTTTTTGCCGAAAGTCTCGACACCTTCCTGACGGATCTGCGCCGTGCCCGGCCAACGGCGCTGTTTGGCGTGCCGCGCATCTGGACCAAGTTCCAGATGGGGGTGTACAGCAAGATTCCGGAAAAACGCCTGGATTTCCTCCTCGGATTGCCGATTATCGGTAAGCGGGTCGGACATAAAGTCCTCGCCGGGTTGGGGCTCGATGCCTTGCGCGTTGCCTTGTCCGGTGCCGCGCCGTTGCCCCTGAGTCTGCTGCTGTGGTATCGCAAGCTCGGACTGGACGTGCTGGAGGTCTATGGCATGACGGAAAGTTGCGGTTACTCGCACATTGGCCTGCCGGGGCAGAACAAACCCGGCTGGATTGGCATGCCTTGCCCGGAGGTCCAGGTGCGCATCGACGAATCGGGCGAAGTCATGGTGCGCAGCGGTGCAACCATGCTCGGGTATTTCAAGGATCCGCAGAAAACCGCCGACACCCTCACCGAGGACGGCTTCCTGCGCACCGGTGACAAGGGCGAGGAAGATGCCGAAGGCAACCTGCGCCTGACCGGGCGCCTGAAGGAGATCTTCAAGACCAGCAAAGGCAAGTACGTAGCGCCGGCACCGATCGAAAATCGCCTGGCGGTGCATTCGCGTATCGAGCAGGTGTGTGTGGTTGGTGATGGCTTGAGTGCGCCATTGGGTCTTTGCGTGCTTTCGGCCGTCGGGCAGCAGGAGGCGCGGGCCGGTTTGCATTCAAGCCTGGAAAAACTGCTGGAAGAGGTCAACAACGCCCTCGACAAGCATGAACGCTTGCGGCGACTGGTGGTGGTCAAGGACAGTTGGGCGGTGGAAAACGGCTTTCTCACGCCGACCCTGAAGATCAAGCGCAACGTCATCGAAGCCACATACGGCGCTCGTTTCGAAGAATGGAGCGAGCGCAGCGAAGCGGTGCTGTGGCAGGATTGAGCCACGAATAAAATCAACGAGGAAAACCTGCTATGAGTCTGTGGCGTACCCTTCCCAACATCGAACAGCTGAATGCAATTCAGAAAAACACCATCGGCGAACTGCTGGACATCCGTTTCGAAGCTTTCGATGAAGAGTCCCTGACCGCGAGCATGGTCATAGACCATCGCACTCACCAGCCTTATGGCTTGTTGCATGGCGGCGCTTCGGTGGTGCTGGCTGAATCCGTCGGTTCCATGGCCAGCTACCTGTGCATCGATGCCAGCAAATTTTACTGCGTGGGGCTGGAAATCAACGCCAACCACCTGCGCGGCTTGCGCAGCGGGCGGGTGACGGCGGTGGCAAAGCCGATTCACATCGGGCGTACCACCCATGTCTGGGATATCCGTTTGACCAGTGACGAAGGCAAGGCCAGTTGTGTGTCGCGGTTGACCATGGCCGTGGTGCCGCTGGGTGAGAATCCGCCGGCTCGTTGAAGCCTGCGTTCCTTTATTTGCATGGCCGGACTGTCATCATTCCTGTCAGTTACGGTCATTGCTGCAGGGCGCGGTCTTGCGGACAATCAACGCTTGGTCTCGCTCATGGATTTGCAGGTATGTCGCAACAGATATTTTTCGCCCACGCCAATGGTTTTCCTTCAGGAACCTATGGCAAGTTGTTTGCGGCGCTGGCACCCGAATTTCAGGTGACGCATCTGGAGCAACACGCCCACGACCCGCGTTTCCCGGTCGACGACAACTGGTACAACCTGGTGGATGAACTGATCCATCACCTGCAGCAACAGCCGCAGCCGGTGTGGGGCGTGGGTCATTCCTTCGGTGGCGTACTGCATCTGCACGCGGCGTTGCGTTGCCCCGAGTTGTATCGCGGTGTGGTGATGCTCGATTCGCCGGTGCTGACGCGCACCGATCAATGGGTCATCCGCGCGGCCAAGCGCCTGGGCTTCATCGACCGCCTGACCCCGGCCGGTCGAACCCTGGGGCGTCGTGAAGAATTTGCCGATCTCGAGAGTGCCCGCCGTTATTTCGCCGGCAAGAGTCTGTTTCGCGGCTTCGATCCGGAGTGTTTCGATGCCTACCTGCACTATGGATTGCAGCCGGTCGGCGACAGGTTGCGCCTGCGTTTCGACCCTGCCACGGAAATCAGCATCTACCGGGGCGTACCGCACACCAGCCCCGCCCGCACCCGACAGTTGAAAGTGCCGCTGGCGGTCGTGCGCGGGCACAAGAGCCGGGTAGTGATGCGCCATCACACCCGTTCGGTCGGGCGCATGCCAAATGGGGAGGCCCTGAGCATGCCTGGTGGGCATATGTTTCCTCTGGAGAGTCCGCAGGAGACAGCAGCACTGCTGAAAAACCTGTTCGACCGCTGGGAAAGTCGCCAGCAACAGGATTGCGCATGAGCCAGGTCGTCGAAGAAGTCCGCCTGAGCCTGCCGCACATCGAGTTGGCGGCGCACTTGTTCGGTCCCGAAGACGGTTTACCGGTGATCGCCCTGCATGGCTGGCTGGACAACGCCAACAGCTTCGCCCGCCTGGCACCCAAGCTCAAGGGCCTGCGCGTGATCGCCCTGGACATGGCCGGCCACGGGCATTCGGGGCACCGTCCGCCGGGTGCCAGTTACGCCATGTGGGACTACGCCCACGATGTGCTGCAAGTGGCAGAGCAGCTTGGCCTGAAGCGGTTTGCGTTGCTGGGGCATTCGATGGGCGCCATCGCATCGCTGATCATTGCTGGCTCGCTACCGGAGCGTGTCACTCACCTGGCATTGATTGATGGTGTCATTCCGCCCACGGACAAAGGTGAGCACGCTGCCGAGCGCATGGGCATGGCCCTGCAGGCGCAACTGGACCTGCGGGAAAAGCGCAAACCGGTCTACAGCACTCAAGACCGCGCCATCGAAGCGCGCATGAAAGGCCTGGTGGCGGTCAGTCGCGAAGCCGCTGAACTACTGGCCCAGCGTGGCTTGATGCCGGTGCCGGGCGGCTACACCTGGCGCACCGACAATCGCCTCACGCTGCCATCGCCGCTGCGCCTGACCACCGAACAGGCAATGGCCTTCGTCCAGCGGGTCGCTTGCCCGGCGAAACTGGTGGTCGCCGCCGACGGCATGCTCGCCAAGCATCCAGAGTTGTTGGAGCGTCTACCCTTTAGCCTTGAACAGCTGCCAGGCGGCCATCATTTGCACCTGAATGACGAACCCGGCGCCGACCTTGTCGCAGACTGTTTCAATCGGTTCTTCGCCATTCCTTGACTTGCGCCGGGCAACTGTCGAGGCTGGCTGGGTTGAAAAGGGAGACAACCATGACAGACCTCTACACCGCTGCGACCCCGAATGGCCACAAGGTCATGCCAATCTGATGAGTCCATCCATGCGCTCACTCAGTTTGCTGATGCTCTGTTGTTTCAGTCCTCTATCGTTAGCCGCCGATTTGCCCGGCAGTCAGGACTTGCCGATGGTGCCGCGCATGACCGATGCGCAGATCGTCGACTATCGCCCCTCGGCAGAGCTCGAACGAATCTATCCGCTCGGTTCGATCCGCAAGATCAGCGGCCAGCTACGCTTTGACGGACAGGTCAGTGCCCGTGGGCATGTCACCTCAGTGACCTATGAATTGCCGGCGGAACATTCCGCAACCCAGGCCTTCACCGCCGCGCGCGAAGCGCTGCAGCAGCAGGACGCCCAGTTGCTGTTCTGGTGCCAGGCTCGAGATTGCGGCGAAAGCAGCCTGTGGGCCAACGAAGTGTTCGGTAACGCCAAGCTCTATGGCGCCGATAATGAGCAGGCGTACCTGCTGTTACGCCTGGCCGCACCTCAGGACAATACGCTGGTGGCGCTCTACAGCATCACCCGTGGCAATCGCAAAGCCTATCTGCATGTCGAACAATTCGACGCCGTCGCCCCACTGGGGGAATTGCTGCCGACGTCCGCGACCTTGCTGCGCGAGCTAAAGAGTACCGGAGAACTCGACTTCCCCAAGCTGACGCAAGCACCCGATGACACCTGGCTGCGCCTGATCTCCCGGGGCTTGAACCTGGACACGACCTTGCGGGTCAGTGTATCGGGACCCAACGCCGAAGCCTGGCGCCAGTCGCTGATTGAACAGGGCGTACGCGGGGCACGGATGGAAACCGGTGGTGTCGAAGGCTCTGGCCTGCATATCAAACTGCTGCGATAAACACTATCCGGCGAACACGCGCGGCGTGTTCGCCTACTCTTTTTGCTGAATGATTTTTTCGAGACTGTGATGATCAATAACGATCGGCTGTTGGTGCAGATCCTGCTGCTGGTGCTGTTTGGCGCGAGCTTCTGGGTGATGGCGCCGTTCTGGTCGGCCCTGTTCTGGGGCGCGGTACTGGCTTTCGCCAGTTGGCCACTGATGCGCCTGCTGACCCGCTGGCTCAATGGCCGCGAGTCCCTGGCGGCGGCCCTGCTGACCGTGGGCTGGATGGTGCTGGTGGCGGCGCCTTTGGTGTGGCTGGGGTTCAACCTGGCGGACCACGTGCGTGACGCCACGGCGTTCATCAAGGATGTGCAGGTCGACGGCCTGCCTGAAGCGCCGACCTGGCTGGGTGGCATTCCCCTGGTGGGCGAGAGGCTGTTGGTCATCTGGAACAGTGTCGATCAGCAGGGCGCGGCGATGATGGTGTCGCTCAAGCCTTATCTGGGGCAGGTCGGCAACTGGTTGCTGGCGCGTAGCGCGCAGATTGGCGGCGGCATCCTCGAGCTGACCCTGAGCATTGTCTTCGTGTTCTTTTTCTATCGCGACGGCCCACGGTTGGCGGCCTTTGTTCATGGTTTGCTGGAGCGGCTGATCGGCCACCGTGCCGGGTACTACATCGAACTGGTGGCGGGCACGGTGCAACGGGTGGTGAACGGCGTGATCGGCACTGCCGCGGCCCAGGCGGTCCTGGCGCTGATTGGATTCCTGATTGCTGGCGTCCCCGGGGCGCTGGTTCTCGGTATCGTGACCTTCCTGCTCAGCCTGATTCCCATGGGGCCACCGCTGGTATGGATCCCCGCCACTGCCTGGCTGGTCTGGAAGGGTGATTACGGCATGGCGGTGTTCCTCGGCATCTGGGGCATGTTCATCATCAGTGGCGTGGACAACGTGCTCAAACCCTACCTGATCAGCCGGGGCGGGAATTTGCCGCTGGTGATTGTGTTGCTTGGGGTGTTTGGCGGGTTGATCGCGTTCGGATTCATTGGCCTGTTTATCGGGCCGACGTTGCTGGCCGTGGCTTACAGCCTGTTGACCGACTGGAGCAAGAGCCAGTCTCGGGTTGATGACCGTCGCTGAATGTCAGGTCCTGGGCAGGCGAATGACCGCCGTCAGCCCGCCACCGGGCGTCTCTTCCAGGCTTAGCTGCCCGCCCAGCCGTTGCGCCGCTTCGCGAGCAATGGTCATGCCCAGCCCGACGCCGCCGGAGTTGCGATTGCGTGAGCCCTCCAATCGAAAGAACGGTTCGAACACCGCTTCGCGTTTATCCGCCGCGATCCCCGGGCCGTGGTCGATGACCCGGATCACCAGCTGTTCGCGATTGTCTTCGAGCGTGATCAGCGCATTCCCGGCATAACGCAGGGCATTGTCCAGCAGGTTGTTGATACAGGAGCGCAACGCCATCGGCTGGACTTGCAGCGGCGCGCAATGACCGCGGGCCTGGACGTCGGCACCCTGGTCCTGGGCGTTTTCGCTCAGGGACTCGACCAGCGCCTGCACATCCATCCACTGTGATGCCTCGCTGGCGCGCTGTTCGTGCAGGTAGCCGAGGGTCGCATCGAGCATGCTGATCATGTCGTCCAGATCCTGGCGCATCTGCCCTTGCAGCTTGTCGTTGTCGATCTGTTCCAGGCGCAGTTTGAGCCGCGACAGGGGCGTGCGCAGGTCGTGGGACACGGCACCGAGCATGCGCGAGCGCTGCTTGACTTGCTCGATGATGCGTTGCTGCATTTTGTTGAACGTATGCGCCGCTTGCCGCGCCTCCCGTGGGCCGGACTCTTCCAGTGGCACACTGTCGAGGTTTTCACTCAGGCGCTCGGCTGCATCGCTCAGGCGCTGAATCGGCCGGCTGAGCAATTTGGCACCGTACCAGGCGGCAATGATCAGCGAGATCAGTTGAAACGTCAGCGGCACCAGCGGTCCGCCGAACCATGGCCGGGGAGGGCGATTGGCCAGGCGCGGGTCGATTGGTGGGCGTTGACCCTCCAGCTCTTCGGAAAATGCCGCTGGCGCAGGGGGGGGGAGTGGGGGAGGTGGCGGGCCGTAAGAGTGAAACCAGGCAAATGCCAGCAGGTGCGCCAGGATAATCGCGATCAGCAGGACACCAAACAGGCGACCGAACAGCGTATCGAAGCGCGCCCGCATCAGCCGATATCCCGGGCGTCGAACAGATAACCCTCACCCCGGACGGTTTTGATCAGTTGTGGCGCCTTGGGGTCGTCACCGAGCTTCTGCCGCAGGCGCGACACCAGCAGGTCAATGCTGCGATCGAAGGCTTCGATCGAACGGCCACGAGCGGCATCCAGCAGTTGCTCGCGGCTCAGGACCCGACGCGGACGTTCAATGAACACCCACAGCAGGCGAAATTCGGCATTGGACAGGGGCACTACCAGGCCATCGGCTGCAATCAACTGGCGCAGCACGCTGTTCAGGCGCCAATTGTCGAAGCGGATGTTCGCCCGTTGTTCGCTGCGGTCGTCCCGCACCCGGCGCAGAATCGTCTGGATGCGCGCGACCAGCTCGCGGGGTTCGAAAGGCTTGGCCATGTAGTCGTCGGCGCCGAGCTCAAGGCCGATGATCCGGTCGGTGGGTTCGCAGCGGGCCGTGAGCATCAGGATCGGAATATCCGATTCGCCGCGCAACCAGCGGCACAGCGACAGGCCGTCTTCGCCAGGCAGCATCAGGTCGAGCACCACCACGTCGAAATGCTCCGCCTGCATCGCCAGGCGCATGGCGGCGCCGTCGGTGACCCCGCTGGCATGGATGTTGAACCGGGCAAGGTAGTCGATCATCAGCTCGCGGATCGGCACGTCATCGTCGACGATCAGTGCGCGAATGCTCCAGCGTTTTTCATCGCCGGGCGCTTTTTGATCGTCGTTCACGGGGGCTGGAGTGTTGTACATGCGTGCGTTCATCTGCCAGGTAGGCTGCCAACCACAAAGATAGGCCGCGAGGTTGTGGTTCCAGCATAGGCGTCCTGCCCGGAGGCGGGAAGTGCTGAGGTAAGGACGTATTGCGGCTGCCGAGGGTAGCGGGCAAGGATGTTGAGGGCGTGTCGTGACTGTACCGAACTCGACACAATTGCCGCAAAGGCTAGTCTTGCCTGAGCGTTCTCGACGATTTACCGATCATCGGGTCCCGCAGGGCCATTGGTTCCGCTACAATGCGCGCCGATTTCGACTTGCCTGAGAGCCCACTCATGTCCGCCTGCCAGACTCCTATCATCGTCGCCCTGGATTTCCCTACCCGTGACGCCGCACTGAAGCTGGCCGACCAGTTGGACCCGAAACTGTGCCGGGTCAAAGTCGGTAAAGAACTCTTCACCAGCTGCGCTTCGGAAATCGTCGGCACCCTGCGTGACAAGGGCTTCGAAGTGTTCCTGGACCTCAAGTTCCACGACATCCCCAACACCACGGCCATGGCGGTCAAGGCCGCGGCGGAAATGGGCGTGTGGATGGTCAACGTCCACTGCTCCGGTGGCCTGCGCATGATGGCTGCCTGCCGCGAAGTGCTGGACCAGCGCAGCGGGCCAAAACCGCTGCTGATCGGTGTGACGGTGTTGACTAGCATGGAGCGTGAGGACCTGGCCGGAATCGGTCTGGACATCGAGCCGCAGGAGCAGGTCCTGCGTCTGGCGGCACTGGCGGAAAAAGCCGGGATGGATGGCCTGGTGTGCTCGGCCCTGGAAGCCCAGGCGCTGAAATCGGCGCACCCGTCGCTGCAACTGGTGACCCCGGGAATTCGTCCTGCGGGCAGCGCCCAGGACGACCAGCGCCGCATCCTGACTCCGCGCCAGGCGCTGGATGCCGGTTCCGATTACCTGGTGATCGGCCGTCCGATCAGCCAGGCGGCGGATCCGGCCAAGGCACTGGCTTCGGTGGTCGCCGAACTTGCCTGAATACCTGTAGGAGCCGGCTTGCCGGCGATTGAATCACCGCGGTTCACCTGAATCACCGCGGTGCCTGCATCGCTGGCAAGCCAGCTCCTACAGAACAACGTCAGACTTTCAGGACCAACTTGCCAAAATTCTCCCCGCTGAACAATTTCATCAACGTTTCCGGGAACGTCTCCAGTCCCTCCACGATGTCTTCCTTGCTCTTGAGTTGCCCCTTGGCCATCCAGCCGGCCATTTCCTGTCCGGCGGCGGCGAACTGCGCGGCGTAGTCCATCACCACAAAACCTTCCATGCGTGCGCGGTTGACCAGCAGTGACAGGTAGTTGGCCGGGCCCTTGACCGCTTCCTTGTTGTTGTACTGGCTGATGGCGCCACAGATCACCACCCGGGCTTTCAGGTTCAAACGGCTCAATACCGCGTCGAGGATGTCGCCGCCCACGTTGTCGAAATACACGTCGACGCCTTTGGGGCATTCGCGCTTGAGGCCTGCAACGACATCCTCATTCTTGTAGTCGATGACGCCGTCAAAACCCAGTTCGTCGATGAGGAACCTGCATTTGTCCGCGCCCCCGGCGATGCCGACTACCCGACAACCCTTTATCTTGGCAATCTGCCCGGCAATGCTGCCCACCGCACCGGCAGCGCCCGACAACACCACGGTATCGCCGGCCTTGGGCGCACCCACGTCGAGCAACGCGAAGTAAGCGGTCATGCCGGTCATGCCCAGCGCGGACAAATAGCGCGGCAGCGGCGCCAGTTTCGGATCGACCTTATAGAACCCGCGCGGCTCACCCAGGAAATAATCCTGCACGCCAAGGGCGCCGTTGACGTAATCGCCGACCGCGAACCCCGGGTTGTTCGAAGCCAAGACCTTGCCTACGCCCAACGCGCGCATCACTTCGCCAAGACCGACCGGCGGGATGTAGGACTTGCCTTCGTTCATCCAGCCGCGCATGGCCGGGTCCAGGGACAGGTATTCGTTCTTGACCAGGATCTGGCCTGCAGCCGGTTCGCCGACCGGTACTTCCTGATAGGTGAAGGTTTCCCGGGTCGCGGCACCCACTGGGCGTTTGGCGAGCAGAAATTGGCGATTGGTCTGGGACGTCATGGTAGGCACTCAGGATGAATGAAACCTTGTTGATAGACCCTCAAAGTCGATGTCGCAAGTTCGGCTGATGCGGCGAATACGGACTGATCCAGTGCAGTGATAGTTGGTACGGTAGTTCCATCACTGCCGCTCATGGGGGCTCAACCGGCCTTTTGATAGTGCTGCCGGGCCAGGGAGGCTGTGGCTATGCTGGGGAACACGCGAAACCCGCAAACTTATCTTCGAGGACAGAACAATGAGCATGACGTTTTCCGGCCAGGTGGCAGTGGTGACAGGCGCGGCAGCCGGCATTGGCCGGGCCACTGCCCAGGCGTTTGCCGCCGAAGGCTTGAAGGTGGTGGTAGCCGACATGGACACCGCGGGCGGCGAGGGCACGGTCGCGCTGATCCGTACGGCAGGTGGCGAAGCGACCTTCGTGCGTTGCAACGTTACGCTGGAAAGCGATGTAAAGAATCTGATGGATGAAGTGGTCAATACCTACGGCCGTCTCGACTATGCCTTCAACAATGCCGGTATCGAGATCGAGAAAGGCAAGCTGGCCGAAGGTACGGTCGACGAGTTTGACGCGATCATGGGCGTCAACGTCAAGGGGGTCTGGCTGTGCATGAAGTACCAGCTGCCTTTGCTGCTGGCCCAGGGCGGCGGTGCAATCGTCAACACCGCGTCAGTGGCCGGTCTCGGGGCTGCGCCCAAGATGAGCATCTACGCGGCTTCCAAGCATGCTGTCATCGGCCTGACCAAGTCGGCCGCGATTGAATACGCCAAGAAAAAAATCCGCGTCAATGCCGTTTGCCCGGCGGTGATCGACACCGACATGTTCCGCCGTGCTTATGAAGCAGACCCGAAGAAGGGCGAGTTCGCCAATGCGATGCACCCGGTTGGCCGCATCGGCAAGGTCGAGGAAATCGCCAGCGCGGTGTTGTACCTGTGCAGCGATGGCGCGGCGTTCACCACGGGGCATTCATTGGCCGTGGATGGCGGGGTTACGGCGTTTTGATAGCGGATCGACCTCCAGCGTTCTGAAAACGACGCGGACGTAGCTTTTTGCCATTATTCAGGCGCCAGAGTCTTGTGTTGATACAGGGCCGTTGCGACTCTGACGCAACGATAATGGCGGGGGACTGAGTGCAATGATTTCAGCCGTGCAAGGACGTTTTGCCAACCTCGGTATGGCAAAAAAACTGGGTGTCGGGTTTGCGCTGGTGCTGTTGCTGACGGCCCTGGTTGCGGCCATCGGTGTATGGTCGCTGCAAACCATCAGCCAGCGCTTCGACGGGCTCAAGCAGATGTCTTCGCTCAACAGTGGTTTGCTCAAGGTGCGACTGCTGGAGCAGGAATATGCCCTGCACGGTAGCCCGAAAACCGTCGATGCCCTGCACGCAGGCGTTGATGGCCTGATCGACCTGGCAAACCAGCTCAAGTCGGCGTCGGCGGCCAACGTACCGGTCATGAATGACGTCGAGCAGTCCCTGGGAGCTTACCGCAAGGCGTTTGACGAGTTTGTCTCGCTCAGCCAGGCCAAGGACCTGGCGCTGGAAATGGCCAGTTGGTCGGTGTCCAGCGTGGCCAATAACCTCGACATCCTGCAAGCCGGGCTCGCCGATGATGGCGCTTATACCTTGAAGGAATCCGAAGGCAAGGACGGAGCGGCATTCATCGAGCAAGCCAGTCAGGTCAGCCAGGTTTCGCGGTTGATGCTGCAAGCCATGAACGAAGCACGCGTTCGTCTGGACCAGAGCCGCAAGGGCGACGATGGCGCCGGGCAGGGCAAGATCGAGCAGGCCAGCCAGGCGCTGACCCAGGCCGAGCAACTCAAGACCTTGGTCAAGGATGAGGGCTACCAGACGGTCCTCAATGAAGTCACCGGCCATATCGCCAGTTTCAGCGACAAGCTTGCCGAGTACACCGGCCTGCTCGAGCAGGAAAAAATCGTCTACCAGCAATTGCATCAACGCGCTGCCCAGGTGGTGGAACGGGTGGACCAGGCCTATGTCGCCGAAGACCAGTCGATGCAGTCGCAACTGAAAAACAACTCGCTGCTGATACTCGGCTCTTCCGTACTGGCCTTGCTGGTCGGCTTGATTGCGGCGTGGGTGATTACCCGCTTGATCGTGGCGCCGTTGCGCACTGTGATTCGTGTGGCGCAGCAGATCGCTGCCGGGGACCTGAGTGCGAAGGTCGAAGTGACCCGCCGCGACGAGATCGGTCAATTGATGCAGGCCATGCAACAGATGGGCGCAGGGCTGAGCCAGATCGTCAGCGGTTTGCAGGCGGGCATCGAGCAGTTGGCCACTTCAGCGCAATCCTTGTCTGCCGTGACCGAACAGACCAACCTCGAAGTCAGCAGCCAGAAGGAAGAAACCGAACAGGTGGCGACGGCCATGAATCAGATGACCGCCACCGTGCACGACGTCGCGCGCAATGCGGAGGAGGCCGCCCTGGCGGCGCAAACGGCCGATGGCAAGGTTGAAAGCGGGCAACAGGTGGTGCGCCAGAGCATGGTGCGGATCGAGCAACTGGCGGATTCCGCTACGTCGGCCAGTTCAAGCATCGAAAGCCTGAGCGCGGAAATCCAGAACATCGGCACGGTGCTCGGCGTTATCAAGAGCGTGGCGGAGCAGACCAACCTGCTGGCCCTGAACGCGGCCATCGAAGCAGCCCGGGCCGGCGAGCAGGGCAGGGGCTTTGCGGTGGTGGCTGATGAAGTGCGGGCCCTGGCCAAGCGCACCCAGCAATCGACCGAAGAGATCGAGCGACTGGTCAGCGCCTTGCGCGCGGCGGCGCAGGCGTCGGTGCAGCAGATACAAGGCAGTGGCGAGTTGGTGAAACTGGCGGTCAGTGATGCACTGCAGACTGAGAGTGCGTTGGGGAGTATTGCTGCGGCCGTGTCCTTGATTCAGCAGATGAACCAGCAGATCGCCGCTGCTGCCGAGGAGCAGAGCTCGGTGGCCGAGGAAATCAATCGCAGCGTCACGAGTATTCGTGCGAGTGCGGACCAGTCTTCGCTGGCGATGCAGGGCAATGCGGCGTCGAGTATCGAGCTGGCGCAGTTGGGGGTTGAGTTGAAGGGGATGGTGGGGCATTTCAGGCTTTAATACCTACCCCAGGCCCCTGCAGGAGCAAGCTTTGCTCCTGCAGGCAAAAAAAAGCCACCTGACCCGGTGGCTTTTCTACGTTGTTCGAATGATCAGTCGTAGATCACTTTCTTCTTCCAGTCCGCATCTGCCTCGACCTCCTTGAGGCCCTCGGTCAGTTGGTTGACGTCGCCTTCCACCGGCGCGATACGGTCCATGACCTGGTCGTTGGCCCGGGCCAGGAGTTTTTCCAGGTATTCCAGTTGTTCGGCGTAGACCTGGGGTTCCTGCTGTTTGCGCAGGTACTGCACGCCGCGTTCGAACGCCAGTCGCGCCTGGCCGGGCTGGTTCTGCTGCAGGGAATGCTGGCCGAGGTTGTTGAAGAACTCGATGTGCAGCAGCACGAGGATATGGCGCACTTCACGGATCCAGCCCTTGGCTTCGCTGGGTGGCAGGAAACCATCCTGGGCAGCGCGGGTGATCTGGCCGTGCAAGGCTTCGAGCAGGAAGCGCACGTCCTTGGCCTTGGCTTCCGTCTGGATCGGTGCTGGCGGGTTGTTGACCGGAATCGATTCGCCCTGGGCAACCAGAGCCTCCAGTTCGCTAATCCGTGCCTTGAGGTTGGCGCTGGTCTTTTCCAGGTTCAGCAGGCGTTGGCAGACATTCAGTTCCAGGCGGGTCAACAACAGTTTGAGCGCAGGCTTCATCAACTGGCCGGGAAACGTCTCGGTGATTTCGCCACAGCGACGCAGGCGGTCATTGAGTTCAACCTTGGTACGGGCCCTTTCCAGTTTATTGTTTTCCACCACATGGTTGATGTAGCCAATGGCGATCAAGAGTGCAATCCCGGCTACGACGAGCAGGGTGATCATGAGTGGTGTCACCGGTAAAACCTCTTTTTAGGGTTTGCATGCGAGTGAAGTGGCCTGGCTTACAAGAGCGGTGGAGCCGCTCGGCTGCCTGGCTCGGCGTGGCTGAAGCTGTATCGGCCACGGCCCGCTTATATGAATGCTGGCACTCTGAAGCATATTGCCATCACTCATGGCGTCGACTATAACGCCTTGGCGAGTGTCAGAATATAGGCGCCAGACCCCAGGCGACGGAAAAGCCGGGAGGGGCCGCAAAGCAGCGCGAAGTCATTGATTTAAATAAATTTATAACAGGGGGTTGACGACCTCTCAATCCATCCATAGAATGCGCGCCACTTGCAGCGTAAAGCGAACAGCGAAACGAAGCAGGGAGTGAATGTTGTAGTGTGTCCCCTTCGTCTAGTGGCCTAGGACACCGCCCTTTCACGGCGGTAACAGGGGTTCGAGTCCCCTAGGGGACGCCAATGCGGGAATAGCTCAGTTGGTAGAGCACGACCTTGCCAAGGTCGGGGTCGCGAGTTCGAGTCTCGTTTCCCGCTCCATTTTTAAACAGTATTGCTTTCGGGCGGTACTGAGTGAAACCAGAACCAAGTCTTCGGATGCGGATCTGGGCACCGAAACACACACCATGTGTTCCGGGCAGCGTGTCCCCTTCGTCTAGTGGCCTAGGACACCGCCCTTTCACGGCGGTAACAGGGGTTCGAGTCCCCTAGGGGACGCCATTTGCGGGAATAGCTCAGTTGGTAGAGCACGACCTTGCCAAGGTCGGGGTCGCGAGTTCGAGTCTCGTTTCCCGCTCCATATTTAACGAGAATGCCGCTCATCGAGCGGCGTTTTTGTTTGCAACAAGTGTTTGAGTCCCCCAGGGGATGCCATTTGCGGGAATAGCTCAGTTGGTAGAGCACGACCTTGCCAAGGTCGGGGTCGCGAGTTCGAGTCTCGTTTCCCGCTCCATATTTAACAAAAACGCCGCTCATTGAGCGGCGTTTTTGTGTGTGCGTGATTTATGTGCGCGGCGTATTACATCGACAGGATCAACCGCCCGGCAAACAGGATCAGGATCACCCCCATGCTGCGTTCGAACCAGTGCCCCAAGCGCATGAACAGCAACCTCACCCGGCTGCTTGAAAAGAACAAGGCAACGATCACGAACCACAGGGCATTCACAAGGCACATCCAGGCACCGTATAGCGCCTGAATCTCCAGCGGTGTCGTGGCGCTGATGATCGTGGTGAAGATCGCCAGGAAGAACAAGGTGGCCTTGGGATTGGTGGCGTTGGTCAGAAAACCCGTCTTAAACGCCTTCAGCAGCGTTTGCTCGACCACTGGTTGCTCAGTCGGTTGATCGCCTTCCAATACGGGTTTCGGCCGACTGCGCACCAGGCTCACACCCAGATAAAGAATGTAGGTCCCCCCGACGACCTTGGCCACCGTCAACAGCCAGGGAATGCTATGCATAAGCGCGCCGACACCGAGCAGGGTGTACAGCACGTGCACGGAAATCCCCGCGCCGATCCCCAGTGCCGTGCAGATGCCAACCACGCGACCGAAACGCACACTCTGGCGAATCGTCACGGCGAAATCCGGTCCGGGAGCGACCACGGCCAGAAAGTGAATCGTCGCCAGCGCCAGGAACTCGCCCAGGTAATTGGAAAGCATCTCAACTCCAGAAGGTTGCAGGGCTCAGTCCACGTGGTAGTGGACGGACAACGTGCCTTTCTTTTGCGAAAGGGCTGTGATCGTGACCGCGCCCAAATCCTTCAGGCTACGTACATGGGTGCCGCCACAGCCGTAGGCGGGCAGTTCACCGAAACTGATTTCCCGGGCGCCTTCGCGCAGCGATGTCAGGCGCGGCAGATCATGGGCGATCCACTGTTCGAGGCCGTTTTGAACGGTCTGCGCCTCAACGTCCTGCGCCGACTCTGCCGGCTTGAATTGCACTCGTCCTTCACCGGGCCAGTGATGCGCCTTGATCGGCATCCAGCCCATGGCCTGGACGAAGTGGCCAATCAGGTGGCCGGCCGAATGCATGCGCGTATTGAACTGGCGACGTTGTTCGTCGACCCGGATCTGGGTCATGCCAAGGTTGACCGGTTGATCGACGAAATGGACGATCCGTTCCGGGTCCTGCACTACGCGCAGTACCCGGCTGTCACCAATCCAGCCCGTGTCACAAGGTTGCCCGCCACCCTGGGGGTGAAACAGGGTGGCGCGCAGCACCACGGCGAATTCGCTCTCGTGAGGTGCGCAGTCCAGGACTTCCACGTTGCCCTTGAGCTCATCACTATGGAAAAAGAGGCGAAGCGTCATATTCCATGCTCGTATTCAAATTTCTATTTTTTATTATATGAAGCGTGGTTTAGCGTGATAATCCGTTCAAACATCAAAGGACTGTTGCGTTGTGAGCATAAATCTTCCACTGCCGTTACTGGGTGAAATGGCGATTTTCGTCAAGGTCGTCGAAACCGGCAGCTTCTCCGAAGCTGCTCGCCAGTTGGGTTCTTCGCCCTCGGCTGTCAGCCGCAGCATCTCGCGTCTGGAAAAGGCCCTGGCCACTCGCCTGCTGCAACGAACCACGCGCAAGTTACGTTTGAGCGACGGTGGCGAGGAGGTCTTCAAGCGCTGCCAGGAGATGGTCAACGCTGCCCGGTCAGTGATGGAAATCAGTGGTCAGTTCACTGATGAGCCCGAGGGGGTAGTGCGCCTCAGCGTCCCGAAAGCGGTAGGCCGAATCGTGATTCACCCGCATATGCCGGAGTTTTTGCGCCGTTATCCCAAGGTGGATGTGGAGTTGTTGCTTGAGGATCGCCAGGTGGATTTGATCGACGATCACGTCGACCTGGCGATTCGTATCACCGACCGGCCGCCCGCGGGATTGGTGGGGCGACAGTTGCTGAGCATCGACCATCTGCTCTGCGCCACACCCCAATACCTGGCTGAGCACGGTACGCCGACTCATCCACATGACTTGCTCAACCACAGTTGCATCTATTTGGGCGAAACTCCGAGCGATGCGCGCTGGAAGTTCAAGAAAGGCAGCAAATCCGTAACCGTCGGGGTGCGCGGGCGATATGCCGCCAATCACACAGGTATACGTTTTGGCGCGGTGTTGCAGCACATCGGCATCGGCAGCCTGCCGTATTTCACCGCGCGCCGTGCCCTGGAGAAGGGATTGATGGTGCAAGTGCTGCCGGACTGGACGTTTCTGGCGTCCTACCACGGAGGCGCGTGGCTGCTGTACTCGCCCACTCGATACCTGCCTCCAAAGCTACGGGTGTTGATCGATTACCTGGTGGAGTGCCTGGAGAAAGAGCCAACGTTGGGCAAACCAGGCAAGTCGAGCCCAATGAGTACGGCTGTATCGGAATATGAGTTGCCCGAGAGCGAGGGCTTGTTCTGAATCAACAGTAAAAAAAAAGGCCCGCATGTTCAACCATGCGGGCCTTTTGCATCAGTGCTTGCTGTCCTGGTTCGACAAGGACAGCAGCTGTTTTTCCTGATTCCAGTCGAAAGGTTCGTCATTCTGTTCGGCTTCGAAACGACGCTCTTCCAGTGCCTGGTACAGGTCGATTTCATCATCGGGCATGTAGTGCAGGCAGTCACCGGCGAAGTACCACAGCAGGTCGCGTGGCACCAGGTGGGCGATTTGCGGGTAACGGGTGATGACCTGGCACAGGATGTCCTGGCCCAGGTATTGGCTTTCGATCGGGTCGACCGGCAGCAGTGCAAGCAGTTCGTCGAAGCGCTCCAGGAACAAGGCATGGCTTTCGTCGGGAACCTGTTCGGCCTCACCTACGGCGACCAGGATGCTGCGCAAATGGTCGAGCAAAACGAGATGATCGGCAACGATGTTGGACACGAGATAAGTCCTCAAGAGCAAAACGGGCGCGGGAGTATAAAGCTCCCGCGCGCATTTTCCCATGATGGAGCGCTGGATGGATCAGCGCACCTTGCCATCGGTCAGTGCTATTTCCTCTTTATCGAAAGCATCGACATCGATCACTTTGCGTCGCGCCACTTCGGCCTCGCGTAGCGTGTGGGCTTCCATCGGTTGCAACACGCCGGCTTCCAGTGCCGTATCGATGACATTTTCCCCGGCAACCGGTTTGAGCTGACCGCTCTTGAGCGCCACATGCAGTTTCTTGCGCAGGGGTTGTGCAGCGCCCAACAGACTGCAGGTGTGCTGCAGGACGCCAACCGGGTCTTCGGCCGATTGCGGGCGGTAGCAACCCAGCAGCACTTCCTCCAGGGCTGGATCACCCTTGGCGCGGCCAATCACTGCCGCGACTTCGGCGCCGAGTTTGTCCGACGGCCCTTTGTGGCGGCGCCCGAACGGGAACACGATCACCCGCAACAGGCAGGCCAGCGCCTTGTTCGGAAAGTTGTTCAGCAGTTCATCCATGGCCCGCTCAGCGTGACCGAGGCTTTCCTCCATGGCCCAGGTAAACAGCGGTTTCATGTATTGCGGCGAGTCGAGGTCGTTGTAGCGCTTGAGCGCGGCGCTGGCCAGATACAGGTTGCTCAGCACATCACCCAGGCGTGCCGACAGGCGTTCGCGTCGTTTCAGTTCGCCGCCGAGCAGCATCATGCTGAGGTCGGCGAGCAGGGCGAATGCGGCCGCCTGACGGTTCAACGCGCGGAAATAACCCTGGCTGAGCTTGTCGCCCGGCACGTGCTCCAGGTGCCCGAAACCCAGGTTCAGCACCAGCGTGCTGGCGGCGTTGCCCACGGCAAACCCAATGTGCTTGAGCAGCAGGCCATCGAACTCGGTGAGTGCCTGGTCCTTGTCCTCCCGAGTGGCCAGGGCCATTTCCTTGAGCACGAAAGGGTGGCATCGAATCGCGCCCTGGCCGAAGATCATCAGGTTACGCGAAAGAATGTTCGCGCCTTCCACGGTAATGAAGATCGGAGCGCCGTTCCATTTGCGTCCCAGGTAGTTGTTCGGCCCCATGATGATCGCCTTGCCGCCGTGCACATCCATCGCCTGGCTGATGCACTCGCGGCCACGCTCGGTGAGGTGGTACTTGAGAATCGCCGACAGCACCGACGGTTTTTCGCCGAGGTCCACCGCGTTGGCGGTCAGCATCCGCGCGGCGTCCATCATCCAGGCGTTGCCGCCGATGCGCGCCATGGCTTCCTGAATGCCTTCGAAAGCGGCAATCGGCACGTTGAACTGCTCGCGAATCTGCGCGTACTGGCCGGTCACCAGGCTGGTGAACTTGGCCATGCCGGTGCCCACCGCCGGCAGGGAAATCGACCGTCCGACGGACAGGCAATTCATCAGCATCATCCAGCCCTTGCCGAGCATGTCCTGGCCACCGATCAGGAACTCCAGCGGCACGAACACGTCCTTGCCGGAGTTCGGCCCGTTCATGAACGCCGCGCCCAGGGGCAGGTGGCGACGGCCGATTTCCACACCGGGGAGATCGGTTGGAATCAGCGCCAGGCTGATACCCAGGTCTTCCTCTTCTCCCAGCAGGTGGTCCGGGTCATAGGCCTTGAAGGCCAGGCCGAGCAGGGTGGCCACCGGGCCCAGAGTGATGTAGCGCTTTTCCCAGTTCAGGCGCAGGCCGAGGGTTTCCTTGCCTTCCCATTCGCCTTTGCAGATCACCCCGGTGTCGGGCATGCCGCCCGCGTCCGAGCCGGCCAGGGGACCTGTCAGTGCAAAGCAGGGGATTTCGTCGCCGCGCGCCAGGCGCGGCAGGTAGTGGTTGCGTTGTTCGTCAGTGCCGTAGTGCAGCAACAGCTCGGCCGGGCCAAGGGAATTGGGGACCATCACGGTGGAGGCGAGATCGCCGCTGTGGCTGGCCAGTTTCATCGCTACTTGCGAGTGGGCGTAGGCCGAGAAACCCTTGCCGCCAAACTCCTTGGGAATGATCAGGGCAAAGAAGCCGTTGTCCTTGATGTACGTCCAGGCCTCGGCCGGCAAGTCCATGGTTTGACCCAGCTGCCAGTCGCTGACCATGGCGCAGAGTTCTTCGGTCGGGCCGTCGATGAAGGCCTGTTCTTCTTCGCTCAGTTGCGCTTTGGGGTAGGACAGCAGTTTGTTCCAGTCCGGGCGACCGCTGAACAGCTCGCCGTCCCACCACACGGTGCCGGCTTCGATGGCGTCACGTTCGGTTTCCGACATCGGCGGCAGGGTTTTCTGGAACCAGTTGAACATCGGTGCGCTGAAGAATTTGCGGCGCAGATCAGGCAACAGCAGGGGGGCCGCCACGGCGGCGGTCAGTACCCAGAAAATCAACAGCAGCCAGCCCGGTGCGCGGCTGAACGCGCCCATTGCCAACAGATAGACAGCCACGATGCCCAGGGCAGGCAGCGGCGCGATACGACGGTGGGCTAAATAAGCTATCCCGACAACCAGAACCAGTATCCACAACAGCAGCATATTTAATCCTCCGTGAACCCAGGGCGAACCAACCCACAGAGCTTAGACGGCATCCGCGAAACGGGGTGGTCAGAGCGAGGTGACTGAAATCGTGGGAAACCCTGGATGATTGTGTAGGCCCTAGGTACGACAGACCGTGAAAAACGTTCATTGAGCGGGCGGCAAAGCGCCCATGTTTGGCCGAAACGTCGTTATCTCTGTGCTGAACCTCTCGCTAGACTCGGGACTTGCCCTGGAGATTGCCCGCATGCACGAGTACCTGAGCCCCGGCCGCTTCATCGATAGTGACCACCCCTCAGTGGTGGAGTTCGCCGAAAAACATCGCGGTACCAGTCGCGACCCGCTCGAGCAGGCGATCCATCTCTATTACGCCGTGCGCGAGGCGGTGCGCTACAACCCGTATACCTTCAGCCGCGATCCACAGACTTTGCGTGGCAGTTATGCGCTGGCGACCGGGGAAAGTTATTGCGTGCCCAAGGCCACCTTGCTGGCAGGGGCAGCAAGGCATTGCGCGATTGCTGCACGCATCGGCCTGGCGGACGTTCGCAATCATCTGTCGACCCCGCGCTTGCTCAAGTTGCTCAAGAGCGACGTGTTCGCGATGCACGGCTACACCGAGCTTTATCTGAAGGGGCGTTGGGTCAAGGCCACCCCTGCGTTCAACCAGGGCTTGTGCGACCTGTTCAATGTGGCGCCGCTGGAATTCGACGGGATCAACGACAGTGTTTTTCATCCCTTCAATCGTGACGGCGAGAAACTGATGGAGTACCTGATCGACCACGGCCAGTTCACCGACGTGCCGGAAAAGTTCTTCTTCGAACACCTTGAAAAGTGTTATCCACACCTGTTCGGCGAGCATCTTGCGCCGCTGCTGGGAGACATGCAGAGCGATTTGAGTCGCGCCTGATCCGGCGTATGCTGCCTGCGCATTCATCAATCGAGAGGCGGACATGCTGAAGATCTGGGGTCGGAAAAATTCATCGAATGTCAGAAAACCATTGTGGGCCGCCGAGGAACTGGGCCTGGCCTATGAGGCCATCGATGCGGGCGGTGCCTTTGGTGTCGTCGATACGCCCGAGTACCGCGCCATGAACCCCAATGGCCGCGTGCCAGTGATTGAAGAGGATGGATTCGTGTTGTGGGAGTCCAACGCCATCGTCCGTTATCTGATGGCCAGGCATGCGCCGAATACCCCATGGTATCCGGCAGACCTGCAAGCGCGGGCCAGCGCCGAGAAGTGGATGGACTGGACCACGTCGAGTTTTGCAGGACCGTTCCGCACGGTGTTCTGGGGCGTGTTGCGCACCCCGGCCGATCAACAGGACTGGCCCGCGATCAAGGCGGCGATCAAGGAATGCGAAGCGCTGCTGGCGATGGCTGACCAGGCGTTGGCGACCAGGCCATACCTGTCCGGTGACGAGATCGGCATGGGCGACATTCCCTTGGGCAGTTTCATTTATGCCTGGTTCGAGATGCCGATCGAGCGTTCGTCGCTGCCCCGCCTGGAGGCCTGGTACGCACGGTTGAAACAGCGTCCGGCGTATCGCAAGGCGGTCATGACCGCGTTGACTTAATACTCACTATCGACACACTTGACTGTACTTGTGGGGCGGCGACAAGCACCATTGCACTGATGCGCCGCGGTTGCATTGCTCGCCGCCCGCCCATATCTGTCCCTTTCTTCCCTTCTTGGTGCGTAATCCGATATGAGTTCCGCTCTGTCCATACGGCAGCTAACCAAAACCTACGGCAACGGTTTCCAGGCCTTGAGTGGTATCGATCTGGATGTCGCCGAAGGTGACTTCTTCGCCTTGCTCGGCCCCAACGGCGCCGGCAAGTCCACGACCATCGGCATTCTCTCGACCCTGGTGAACAAGACCAGCGGCACGGTGAATATCTTCGGTCATGACCTGGACAAGAACCCGGCGGCGCTCAAGCGCTCCATCGGCGTGGTACCCCAGGAGTTCAACTTCAACCAGTTCGAAAAGACCTTCGACATCGTCGTGACCCAGGCCGGTTACTACGGCATCCCGTCGAAAGTCGCCAAGGAACGCGCCGAGCAGTACCTGACCCAGCTCGGCCTGTGGGACAAGCGCGATGTGCCGTCGCGTTCGCTGTCCGGTGGCATGAAGCGTCGCCTGATGATCGCCCGGGCGCTGGTTCACGAACCGCGCCTGTTGATCCTCGACGAACCGACTGCCGGGGTGGACATCGAGCTGCGTCGTTCGATGTGGACCTTCCTCACCGAGCTGAACAAGAAAGGCATCACCATCATCCTCACCACGCACTATCTGGAAGAGGCTGAGCAGTTGTGCCGCAACATCGGCATCATCGACCACGGCACCATCGTCGAGAACACCAGCATGAAGCAGTTGCTCGGCCAGCTGCACGTCGAGACTTTCCTGCTGGATCTGAAGAGCAGTGTGAGCGCGCCACCACAGTTGATCGGCTATCCGTCACGCTTGCTCGATGGTCACACCCTGGAAGTCCAGGTGGACAAAAGCATGGGCATCACTGCGCTGTTCACTCAGTTGGCGCAGCAGAACATCGAAGTGCTGAGCCTGCGTAACAAAACCAATCGCCTCGAGGAGTTGTTCGTGTCCCTGGTGGAGAAAAATCTGTCGAAGGTGGCGGTATGAGTTCCGAGCTGCAGCCCAACCTCGTAGCCCTCAACACCATCGTTTACCGTGAGGTCCGGCGCTTTACCCGGATCTGGCCACAGACCCTGCTGCCGCCAGCGATCACCATGGTTCTGTACTTCGTGATTTTCGGCAATCTGATCGGCCGGCAAATCGGCGACATGGGTGGCTTCACCTATATGGAGTACATCGTGCCGGGGCTGATCATGATGTCGGTGATCACCAACTCCTACGGCAACGTGGTGTCGAGTTTCTTCGGCAGCAAATTCCAGCGCTCCATCGAAGAACTGATGGTGTCGCCGGTGTCGCCGCACACCATTCTGATCGGCTACACCCTCGGTGGTGTGCTGCGCGGTTTGATGGTCGGGATCATCGTGACGCTGTTGTCGCTGTTCTTTACCGATTTGCAGGTGCATCACCTGGGTGTGACCATTCTGGTGGTGGTGCTGACGGCGACCATTTTCTCGTTGCTGGGCTTCATCAACGCCGTGTTTGCGCGCAACTTCGATGACATCTCGATCATCCCGACATTTGTGCTGACGCCCTTGACCTACCTGGGCGGGGTGTTCTACTCGATCTCGTTGCTGCCGCCGTTCTGGCAGACCGTGTCCCTGGCCAACCCGGTGCTGCACATGGTCAATGCCTTCCGTTACGGCATTCTCGGTGTTTCGGATATCCGGATCAGCATTGCGATTACGTTCATGGTGGTGGCGACGATCGTGCTGTACATCGGTTGTGCGCGGTTACTGGTGAGTGGGCGCGGGATGCGTACCTGATTTCCAGGTGAACGCGTTCCTCTGTAGGAGCCGCATTCCAAATCAAAACGGCGCCAATGGCGCCGTTTTGCATTCTCACATCCGCCGCCGCCGCTGCTTGCGCCGTCGCCACTGCCGCGCAACCCACCAACGCCAGTACAGCATCACCAGGCAATAAGCCAACGCCCCAAGCACCAGGCCCACCACCACCGACCCCAGCAAAAACGGCTGCCACAAGGTCGAGAGCTGAGCGCTGATCCATTCCCAGGTCAACTCATCGGGCAGATGGCGAGCAGGAACATCCATCAGCCAGGCGCCGGTCTGATAGGTGCAGAAGAACACGGCCGGCATGGTGATCGGGTTGGTCAGCCAGACCAGGCTGACCGCAATCGGCATGTTGCCGCGCACGATGATCGCGAGAACCGCGGCGACCAGCATCTGCAACGGAATCGGCAGGAATGCCGCGAACAGGCCTACTGCCATGCCCCGGGCGACGGAATGGCGATTGAGGTGCCACAGGTTCGGGTCATGCAGCAGGGTGCCGAGAAAGCGTAAGGACTTGTGTTCCCTGATGCTGGTCGGGTCTGGCATGTAGCGTTTGAATAAGCGCCGGGGCATAAGGCTTCTCGGTCGATCAAGGCGGCAAGTATGTCTGGATTCTATGAGGCGCCCATTCAGACTTTGTGACAATTGTTAACGACGGACGTGCGCCAGGCCGGCTATGCCTAGGGACGGGACTCTCAAGGACGGGCTTATGCGCACAGGGATGATGGCGCTGGCGTTGGGCCTGCTGGCCTTGCGTTTTTTACCGGTCTTACCGCCGGTCTGGTTGTGGTTGTTGATGCCGATCATGGGTTTGATGTTGCTGCCGTTCCGGACGTATCCAGCGGCGTTTTTCCTGTTCGGCTTGAGTTGGGCGTGCCTTCATGCCCAGTGGGCCCTGGATGATCGGCTGTCGCCGGCCCTCGACGGGGAAACGCGTTGGGTCGAAGGGCGGGTCAGCGGGTTGCCACAGAATGGCGAGGGTGTGGTGCGTTTCGAACTGACCGACAGTCAGTCGCGACGCACTGTCCTGCCGCGACACTTGCGGCTGGCCTGGTACGACGGCCCGCCGGTCAACAGCGGCGAACGCTGGCGGCTGGCGGTCAAGCTGAAGCGACCCATGGGGTTGCTCAATCCGCATGCCTTCGACTATGAGGCCTGGCTGTTGGCGCAACGCATCGGTGCGACCGGGACCGTCAAGGCCGGGGAGCGACTTGCACCCGCCCGGTGGGCCTGGCGCGACGGTATCCGCCAGAGGCTGCAGGCCGTGGACGCCCAAGACCGGACTGGCGTGCTGGTGGCGTTGATACTGGGAGACGGCGCGGGACTCAGTCGCGAAGACTGGCAGGTGTTGCAAGACACCGGCACCGTGCACCTGCTGGTGATTTCCGGGCAACACGTCGGCTTGTTGGCGGGGCTGGTTTATCTGGTGATCGCCGGGCTTGCCCGTTACGGCTTGTGGCCAGGTCGTCTGCCGTGGTTGCCTTGGGCCTGCGGCCTGGCTTTCGTGGCCGCCCTTGGCTATGGGCTGCTGGCAGGCTTCGAAGTGCCGGTTCGCCGAGCCTGCCTGATGATCGGATTGGTGCTGCTATGGCGCCTGCGTTTTCGCCACCTGGGTGCCTGGTGGCCGTTGTTGCTGGCGCTCAATGGCGTCTTGCTGATGGACCCGTTGGCGAGTCTGCAACCGGGTTTCTGGCTGTCCTTCGCGGCGGTGGCGGTGTTGATCTTCACGTTCGGTGGGCGCTTGGGGCCTTGGCCATGGTGGCAAACCTGGACCCGTGCCCAATGGTTGATCGCTATCGGACTTGGCCCATTCTTGCTGGTCCTGGGGTTGCCGATCAGCCTCAGCGGGCCACTGGTCAATCTGCTGGCGGTGCCCTGGATCAGCCTGGTGGTGCTACCCCCTGCATTGCTCGGGACACTATTGCTTCCGGTGCCCTACATTGGTGAGTGGCTGCTGTGGCTGGCGGGCGGCTTGATCGATTGGCTGTTCACCGGGCTGGCATTGGTCGCCGGCAAGGTTCCTGCGTGGTTGCCCGCGGCCATCCCGCTATGGGGCTGGGGCATCGGCACACTGGGCGCCTTTTTGTTGCTGCTGCCGCGCGGCGTGCCGATAAGACCGTTAGGCTGGCCTTTACTGCTGTTACTGGTTTTTCCTCCGCGGCCGATGCTGCCCGAAGGCATTGCCGAGGTCTGGCAACTGGATGTGGGGCAAGGGCTGGCGATCATGGTGCGCACTCGCCATCACACTCTGCTGTATGACGCCGGTCCGCGTTTGCGGGGTCTTGACCAGGGTGAGCGGGTGGTACTGCCGGCATTACGGAAACTGGGTGTGAAGGCGGTCGACCTGATGTTGATCAGCCATGCCCATGCCGATCACGCCGGTGGTGCCCGGGCAGTGGCCAACGGCTTGCCGGTCAAACGGGTGCTCAGTGGCGAACCTGCCGACCTGCCTGGCGAGTTGCAGGCCGAGGGCTGTGAGAGTGGCCGGCAATGGACCTGGGATGGGGTGAACTTTCAACTGTGGCACTGGCCCCAGGCCAGGGACAGCAACCAGAACTCCTGCGTGTTGCAGATCGAAGCCAATGGCGAGCGATTGTTGCTCAGCGGTGACATCGACACCCACGCCGAGCGTGCGTTGCTCGACAGCGCATTGGCCGTGCCTACCGATTGGTTGCAGTCGCCACACCACGGTAGTCGCAGTTCGTCTTCGAGGGCGCTGCTCAACGTCTTGCAGCCCAAGGCGGCACTGATCTCCCGTGGCCAGGGCAACTCGTTCGGCCATCCTCATGCGGTAGTGATCGAACGCTATCGCAATCGTGCGATGGTGATCTACGACAGTGCCGAGCAAGGCGCCGTTCATCTGCAACTGGGGCGTTTCGAAGCACCGCGCTCGATGCGTCAAGAACGGCGCTTCTGGCGCGATCCGCCACCCTCGGGCAAATAACCCGGGGTTATCAATGGCCGACCGGATGCGACATCACAGTCTTCGGTGCGCCCACCCCCTATGTTAGAGTGGCGCACTTTTTCGAGGGGACTGTCACTGTGTGGGAATTGGTCAAATCCGGCGGCTGGATGATGCTGCCGATCATCCTGAGTTCCATCGCGGCAATGGCAATCGTTGCCGAACGCCTGTGGACCCTGCGGGCCAGTCGCGTGACCCCGGAGCACTTGCTCGGGCAGGTCTGGGTCTGGATCAAGGACAAGCAACTCAACAAGGAAAAGCTCAAGGAGCTGCGCGCCAACTCGCCCTTGGGTGAGATCCTGGCCGCTGGCCTGGCGAACTCCCGGCATGGTCGCGAGATCATGAAGGAGTGTATCGAAGAGGCCGCCGCGCGGGTCATCCACGAGCTGGAACGCTACATCAATGCCCTCGGCACCATCGCCGCCATGGCTCCGTTGCTCGGGCTGCTGGGGACGGTGCTGGGCATGATCGACATTTTCAGTGCGTTCATGGGCACGGGCATGGCCACCAACGCCGCGGTGCTGGCCGGGGGTATCTCCAAGGCGCTGATCACCACGGCCGCCGGGTTGATGGTCGGTATCCCGTCGGTATTCTTCCACCGCTTCCTGCAACGCCGGATCGATGAACTGGTAGTCGGCATGGAGCAGGAGGCGATCAAGCTGGTCGAAGTCGTACAGGGTGATCGTGACGTGGACCTGGCGGGGGGCAAAGCGTGAAATTCCGCCGCAAGCAACGGGAGAATGTAGACATCAACCTCGCGTCGCTGATCGACGTGGTGTTTATCCTGCTGCTGTTTTTCGTCGTGACCACCACGTTCACCCGTGAAACCCAGTTGCGCGTCGATCTACCCGAAGCGGTCAGCGGTGCGCCTTCCGATGACCAGACCCGGCAACTGGATATCGCGATCAGTGCCGATGGCTTGTTTTCGGTGAACAACCAGGTATTGCCCAAAAGCGACCTGGCGACGCTGATGGATGCCCTGCAGAAACAATCCAACGGCGACACCAGTCGGCCGCTGTCCATCAGCGCCGACGCAAAGTCCCAGCATCAGTCGGTCATCACCGCCATGGACGCTGCCGGCAAGCTCGGCTTCAGCCATTTGCGCATGACCACAGTCGAGGCGGCGCCGCCCGCGCCCTGATAGCCATGTCCGATCGCTTGCTCGCTGCGTGGTACCGGGGTCATCCGGCCCTGAAACTGTTACAGCCGCTGGAGTGGTTGTACCGCTGCGTGGTCAACAACAAGCGCAAGCGCTTTCTGGCCGGCGAGGGTGATATCTATCAGCCACCGGTTCCGCTGATCGTGGTGGGCAACATCACCGTCGGTGGCACCGGCAAGACACCGCTGATCCTGTGGATGATCCAGCACTGTCAACGTAGTGGTTTGCGGGTCGGCGTGGTCAGCCGGGGTTACGGTGCAAAGCCTGCGCAATTGCCGTGGCGGGTCGAGGCGCAGCAAAGCGCCGACATTGCCGGCGATGAGCCGCTGTTGATCGTGCAGCGTACCGGCGTGCCCTTGATGATCGATCCGGATCGCAGTCGCGCGGTCAAAGCCCTGCTGGCCAGTGAGCCGCTGGACCTGATCCTGTCCGATGATGGCATGCAGCATTACCGCCTGGCCCGGGACCTGGAGCTGGTCCTGATCGACGCTGCCCGCGGATTGGGCAACCGCCGCTGCTTGCCGGCCGGGCCTCTGCGTGAACCGGTCGAGCGTCTGCAAAGTGTCGACGCGGTCCTCTACAACGGCGCCACGGCGGACAGCGGCGACGGCTTTGCTTTCCAGTTGCAACCGACGGCACTGGTCAACCTGCAAAGCGGCGAACGACGCCCGCTCGATCACTTTCCCGCGGGCCAGGCGCTGCATGCGGTGGCCGGGATCGGTAACCCGCAACGTTTCTTCAAGACCCTCGAAACGCTACACTGGCAGCCAGTCCCGCATGCGTTCGCCGACCACGCCGAATACAGTGTGCAGGCCTTGAATTTCAACCCGTCATTGCCATTGGTGATGACCGAAAAGGATGCGGTGAAGTGCCGTGCCTTCGCCGCCGCCGACTGGTGGTACCTGGCGGTCGACGCTGTGCCGTCGCCAGCCTTCACGGCCTGGTTCGATACCCAGTTGATGCGCCTGTTGCCGGCGCGTCTTTTGCCTTAACTCCGTTTCTATCCAGGGAATGATCATGGACACCAAATTGCTCGATATCCTCGCTTGCCCGGTCTGCAAAGGTCCGCTCAAGCTCAGCGCCGACAAGACCGAGCTGATCAGCAAGGGCGCTGGCCTTGCGTACCCGATTCGCGACGGCATCCCGGTGATGCTCGAAACCGAAGCCCGTACCTTGACCACCGACGAGCGCCTGGATAAATGACTACAGCCTTTACCGTTGTTATTCCTGCGCGCTACGCCTCCACCCGCCTGCCGGGCAAGCCGCTGCTGTCTATCGCTGGCAAACCGATGATCCAGCACGTTTGGGAACAGGCGTGCAAAAGTAGCGCAGAGCGCGTGGTGGTTGCCACGGACGATGCGCGCATCGCCCAGGCCTGTGAAGGTTTTGGTGCCGAAGTGGTGATGACTCGCGAAGACCACAACTCCGGAACCGATCGCCTGGCTGAAGTCGCGGCGAAGCTGGGCCTGGCAACAGACGCGATCGTGGTCAACGTCCAGGGTGACGAGCCGTTGATACCACCGAGTGTCATTGACCAGGTGGCCGTCAACCTGGCTGCCCACACCGAAGCGCGCATGGCCACGCTGGCCGAGCCGATCGAAGACCTGGAGAGCCTGTTCAACACCAACGTGGTCAAGGTCGTCAGCGATCTCAATGGCCTGGCACTGACCTTCAGTCGCGCCACGTTGCCATGGGCGCGGGACACGTTCGCCAAGAGCCTGGAGCAAATGCCCGAAGGTGTGCCGTATCGCCGCCATATCGGCATCTATGCCTACCGCGCCGGTTTCCTGCATGACTTCGTCAGCTGGGGCCCGTGCTGGCTGGAGAACACCGAGTGCCTGGAGCAGCTGCGCGCCTTGTGGCACGGGGTACGGATCCACGTCGCCGATGCACTGATCGCGCCGCCTGCCGGCGTCGATACCGTTGAAGACCTTGAGCGCGTTCGTCGCCTGCTGGAGGCCTGATGCGGGTTTTGTTTGTCTGCCTGGGCAATATCTGCCGTTCACCCACGGCCGAAGGCGTTCTGCGGCATAAGTTGCGCGAAGCGGGGCTGGCCGATCAAGTCGAAGTAGCCTCCGCCGGTACTGGCGACTGGCACGTGGGCAGTGCACCGGACAAGCGCAGCCAGGCGGCGGCCCAGCGGCGTGGTTATGATTTGTCCGCCCAGCGCGCCCAGCAGGTCACCCGCGCCGATTTCGCTACGTACGACCTGATCCTGGCGATGGACAACAGCAACCTGCGCAACCTCATGAATTTGCAACCAGCCAAGAGCAAGGCGGAGCTGGACCTGTTCCTGCGTCGCTACTCCTCGGAGATCGATGAAGTCCCGGACCCGTACAACGACAGTGAACATGGCTTTGAACATGTGCTGGACTTGATCGAACGCGCCAGTGACCTGTTGGTGATCGAACTGAAGGAACGGTTATGAGTTTGCAACTGCGATCACGGGTTTCGCTCAAGCCGTTCAACAGCTTTGGCGTGGATGTCCAGGCCCGCCTGTTTGCCGAGGCCCACAACGACGCCGATGTGCGTGAGGCCCTGGACTATGCGCGGGAACACCAGGTGCCCTTGCTGGTGATCGGCGGTGGTAGCAACTTGCTTCTGACGGCCGATATCGAATCACTGGTGCTGCGCATGGCCACCCGTGGAATACGCGTGATCAGCGACGATGGCAGCAAAGTCGTGATCGAGGCCGAGGCGGGCGAACCCTGGCACCCGTTCGTGCAGCACACCCTTTTGCAGGGCTTGTCGGGACTGGAAAACCTCAGCCTGATTCCCGGCACCGTTGGCGCGGCACCCATGCAGAACATCGGCGCGTATGGCGTGGAGATCAAGGATGTGTTCGCCGGTCTGACCGCCCTGGATCGCCAGAGTGGTGAACTGCGCGACTTCAGCCTGCAAGAATGCAACTTCGCTTACCGCGACAGCGTGTTCAAGCAGGCGCCTGGTCGCTGGTTGATCCTGCGCGTGCGTTTCATCCTCGATCGCACCGCGCACCTGCATCTGGAGTACGGTCCTGTGCGTCAGCGCCTGACCGAGCAGGGCATCGATCATCCCACGGCCACGGACGTCAGCCAGGCCATTTGCAGCATTCGCAACGAGAAACTTCCGGATCCGGCGGTGCTCGGCAATGCTGGCAGCTTTTTCAAGAACCCTCTGGTGCCCGCGGCGCTGGTCGCACAGATCAAGGGTCAATACCCGGACCTGGTGGCCTACGCACAACCCGACGGGCAGATGAAGCTGGCTGCTGGTTGGTTGATCGAGCGGGCAGGGTGGAAAGGCTTTCGCGATGCCGATGCAGGCGTGCACAAAATGCAGGCACTGGTGCTGGTCAATTACGGCAATGCGACAGGGTTGCAACTGCTGGACCTGGCACAGCGCATCCAGAAAGACATTTCAGAGCGTTTCCATGTCGACCTGGAAATGGAGCCCAATCGGTATTGAGCTAAGCTTTCATGACGGATTGCCAAAGCCCTGCATAACTCAAGTTGTGCAGGGCTTTTTTGTTAATGCAGGCTTAATCCGGTCTGCTGACGATGCAAGCATTTGCTCCACCAAAGGCCCGGTGCAGACGTGTCCGTTCGCACAAAAGAGCCCATTAGCCTGAGCCGATCTGCGTGACCCACCAAAGATCCAACGGCAGATTGCTCGACCCCATAACTCAAGCACTATGCGGGCGTGCCCATGATTACCCTGAAACTCAACGGTCAAGACCATCCACTCGATGTCACCGAGGATATGCCCTTGCTCTGGGCGATTCGCGACGTGGCCGGTTACAACGGCACCAAGTTTGGCTGTGGCATGGGCCTTTGCGGCGCCTGCACGATTCATATCGAAGGTGCACCGGTGCGCAGTTGCATCACGCCGATTGGCTCGGTCGTCGGCCAGAACGTCACCACCATCGACAACCTGCACGCCGACCCGGTTGGCAAAGTCGTGCAGCAGGCCTGGCTCGATACGGCCGTGGCCCAATGCGGTTACTGCCAGGGTGGGCAGATCATGTCTGCCACGGCGCTGCTCAAGACCAATCCCGACCCCAGCGACGAGCAGATCGAAGAGGCGATGGTCGGCAACATCTGCCGTTGCGGCACCTATAACCGCATCAAGAGCGCCATCCGCCAGGCATCCACTCACCTGAAGGAGGCCAAGGCATGAGCCGGTCAGCGAATGATTTCGCCCTGAGCAACCTCAGTCGGCGGGGCTTCCTCAAGGGCGTGGGGGCCGCCAGTGCGCTGGTGGTCGCCGCGAGTTGGGGCTGGCAAGACGCGCTTGCCGAAGAGGCACAGAAAAAGTTCGGTGCCGACGGCATGCCCAATGGCTGGATCGACGATCCCAAGGTTTATGTGAGCATTGCCACTGATGGCTCGGTGACGGTGGTCTGTAACCGTTCCGAAATGGGCCAAGGCGTACGGACCAGCCTGGCCATGGTGGTGGCCGACGAGCTGGAAGCCGATTGGGCGCGGGTCAAGGTGCAACAGGCGCCGGGCGATGAAGTACGGTTCGGCAACCAGGATACCGACGGTTCGCGCAGCATGCGGCACTGGTACGAGCCGATGCGCCGCTGTGGCGCCGCCGCCCGGACCATGCTGGAACAGGCCGCCGCCGACCAATGGAAAGTGCCGGTCGGCGAATGTCGTGCGCAGTTGCATAAAGTCATCCATAAGCCTTCCGGTCGCGAACTGGAGTATGGCGCCCTGGCCGCTGCTGCCAGCGCCCTGGCGGTGCCTGCCCGGGACAGCCTGCGACTCAAGCAGCCCTCGGAGTTTCGCTACATCGGCAAGGAAGGCACCCGGGCCATCGATGGCGACGACATCGTCAACGGTCGCGCGGTGTACGGCGCAGACGTGCATTTCGATGGCATGCTGTACGCCACCATTGCCCGGCCCGCGGTGTACGGCGGCAAGGTCAAGAGCTTCGATGGCAGCGCGGCGATGAAAGTGCCGGGGGTGGTCAAGGTCATCCAGATCGAAAGCCGTCCCTTGCCCTCTGAATTCCAACCCCTGGGTGGCATCGCGGTAGTGGCCAACAACACCTGGGCGGCGATCAAGGGGCGCGAGGCCTTGAAAATCGAATGGGACGACGGCCCCAACGCCAGCTACGACTCGATCGCCTACCGCAAGGAGCTGGAGGCCGCCTCGCTCAAGCCCGGCAAAGTGGTACGCAATACCGGCAACATCGACGACGCCCTGGCCAATGCCGTGAACACCCTGGAAGCCTCCTACTATTTGCCGCACCTGTCACAATCGCCAATGGAGCCGATGGTCGCCATCGCTCGCTACAAGGACGGTGTGTGCCAGGCCTGGGGGCCAAGCCAGGCGCCGCAGGTCACCCGCGAGCGCATCGGCGAACGCCTGGGCGTGCCATTCGATAAAGTCACCTTCAACGTGACGTTGCTGGGAGGAGGCTTCGGGCGCAAGTCCAAACCCGACTTCATCATCGAAGCGGCCATCCTGGCCAAGGAGTTCCCCGGCAAGGCGGTGCGGGTGCAATGGACCCGTGAAGACGATATTCACTGTTCCTATTTTCACACCGTGTCGGCCGAATACCTCAAGGCCAGCCTGAACAAGGACGGCTTGCCCTCCGGCTGGCTGCACCGCACGGTGGCGCCGAGCATCACCGCGTTGTTCGCGCCTGGCATGAACCACGAGGCTGCCTTCGAGCTGGGCATGGGCTTCACCAACATGGCCTACGCGATTCCCAACATTCGCCTGGAAAACCCCGAGGCCACCGTCCACACGCGGGTTGGCTGGTACCGCTCGGTATCGAACATCCCCCACGGTTTTGCGATCCAGAGCTTCATCGATGAACTGGCGCACAAGGCCGGGGAGGACCCGCTCAAGTACCAGGTCAGATTGCTCGGCCCGGACCGTCAGATCGATCCGCGCACCTTGAGTGAAGAATGGAACTACGGTGAATCGCCCGAGCGTTATCCGATCGACACCGCTCGCCTGCGTACGGTACTGGAAACCGCCGCCAAGGCTGCCGGTTGGGGGCGCGAGTTGCCCAAGGGCCGAGGCCTGGGCCTAGCGGTGCACTACAGCTTCGTGACCTACGTGGCGGCGGTGATCGAAGTCGAAGTCAAGGACGATGGCACCTTGATCGTGCACAAAGCCGACATCGCCGTGGATTGCGGGCCGCAGATCAACCCCGAGCGGATTCGCGCGCAGTTCGAGGGCGCCTGCGTCATGGGCCTGGGCAACGCGGTGTTGGGCGAAATCAGCTTCAAGGATGGCAAGGTCCAGCAGGACAACTTCCACATGTACGAAGTGGCGCGCATGTCCCTGGCGCCCAAGGAAGTGGTGGTGCACCTGGTCACGCCGCCGGGCAACGTACCGTTGGGCGGTGTGGGCGAGCCGGGTGTGCCGCCGATTGCGCCGGCGCTGTGCAACGCGATCTTCGCCGCCACCGGCAAGCGTATCCGCAGCCTGCCGATCCGTTATCAATTGCAGGGTTGGCAGAAGGTCGAGGCGTGATGGACAGTGCCGATCTGAATGTCCTGCGCAGCGTGCTGGAATGGCGCCGCGCAGGCCAGCGGGTGATGTTGTACAGCGTCGTGCAGACTTGGGGCACCGCGCCCCGGGCGCCTGGCGCCATGCTGGCGTTGCGCGGGGACGGCGTGGTGATTGGCTCGGTGTCCGGCGGCTGTGTCGAGGACGATCTGATTGCCCGCTTGCATGACGGTCGCATTGCGGCCGACGGGCCGCCGGTGCAACTGATCACCTACGGCGTGACTCGTGAGGAGGCCGCCCGCTTCGGTTTACCCTGCGGCGGCACCTTGCGTTTGACCGAGGAGCGCGTTGGCGACCCAGGGTGGGTTGCCGAGTTGCTGGCGCGTTGCGAAGCCCATGAAATCGTCGCGCGTTCGCTGGATATCGCCACCGGTGTTGTCATTTTGCAGCCCGCCGCCAAGACCGATGTGCTGGCTTTCGATGGCCAGGTCCTGCGGGCCATTTATGGTCCGCGTTGGCGCTTGTTGTTGATCGGCGCCGGGCAGTTGTCCCGGTATGTCGCAGAGATGGCGCGTCTGCTGGATTTCGAAGTACTGATATGCGATCCGCGCAGCGAGTTCGTCTACGGCTGGGAGGAGCAGCACGGCCGATTCGTCTCGGGCATGCCCGATGAGGCGGTGGTGAACATCCAGACTGACGAGCGCACGGCCATCGTGGCGCTGACTCACGACCCCCGCCTGGATGACATGGCCCTGCTGACAGCGCTCGACTCCCGGGCTTTTTATGTCGGCGCACTCGGTTCGCGGGTCAACAGCCAAAAGCGCCGGGACAATCTGGCCCAGCTCGGCCTGTCGCAACAGGCCATCGAACGGCTGCACGGCCCGGTCGGCTTGCACATAGGCAGCCATAGCCCGGCGGAAATCGCCTTGTCGCTGATGGCCGAAATCGTCGCAATCAAGAACGGCGTCGAGCTCAAGCAGAAGAAACCCCTGCGGGAGGGTGTATGAGTGAGTCCATCGGGGTGATCGTGCTGGCGGCGGGGCAGGGCAGTCGGTTTCGACAGGTCGCGGGCGAGGACAAGGACAAGCTGCTGGCTGATTGCATGGGGCGTGATGGCGCGGTTCGATCCGTCATCGAACACGTCCTGGTGAATCTGCCTTCCACGTTGGATAAGCGCTTTTTGGTGACCACGGCCGATCGACCGCAAGTGAGTCGCATGGCCAAGGCCTATGGCTGCGAGGTTGTCCCGATCGAATCGACCGGGATGGGCGACAGCATTGCGGCCGGGGTGGCGGCGTGCGCGCAACTTGATGGTTGGCTGATGCTGCTGGGGGACATGCCGTTCATCCTGCCGTCGAGCATTGAACAGGTTGTGGCTCAGATGGCCGATGACAGCATCAGCGTGCCGGTACAGGAGGGTGAGTATGGGCATCCGGTGGGCTTTGGACGCCGTTTTGGTCCGGGGTTGATGGTGTTATCAGGCGATCGCGGCGCCAAGGCGTTGTTTGCCCAGGGGCGGGTGGTTGAAGTGAGGGTGGATGATCCGGGTGTGTTGTGGGATGTGGATGTGCCTGAAAAGCTGAACTTCAAATAATCGCTCCTACAGGGGGAGGGGCGGTGTGATTGTTTCGGACATAAAAAAGCCCCGCCCGGGATCACCGGGCGGGGCTTTTCATAGCCTGGGGAATCAGACGAGAGGTTTAGGCTCGTGCTCTTTTTCCTGGGCTTTCTCGTGTTGCTCAACCGCTTCCTGAACGGAACGAGGTGCTTCGGCAATCACCGACTCAGCCGGCTCGGCAGCGACTTCATCAGCCGGTGCTGGCTCGGCAGCAACCACTGCTTCAGCCTGAGCAGCAGCGGCCGCCAGTTCGGCTTCCTTCTGCAGACGCTCTTCTTCACGCTTGCGGCGACGCACTTCACGTGGGTCGTTCGGTGCGCGGCCGCTTGGCGTCAGGGCGCTGACAGGCGCGGCTTCAACAACCGGAGCAGGCGCTTGAGCAGCCACCGGAGCTTCAACCACCGGAGCAGGCACTTCGGCAACCACCGGCGCTTCAACCACTGGAGCAGGCTCGGCAGCGGCAACCACTGGCTCGGAAACCACTTCGGCTTCAGCGACCGGCGCTGGAGCAGGGGTTTCGGCTACGGCTGGCTCGGCAACCCAGTTGAACGCCGTTTGCTCTTCGCGAACTTCACGAACAGTTTCAGTCACGGTTTCGGAAACGGTTTCGCTAACCGGTTCTGCAACTACGGCTGGCTCAGCGGCAGCTTCAAACACTGGCTGTACTTCTGGCGCTGCTGCCACTTCGATTTCCGGCGAAGCGGTGGCTTCGACCGGAGTCGTCGCTTCCACGACTGGCGCTTCGACCGGAGCCGTTTCCAGGGTAGCGGCAGTGGCGCGTTCGGCTTGCTCGTTGGCCTGTGCTTCGGCCGGAGCGCTGATCACGCTGCTGGCAACGGCTGCGGTAACAGCCAGGCCGGCGGCCAGGTCAGCAGTGCTTGGCGTTTCATTGCTATCGCCGGCTTCGGACTCATCCGAACCTTCGATCACGTTGCCGTTGGCATCACGCTGACGCTCGCGACGGTTGCTGCGACGACGCTGGCCACGGGAGCGGCGGCGTGGACGATCGCCTTCGGCGCCTTCCTGACCCTCTTCCGGCAGTTGCTCTTCGTTGCTGGTCAGCTCTTCTTCGGCCACAGCAGCCGCTTGTTCGGCACGTGGTTGACGTTCTTCACGCGGTGGGCGTGGAGTGCGTTCTTCGCGTGGCGGGCGGGCCGGGCGTTCTTCAGTGGTAGCGGCGGCGACGGCAGCAGCGGCAGGAGCGACGGCGTCCAGCGGCTCACGCAGTTCACGCACACGCTCTTCACGCTCGCCACGTGGCTTGCGATCTTCGCGCGGAGCGCGCGGTGCGCGTTCTTCACGAGGGGCGCGTGGTGCGCGTTCTTCGCGAGCTACGGCTGGAGTTTCTTCGCGGGCTTCGCGCGGCTCGCGTACTTCGCGTGGCTGGCGCTCTTCGCGCGGTTCGCGTGGGGCGCGTTCCTCACGGGGGGCGCGCTCTTCACGAGGTTTGCGCTCTTCATCGCGGCGACCGGTACGGGTGCGGCTCTGCTGGCGACCGTTGCGACGTTCTTCGTTGCTACGGGCTGGACGCTCGGGGGCAGCCGGTTTCTCAACCACGGCCGGAGCGACTGGCTCTTCCTTGGTGGCGAACAGGCTGACCAGCGACTTCACCAGGCCTTTGAACAGGCTTGGCTCTGGAGCGGCTACAGGTGCGGCAACCGGAGCGGCGACGACTTCGGTCGGAACCGGAGCGTTGGCGCGGGCGGGAGCCGTCTTGACCGCGGCTTCCTGGCGAACCAGGGTGCGGGTCGCGGCGGCTGGCTGTACTTCTTCGACTTCGGCAGCGGCAGCAGCAATTTCGTAGCTGGACTGGTTGATCGCCGCTTCCGGGCTGTCATCACGCAGGCGCTGCACTTCGAAGTGCGGCGTTTCGAGGTGATCGTTCGGCAGGATGACGATGCGAGCACGGGTGCGCAGTTCGATCTTGGTGATCGAGTTACGTTTTTCGTTGAGCAGGAACGCGGCCACCGGGATCGGCACTTGTGCACGAACTTCGGCGGTACGGTCTTTCAGGGCTTCTTCTTCGATCAGGCGCAGGATCGCCAGGGACAGCGATTCAACGTCACGGATGATGCCGGTGCCGTTGCAACGCGGGCAAACGATGCCGCTGCTTTCGCCCAGGGATGGACGCAGGCGCTGACGGGACATTTCCAGCAGGCCGAAGCGCGAGATGCGACCGACTTGCACGCGAGCGCGGTCGGCTTCCAGGCATTCGCGGACTTTTTCTTCCACGGCGCGCTGGTTCTTGGCAGGGGTCATGTCGATGAATACGATGACGATCAGTACGCAGATGTCGCGCAGGCGCAACTGACGGGCGATTTCTTCGGCGGCTTCAAGGTTGGTCTGCAGCGCGGTTTCTTCGATGTCGCTGCCTTTGGTGGCGCGCGCCGAGTTGATGTCGATGGACACCAGGGCTTCGGTCGGATCGATCACGATGGAGCCGCCGGAAGGCAGTTCGACGACGCGCTGGAAAGCGGTTTCGATCTGGCTTTCGATCTGGAAGCGGTTGAACAGCGGCACGCTGTCTTCGTACAGCTTGATCTTGCTGGCGTACTGCGGCATCACCTGGCGGATGAAGGTCAGGGCTTCGTCCTGGGCTTCAACGCTGTCGATCAGCACTTCGCCGATGTCCTGGCGCAGGTAATCGCGGATCGCGCGGATGATCACGTTGCTTTCCTGGTAGATCAGGAAAGGCGCGGAACGGTCCAGCGAGGCTTCTTTGATGGCGGTCCACAGTTGCAGCAGGTAGTCGAGGTCCCACTGCATTTCTTCGCTGCTGCGGCCCAGGCCGGCAGTGCGCACGATCAGGCCCATGTCGGCTGGTGCGACCAGACCGTTCAGCGCTTCACGCAGTTCGTTGCGCTCTTCACCTTCGATGCGACGGGAAATACCGCCGGCACGCGGGTTGTTCGGCATCAGGACCAGGTAACGACCGGCCAGGCTGATGAAGGTGGTCAGGGCCGCGCCCTTGTTGCCACGCTCTTCTTTTTCGACCTGGACGATGACTTCCTGGCCTTCGCTCAGGACGTCCTTGATGTTGACGCGGCCTTCAGGAGTTTTCTTGAAGTATTCGCGGGAAATTTCTTTGAGGGGCAGGAAGCCGTGGCGCTCAGAGCCGAAATCGACAAAGGCAGCCTCCAGGCTTGGTTCGATGCGAGTGATCCGGCCTTTATAGATGTTGGCCTTCTTCTGCTCGCGTGCACCGGATTCGATGTCCAGGTCGTAGAGGCGCTGGCCATCTACCAGTGCAACACGCAACTCTTCGGGTTGAGTTGCGTTAATCAGCATTCTTTTCATGTAGTACCGTCGGTTTCCGGGCTGCCGGAAACGGCGTTCGGCACACACGACTTCTCATGGTCGGTGTCAGGTGCGTCGGGAGTGGTTGGCCATTCCCGTGTCCAGCGATGTCCGGCCAATGTGGGCCTTTGTCGCGACGTACGCGTCCTGCTTGCTGTGGCTACTTAAGCACTCAGTCAGGAGGAGGAATCAACCGGCGGCTGTGGACGAGATGAAGCGTCTTGATAAAGCCTATTGCTACACAGGCCAGCGGTTGTGCATCTCCACCCTACACGTATCCCTGATAATTCGGGTGCTGCCGCGCGCAGAATCCGCAGCGGGTTGGCATTTACCGTGAGCTCCGAAAGGGGAGGTCACGCATCATGGCTAATTTAGGCGTTGTTTCCGAAGCCTTTCGCTCGGGGTCATCCGCAGCTGACTGCACTTTGTGAACTGGCCATGAATATTGGCTCGAAAAGCGAGTGGAAACTCTGCTTTGCGGTTTGATTCAGGCCTCATGTCACCTGCGCTTGTTACAGTTGCAAACTCCACCGTTACGTAGCGAAAGCCCCGTAGGACGGCCTCGCGTCCTGGTGAATTGCGTTGGTCAGGGCCGGTTTTTGACCGTTGGTCCGCTGGCCAGGCCGCTTTTGGCGGCGTTCGCGACTATAGCAGCAATGATTAAGTGCTTCAATTCCATAAAAAATTGTTATCATCCGCGCCATGACGACGACTACCCCCCCGACTCCAGGCGTACAACTGCTTGAGGTCTCGCCGGAATATGCCGGCCAACGTATTGATAACTTCCTTCTCGCTCGGCTCAAAGGCGTGCCCAAGACCTTGATTTACCGCATTTTGCGCAAAGGCGAAGTGCGAGTGAACAAGGGTCGGATCAAGCCCGAATACAAGCTGCAGGCGGGCGATATCGTGCGCGTGCCGCCGGTTCGCGTGCCTGAGCGCGACGAGCCGGTACCGCTGGCCCAGGGGCTCTTGCAGCGCCTGGAAGCCTCGATTGTCTTCGAAGACAAGGCCCTGATCGTGATCAACAAGCCCGCCGGCATTGCGGTGCATGGTGGTAGCGGCCTGACTTTCGGGGTGATCGAAGCCTTTCGTCAGTTGCGCCCCGATTGCAAGGAGCTTGAACTGGTTCACCGTCTCGACCGTGATACCTCCGGCCTGTTGATGATCGCCAAGAAGCGCAGCATGTTGCGCCACTTGCACACCGCATTGCGCGGTGATGGCGTCGACAAGCGCTACATGGCGCTGGTGCGCGGTAACTGGGCGAGCTCGATCAAGCAGGTCCGCGCGCCGCTGGGCAAGAGCAACCTGCGCTCCGGCGAGCGCATGGTCGAGGTCGATGAGGAGGAGGGCAAGGAGTCGGTGACCGTGTTCAAGGTCCTGCGCCGCTTCGGCGACTTTGCCACCCTGATCGAAGCCAAGCCGATTACCGGCCGGACTCACCAGATCCGTGTGCATACCTTGCACGCCGGGCATTGCATCGCTGGTGACAGCAAGTATGGCGAGGAAGGGTTCAGCAAGGAAATTCGCGATCTGGGCGGCAAGCGCCTGTTCCTGCATGCCTACATGCTGACGGTGCCGTTACCCGATGGTGGCGAACTGAAATTGCAGGCGCCTGTCGACGAAATGTGGGCTAAAACCGTGGAGCGCCTGAGTGCACCCATCTGATTACAAGCTGCTGATCTTCGATTGGGATGGCACGTTGGCCGATTCCATTGGTCGGATTGTCGAGGCGATGCACGTGGCATCGCAGCGGTCCGGGTTTGAGCGGTGCGATGACTTTGCCGTCAAGGGCATCATCGGCCTGGGACTGCCGGAGGCGATTCGTACCCTGTATCCCGAAATCGGCGATGCCGAGCTGATTGCCTTTCGTCAGCACTACGCTGACCACTACATCGCTTCGGAAGCGCAGCCTTCGCCCTTGTTCGAGGGTGTGGTCGAGTCGCTCGAGGCGTTTCGTGCCGAGGGTTATCATCTGGCCGTGGCCACGGGCAAGGCCCGTCGCGGGTTGGACCGGGTGCTGAAGTCTCACGGGTGGGAAGATTACTTCGATATCACTCGTGCCGCCGATGAGACGGCCAGCAAGCCCCATCCGTTGATGCTTGAGCAGATACTTGCCCATTGTGATGTCCCTGCGAGTCAGGCCCTGATGGTGGGCGACTCGTCGTTCGATTTGCAGATGGCACGCAATGCCGGCATGGATTCGGTGGCGGTCAGCTACGGTGCGCAATCGATCGAAGCGCTGAAGCTGTTCGAGCCACGACTGGCCATCGATCGTTTTTCACAATTGCATGCCTGGCTGAGTCAGCGGGCCTAATACGTTATTGCTGGGGTAGATGGCATGGCCGACGAATGGAAAGCGCCCGCCAAGGCGAGCGCAGAGAGCGGTGACGAAAAAAGCTGGAAGCTGCTGGAAAAGACCCTGCTGGCCGGTGTGCAGGAGCAGCGTCGCTCCCGGCGCTGGGGGATTTTCTTCAAGTTGCTGACCTTCGTGTACCTGTTTGTCGCGTTGGCGCTGTTCACGCCACTGATGGACATGGAGAAGGTCGCTACCCGCAGTGGCAACTACACCGCGCTGATCGACATCACCGGCATGATCGCCGACAAGGAGCCGGCCAGTGCCGACAACATCGTCGGTAGCCTGCGAGCCGCCTTCGAAGACGAAAAGGTCAAGGGCGTCATCCTGCGCATTAACAGCCCGGGCGGCAGTCCGGTGCAGTCAGGGTATGTCTATGACGAGATCCGTCGTCTGCGTGGCCTGCACCCGGACACCAAGCTCTACGCGGTGATTTCCGATCTGGGCGCTTCCGGGGCGTATTACATTGCCAGTGCGGCGGACCAGATCTATGCCGACAAGGCGAGCCTGGTGGGCTCCATCGGGGTGACGGCGGCCGGGTACGGGTTTGTCGGTACCATGGAGAAGCTGGGTGTGGAGCGTCGCACCTATACCTCGGGCGAGCACAAATCCTTCCTCGATCCGTTCCAGCCGCAGAAGCCTGAAGAAACGGCGTTCTGGCAGGGCGTGCTCGATACCACGCACAAACAGTTCATTAACAGCGTCAAGCAGGGCCGTGGCGATCGCCTGAAGGACAAGGAGCATCCGGAACTGTTCTCCGGGCTGGTCTGGTCCGGCGAGCAGGCGTTGCCGCTAGGTTTGGTCGATGGCCTGGGTAACGCCAGTTATGTTGCGCGGGATGTGATCGGCGAAAAAGAGCTGGTGGATTTCACTGTTCAGGAATCGCCGTTCGATCGCTTCTCGAAAAAGCTTGGCGCCAGCGTGGCTGAGCATCTGGCGATGTGGATGGGATTTAACGGTCCGTCGCTGCGCTGACTTTTACTAGGCGCAAAAAAAAACCGGCTGCGGCCGGTTTTTTCACGTCAGGGGATTTGCACGCCTTCGGCCAGCAACATATCCACCAGCCGAATCAGCGGCAGACCGACAAGGCTGGTGGCATCAGGACCCTCGGTGCTCTGGAACAGGCTCACCCCCAATCCCTCGGCCTTGAAGCTGCCAGCGCAGTCGAAGGGTTGTTCGGCGCGTAGATAGCGCTCAATGCGTTCGCTGTCGAGGGTGCGCATGTGCACCGTGAAAGGTACGCAGTCGACCTGGCAGTGGCCGGTCTGGCTGTTCAGCAGGGCCAGTCCGGTCAGGAACGTCACGCTGGCGCCGCTTGCGGCCAGCAGTTGTTCGCGGGCTTTTTCGAACGTGTGGGGTTTGCCGATAATCCGCTCGCCAAGCACCGCGACCTGGTCGGAGCCGATAATCAGATGAGCGGTATGGCTGGTGGCCAGTGCGCGCGCTTTCTCTTCGGCGAGGCGTTTGACCAGCTCGATGGCGGATTCACCAGGGCGATGGCTTTCGTCGATGTCCGGCGAACTGCAGCTGAATGGCAACTGCAGGCGGGCCAGCAAATCTCGGCGATAAACGGAGCTTGAAGCGAGTAATAAAGGCAGCATGCGCAACTCCAAATGGCAGGCGCGAATTCTAGCGGGGCTTCCAAGTGACGGACAGGGCTGAATTTCCTTTGACATGGGCGGGTGCATCCCTATAATGCTGCGCCTATGTTGAATGACCCGATTCCACCTCACGTTGACCCGCGCAAATTGGCTGATCGTGGCACCACCCTCCAGGGTGAAATGCTGCTGGCCGATTTGGAGAGACTCTGCGACCCGCTTTCCGACAATGTCGGTACGGTGCAGGCTAAATTCGTTTTTGAACGAGATGAACGTAAATCTGTGGTCATTCACAGCTTTATCGACACTGAAGTCAAAATGGTTTGCCAGCGTTGTCTTGAGCTGGTCACCCTGCCGATCCATAGCGAATGCAGTTACGCTGTGGTGAAGGAGGGTGCGAATACCCAGTCGTTGCCGAAAGGTTATGACGTGCTGGAACTGGGCGAAGTTCCTTTGGATCTGCAGTCTCTGATCGAGGAGGTG
>NZ_JBIUYA010000038.1:0-54744 GCF_044744285.1 Pseudomonas sp. NPDC087336 | reverse complement strand
TTCGCCGAGCTGTGGCCGGTGATGCCGCGGGCCAGGGCCATCCCGAACTGCCGCACCTACGATCCAACCTACGGCTACGAGCTGGCGGTGATCATTCAGGACGGCATGAAGAAGATGACCGAAGAGCAACAGGACGTCTTCTACTACATCACCGTGATGAACGAGTCGTACCAGCAGCCAGCCATGCCGGCCGGTGCCGAAGAAGGCATCAAGAAAGGCATGTACCTGCTCGAGGAAGACAACCGCGAAGCGGCGCACCACGTTCAGCTGATGGGCTCCGGCACCATCCTGCGTGAAGTCCGTGAAGCAGCGAAGATCCTGCGTGAACAGTTCAACGTCGGCGCCGACGTGTGGAGCGTTACCAGCTTCAACGAACTGCGTCGCGACGGACTGGCCGTAGAGCGCAGCAACCGTCTGCACCCTGGCCAGAAGCCTAAGCTGAGCTATGTGGAAGAGTGCCTGAACGGCCGTCAAGGTCCGGTGATTGCCTCTACCGACTACATGAAACTGTTCGCCGAGCAGATCCGTCAATGGGTACCGTCCAAGGAATTCAAAGTCCTGGGCACCGACGGTTTCGGCCGCAGCGACAGCCGCAAGAAACTGCGTCATTTCTTCGAAGTCGACCGTCATTTCGTGGTGTTGGCAGCCCTTGAAGCACTGGCTGACCGTGGCGATATCGAACCTAAAGTGGTGGCTGAAGCCATCGCCAAGTTCGGGATCGACCCGGAAAAACGCAACCCACTGGACTGCTGAGGAGAGATTCTGTGAGCGAACTCATTCGCGTACCTGACATCGGCAGCGGTGAAGGTGAAGTAATTGAACTGTTTGTGAAGGTCGGCGACCGTATCGAAGCCGACCAGAGCATCCTGACGCTGGAATCGGACAAGGCGAGCATGGAAGTGCCTGCGCCGAAGGCCGGTATCATCAAGAGCCTGAAAGTGAAGCTGGGCGATCGCCTGAAAGAAGGCGACGAACTGCTGGAGCTGGAAGTCGAAGGTGCCGCTGCTGCGGCCCCTGCGGCTGCTGCGCCGGCCGCCAAGGCTGAAGCCAAACCGGCTGCGCCTGCTGCCGCCGCCGCTCCTGCTGCTGCGCCTGCTGCCGCTTCGGTTCAGCAAGTGCACGTGCCGGATATCGGCTCGTCGGGCAAGGCCCAGATCATCGAGATCCAGGTCAAAGTCGGCGACACCGTCGAGGCTGATCAGTCGCTGATCACCCTGGAATCCGACAAGGCGAGCATGGAGATCCCTTCGCCTGCCGCTGGCGTGGTCAAGGCCATCAGCGTCAAGCTCAACGACGAAGTCGGTACTGGCGACCTGATCCTGGACCTGGAAGTGGCGGGTGCCGCTGCACCTGCCGCCGCTCCGGCCCAGGCTGCAGCTCCTGCACCAGCCGCTGCACCTGCTCCGGCAGCTGCTCCTGCGGCTCCAGTTGCCGACAGCGTTCAGGACATCCACGTTCCGGACATCGGCTCGGCGGGCAAAGCCAAGATCATCGAAGTGCTGGTCAAGGCTGGCGACAGCGTTGAAGCCGACCAGTCGCTGATCACCCTGGAATCCGACAAGGCGAGCATGGAAATCCCATCGCCTGCCGCTGGCGTGGTGGAAAGCGTTTCCATCAAGCTGGACGACGAAGTCGGTACTGGCGACCTGATCCTCAAGCTGAAAGTCAAAGGCGCGGCACCTGCTGCTGCCCCGGCACCGGCTGCCGCCGCTGCGAGCGCTCCGGCGCCAGTCGCTGCTGCTCCTGCCGCCGCCGCACCTGCAGCCGCCGCTCCGGTTGCTGCTCCTGCCAAGCCTGGCGCCAAGGTTCACGCAGGCCCGGCAGTACGCCAACTGGCCCGTGAATTCGGCGTCGAGCTGAGTGCGGTCGGCGCCAGCGGTCCACACGGTCGCATCCTGAAGGAAGACGTGCAGGTTTACGTCAAGGCCATGATGCAGAAGGCCAAGGAAGCACCGGCCGCTGCAGCTGGCGCAACCGGTGGCGCGGGCATCCCGCCGATTCCGGTCGTGGACTTCAGCCGCTTCGGCGAAATCGAAGAAGTGCCGATGACCCGCCTGATGCAGGTCGGCGCTGCCAACCTGCACCGCAGCTGGCTGAACGTGCCGCACGTGACGCAATTCGACTCGGCGGATATCACCGAGCTGGAAGCGTTCCGTAACGCGCAGAAAGCCGTCGCAGAGAAGGCCGGCGTCAAGCTGACCATCCTGCCGTTGCTGCTCAAGTCCTGCGCGCACCTGCTCAAGGAACTGCCGGACTTCAACAGCTCGCTGGCGCCAAGCGGCAAAGCGATCATCCGCAAGAAATACGTGAACATCGGCTTCGCCGTCGACACCCCGGATGGCCTGCTGGTACCGGTCATCAAAAACGTCGACCAGAAGAGCCTGCTGCAACTGGCCGCCGAGGCTGCTTCCCTGGCTGAGAAAGCCCGGACCAAGAAGCTCTCGTCCGACGAGATGCAAGGCGCCTGCTTCACCATTTCCAGCCTCGGCCACATTGGCGGCACCGGCTTCACGCCGATCGTCAACGCGCCGGAAGTGGCGATCCTCGGTGTTTCCAAGGCAACCATCCAGCCAGTCTGGGACGGCAAGGCCTTCCAGCCGAAACTGATGCTGCCACTGTCGCTGTCCTACGATCACCGTGTGATCAACGGCGCCGCTGCTGCACGCTTCACCAAGCGTCTGAGCGACCTGCTGGCGGACATCCGCACCATCCTGCTGTAACACCGGCGGGCCCTCCTTCGCGGGAGGGCCTGTCGCGTTTCACGTTTTCCGAGCGCCACGCTCGTACCTCAACCCCGCCAATTTGGCGGGGCTTTTTTTGCCCGCCGTTTTTACCTCAACGGATACCTTCCTACATTTGTGGCTGATATCCCCCACAAGTCGAATCCATTTCCGCCCGGTATTTTTCAAGGCCAAATAATTAGCCTTCCTGGCACGGCCATTTAAAAGCCGATTGCTTGCCCCAGAAACTCAAGCCGAATGGATTCGAACATGTTCAAACCAACAGTCGGGCCAATCATTGGCCACACCACAACCAACCACGCGCGTATTTTTTTGCGTGGAGAATCAAATAAAGATGCCCGTGCATTTGCCGGTATTCGCTATCGGCGACTCGGCGACGAACACTGGTCAAAGGGTATTTTTGCTGAACTCGAAAAAGCCCGTGACATGTCCGCAGTCCTGGTTCTCAACGACCTGGCTGCCGACACCGTGCATGAATATCAGGCCGGCTGGTTCAGCCCGACAAAGCCCGTGCCTGCTGCAGATACACTGCAGGAACTGCCCTTGCAATGGCCGCCGCAGCTCCATCGCCTGCGCACCCGTTCAAGTCAGACCACACAACCCAGGGCCTATCTCGTGGGTTCTTGCCGCTATCTACGGCTCACCGCAGGCATTGCAGCCGAGCCGCACCTGGGCGACAGGATGTTCGCGACAATATCAAGAGTGGCCGAGCAGGCCGATCCCCCTGTCAGCGCCATGCTGATGACCGGTGACCAGATCTACGTCGATGATTTGAACTTCATTGCCCCGGACCGCGAACTCAAGGACATCCTCCTCAAATATCGCGTAGCCTTTTCACAGCCAAACATTGCAAAGTTAATGTCTGCCCTGCCGACATATATGATCCTGGATGACCATGAGATCGAAGACAACTGGCCGGCTAACAGAAACAAGTCCGATGACTTTCTATATGCCAATGCGATAAACGCCTATGAGTTGTACCAGGCCAGCCATGGCCCGGCACACGAACTCTGCGCCGAGGGGCAAGTCGACAAGAAGCTGGATAAATACTGGTACCAGTTCACCGACGGCGATATCGAGTGGTTTGTCACCGACAGCCGGACCCGACGCAATCTTGCAGCCAGCGACCGACGCATCCTCGATATCGAGCAGGAGCAGGCCTTGTGTACATGGCTGATCAACAGTTCGGCCCGGGTTAAATTCGTGGTTACCAGCGTCATGTTCTATCCCGACAGCAAACGCCAGGGCGAGGACGCATGGAAGGGCTTTCCCGAACAACGACTACGGCTGTTGGAGACGATTCGCACACACGCCATCAAGAACGTCTTCATCGTTTCAGGCGACGTCCACGGCTCATTGATCAGCCGACTGACCCACAGTGAGGACCCGGGCTTCGAAGTTCATACAATCGTCTCTTCGCCCCTGTGCAATAGCAAATTGTTGCCTTATGCCACAGCTTCCACCTTTATCCTCGATCAACCTTTGGCCCGAACCGCTGTGGGAGATTATCGACACGAATTGACCAGTTACGTGATCAGCCAGGATAACTTCGCGCACCTGGTCGTCGATGCAGAGCATATTCATGTGCGTTATCACGATAGGGATGGCGCCCTTTTACAGGCGGTCAGTATTTTACTGCGTTAAAAGCTGCGATCTTTGAGTCGTTTGCTGGAGAAATCTTCACCTCTGCCGACATATTCTTATAGCACTTGGCCTTCATCTCTCTTGTCAGTCAGTGTCGCAATGATGCAACCTTGCCGCAGGCAACAGTAAAGAGGGCGAGAGCCCGGCGCGATCAGCATATTCGAAGCGAGTTCCCTCCATGAAAAGCCAACCCGATGCCACCAGCCGTATGGTGGCCGAGGTAGTGACGCAGTTGCCTGTGCCCTCGCGGCTCGGCATGCTGCGTTTCGAACGGCTGAACGAACCAAGCTGGGCGCTGCTGTTTCTCGACCCCAATTGCGAACGCCAGTTCGGCCTGCCGGCCGTGGAACTGTGCGCCCTGGTTGGCTCGCCCTACGCCAGCCTGATGGAGCCGCAAGCCCGCTATCAACTGCATGATGCGATTCAGGCGCAGTTGAGCGAGAGCACTCACTACCTGATCCGCTACACCTTGCACACCGCCTCTGGCTCGCTGAACCTGCTGGAACTGGGCGAAGCCTACAAACAACACAATCGACACCTGCTGCGCGGTTATTTATTGGTCATCGACGGCCTGTTCGAGGATGACCCGCTGCTGCCGGCGCTGGATCTCGAAACCCAGAACTCGCGCCTGCAAATCGCCCTGGAGCTCAATCAGCGCGCCCAGCAGGAACAATTGCAGCATCTGGACCGGGTACGTGCCCAGCAGGACCTGATCCTGCTGCTGACCCGCCAGCGCTACAGCAGCAACAATTCCCTGCAGGAAGCCGCCAAACTGATCACTCGCAGCGCCTGCGAGATTTACCAGATCGACTGCGCCAGCCTGTGGCACCTGGAAGGCTCGATGCTGGCGCCTATCTCGGCCTATCACCGCTCGACCCAGGAATACCTGTTGCCGGCACCGATCGACGTCAGCGTGTTCCCTGATTACCTCGACGCCCTGCACACCGGCCGGGCCATCGATGCCCACAACGCCATGCGCGACCCGCGCACTCGGGAAATGGCCGAAAGCCTGCGCCCGCGCGATGTCAATGCGATGCTCGATGCCAGCATTCGCGTCGACGGCCAGGTGGTTGGCGTGCTGTGCCTGGAACAAACCGGTGCGACCCGCGCCTGGCAGTCGGACGAAATCGCCTTCGCCGGCGAGCTGGCGGACCAGTTCGCCCAGGTCATCAACAATCACAATCGACGCACCGCCACCAGCGCCCTGCATCTGTTCCAGCGTGCGGTCGAGCAAAGCGCCAACGCCTTTTTGCTGGTCAATTGCGATGGCATCGTCGAGTACGTCAACCCGAGCTTCACGGCGATTACCCAGTACACCACCGAAGAGGTTCACGGGCAGCGCCTGGCGGAACTGCCGGCGCTGGAGAACCTCAGTGAACTGCTGTTCGACGCACCCTCCGCGCTGGCCAAGAGCAACAGTTGGCAGGGCGAGTTCAAGAGTCGTCGCAAAAACCTCGAACCCTACTGGGGCCAACTGTCGATATCCAAGGTGTATGGCGACAACCGCGAGTTGACCCATTACATCGGTATCTACGAAGACATCACGCAGACCAAGCTCGCCCAGCAACGCATCGAGCGCCTGGCCTACACCGATAACCTGACCAACCTCGGCAACCGCCCGGCCTTCATCCGCAACCTCGATGAACGCTTCGCCCGCGACAGCGACGCGCCGATCAGCCTGTTGCTGGTGGACATCGATAACTTCAAGCGGATCAACGACAGCCTCGGCCACCAGACCGGCGACAAGCTGCTGATCAGCCTGGCCCGGCGCCTGCGCAATAGCCTCAACCCGGGTGGCAGCCTGGCGCGGTTTGCCAGCAACGAGTTCGCGGTGTTGCTTGACAACACGGGCCTTGAACTCGGGCAGCAGGTCGCCAACCAGTTGCTCACGACCCTCGACAAACCGATGTTCGTCGACAACCAGCTGATCAGCGTGACCGGCTCTGTCGGCCTGGCTTGCGCCCCCCTTCATGGGCGAGACCCGCAGACCCTGATGCGTAACGCCGGCTTGGCCCTGCACAAGGCCAAGGCCAACGGCAAACATCAAGTGCAGGTTTTCACCGAAGCCCTGAACGCCGAAGCCAGCTACAAGTTGTTCGTCGAGAATAACCTGCGGCGCGCCCTGACCCAGAACGAACTGGACGTGTTCTACCAACCCAAGCTCTGCCTGCGCAGCGGACGCCTGCTGGGGATGGAGGCGCTGTTGCGCTGGAATCACCCGGAAAAAGGCATGATCCGCCCGGACCAGTTCATCAGTGTTGCCGAAGAAACCGGCCTGATCATTCCGATTGGAAAGTGGATCGCCCGCCAGGCCTGCCGCATGAGCAAGGCGCTGACCGCCGCCGGGCTGGGCAACCTGCAGGTGGCAATCAACCTGTCGCCCAAGCAGTTCTCCGACCCGGACTTGGTGGCGTCCATCGCCAACATCCTCAAGGAGGAGGCACTGCCTTCGCGCCTGCTGGAGCTGGAACTGACCGAAGGCCTGCTGCTGGAAGCCACCGAAGACACTCACCAGCAGCTCGACCAACTCAAGCGCCTGGGCCTGACCCTGGCGATGGACGACTTTGGCACCGGTTACTCGTCGCTCAGCTACTTGAAAAAATTCCCCATCGATATCATCAAGATCGATCGAAGCTTCATACACGAAATCCCGGATAACCAGGACGACATGGAAATCACCTCCGCGGTGATCGCCATGGCCCACAACCTGAAACTCAAGGTCGTGGCCGAAGGCATCGAGACGGCCGAGCAACTGGCGTTCCTGCGTCGCCACCGCTGCGACGTCGGCCAGGGCTACCTGTTCGACCAGCCGATCCCGGGGCTGGACCTGATCGACAAGCTCAAACGCTACCCGCGCGGCCCGATCGCCTGACAGCGGGCCAACTCTCGGGCAAACTGCATCTGTGATTATTCCAACGACTGAGAGGACTGAAGATGGTTCTGCGCTCGGAAATTCTGGTGAACAAAAACGTGCTCCCAACAAAAGAACAAGCTCTGCCTGGCCGCGAAACCCCCATGACCGTGCCGGAAAAACACTTCGTCCACGACGCCCCGCTACTGGGCCCATTCGCGATGGATGTGGATTTCGCGATCTTCGGCCTTGGCTGCTTCTGGGGCGCTGAACGCAGGTTCTGGCAGCGTGAAGGCGTGGTCAGTACGGCCGTGGGTTACGCGGGCGGCTTCACCCCGAACCCGACTTACGAAGAAGTCTGCTCTGGCTTGACCGGCCATAGCGAAGTCGTGCTGGTGGTCTACGAGCCGGCAAAGGTCAGCTACGAAGAGCTGCTGAAGATGTTCTGGGAACTGCACAACCCGACCCAGGGCATGCGCCAGGGCAATGACCTCGGCACTCAGTACCGCTCGGTGATCTACGCCACCAACCCGGCCCAACTGGAAGCCGCGAAAAAAAGCGCACAGGTGTTCCAGGTCGAACTGACCAAGGCCGGCAAGGGCATCATCACCACCGAAATCGACGAAGCGCCGACGTTCTACTTCGCCGAGGCGTACCACCAGCAGTACCTGGCCAAGAACCCAGAAGGCTATTGCGGCATTGGCGGTACCGGCGTGACCTGCCCGATCTGACCACTGCCCGATCGTTCCCACGCTCTGCGTGGGAATGCACCCCGGGACGCTCCGCGTCCTAAAAGCGAGACGCAGAGCGTCACATGAGGCATTCCCACGCAGAGCGTGGGAACGATCATCGCCTCATTCGGCAATCAACCAATCCATCCGCCACCCACCCTGGGTCTGTCCAAGCTTCTCGGACAACCACGGCAGCAACTCACGCAACTCTTCCTCCAGCCCCCACGGCGGATTGGCAATGGCCAAGCCGGAGCCATTCAGGCTGTCAGGCGTATCCAGCGGATGCACCAGCAACTCTACCCGCAACAACTTTGGCGCACCGGTACCGGCCAGGTCCTGATAGAACCGGCGCAGCGCGCGCTGATCCTTCACCGGGTACCAGATAGCCGCCACGGTCTGGCGCATCCGCCCGACCGCCTCTTTCAAGGCTGCGGCGCAGCGCTGCATCTCGTCGAGCTTTTCGAAGGGCGGATCGATCAACATCACCGCCCGCTTCTCCGGCACCGGCAGCAACGCCCGCGGCACATGCCAGCCTTCGCCGAGATGCACCTTGACCCGACGATCACCGGCCATGTTGTCCTTGAGCAGCACACCATCTTCCGGGTGCTTCTCGTTGAGCAACACCCGATCCTGCGCACGCGTCAGGCGCCGCGCCAACTCCGGCGACCCCGGGTAATAGCGCAACTGGCCATCCGGGTTCATCTCGTGCAGCACCTGCATGTAATCAGCCGTCAGGATCGGCAGATCCGGCTGATCCCACAAACGCGCAATGCCTTCCAGGTACTCACCGGTACGGCTGGCCTGATCGCCTTGCAGGTCGTACAGACCAATGCCGGCGTGAGTGTCGAGATAGGCAAACGGCTGCTCCTTGCGCGACATCAGGGAGATGAGGCGGGTCAAGGTCAGGTGTTTGAACACATCGGCGTGATTGCCGGCGTGGAAGGCGTGACGATAATTCATGGTTGCTCCTGCGAAGGCCGGCAAGTTTACCTTTTACTGGGCGGCAAGTCAGGAGCTCGCGGCTGAGTGGCCAACCCGCCCCGCCTCCCCCTGTGAGACTTTCGAGGTATTTGTAAGTCGCGAGCCGTTAGCTGCGATATTCTTTTCCAAAAAAAAATATCGAAATAAAATAAAAAACCCAACCGGCTTAAAAGCAGTTCTTTATTATTTTTTTATATGTTTCTTCGTTAGGATCCCGAAGATAATTGGAAATAATTAAAGATATAAAACTAACTGAAAACAATATTAAAGAAAACGCTGGCACCAGAGCTCCAAGCCCTGAATATGCTACCCGCCAATCCCGACCGCGAGGGCCGCCGGGCAACACAAGATGCTGATGAGAAATCGCATAAATTGAAAGTATCAAAAAAAGCAAAGAGGTGCCACCTAGCAGCAACTTTAATCGTATGGGTGCCTCCTTCAAAATATTGAAATTTCCTGCATCGTATATTTTTATCCTGCATGAAAGACACCGCCCTCCTTCTATTCGCGAGAAGCCATCTTCATCCAACACTCCACATTTTTTGCATTGTTTTAATTTAGGCTTCATTATTCACGATCCATCTGTTCATATAGAGGAGTTGTACAGACATTGCGTGTCATCGCAATACTTCTGGGTGCCGCGCTGACCCACGAGTGCTGCTACGGTGCGTGGGAGGGGGCTGAGGATTTTTGGAATTAATTCCCCATCCAACACAACCCCCCTGAATTGCAGGGCCTTCTGCAGTCGTTGGAGACTGCAAAGGCCGAATAGAAAACCTCATTTCAACCAACGCTGCGAGGCAGAGCAGAATATATAGCAGGAAGCTCATAGATAATGACTGACTAAGCGCAGGACCTGTGGTCGTTATATCCAGCCGACAATTACACCAATGCCACCAAATAAAAAAAACGATCCACAAAGGATTAATATTCCCCAGCGCCAAATGACAAGCTTGCGTTTAATTGTAGCCGGAAGATTGTCTATATCCTCGGCACTGAGAGAGCCACTTTTAATATGCCGCTCGGGGAACGCGACGAGCGCTGCTATTCCCGCAATCAAATGAAAGTGGCCCCACGCTCCGAGATGCCGATAATGGGACAAAGCCATGACTGCCGTGCTATTTTTCAGATGCTTAAGCATCACATCCATCTTGGTGTAGGCCAAGTAAAGGGCGAACCCTACCCAAATGAAGATCATCAGGAAAATCGCGCCACCGAAAAGGCCAAACGCAAATTTTGCAGGGCTCATTTACGCATCTCGTAAATAATTTCTCCCAATGACTCGCCAAGCCTGTTACCCACCGCACCACCTACTAACGATCCCGCCGTCACCACCACCACGCCACATACTAAGGTTCCGATTCCGGCCGTGGTCACGCCAACCGCGAGACAAATTCCACCAACAGTCTTAGCTGTTAAGGTCGCACCTATTAGAGCACCGCCTGCAATTTCGCCGGTGAAGCTGCCCGCCTCAGTAAATTTAACTCGCTTACAGGCCTCCGCATTGCCCGCCGCGCACACATTTTGAACCTTGAGGGCAGATGCTCCACCACCTACGGCCGTCCCGACCCAGCCGCCGTACTTGAGATACTTGGAAGCCTTCGCCACCCCCTCCAGATGAGTGGCGTACCCCGGCATCTGCCCCACGCCGCCGGCCTCCGTCCAGCGATGAACCAGACTGGGAGGCGAGAGGAACATTGCACGATTCAAATTGGGATGGTTGGGGAAGCCGATACCTTTGCGCGTCAGGCTTGTCAGGTGGATATCGAGTTGAGCGAGCAGCTTTTGGCGCTCTGTCAGAAACGTCGGTGAACTCAGATGGCCATCGCGTAGGAATGAATGCTGATGCAACGCTTCGATTTTTTTCAGGGTGTCGCTGACGTTATCCAGATTGTTTTTGAGAACACTTGCGCCGACGCCGATTGCGGTCGAGCCATGACCCAGGAAAGTCTGGATGGCATCACGGTGTTGCACCATGAAATCCGCCTCTTCGGGGCTAAGCGTTTCAAGGATCTGGTTAGTCCTGGCTGCCACGTCCATGAGCAGGGCTTCTTCACGGGTGCACTGGTAGTTGCTCGGATCGCTCAGCACGATCATCTAGCCGGCTTTGACGTCGCGCAGATTAGGATTGAGCAGCTTGAATTTACCCATCACCGCGGGGTCGCGCAGGGTGAACAAGGACGCTTCGAGCTGTTCGCGGGTGGTGCTTTTGGGCACGATGTAGAAGCCTGGTTCCTGGGCTGCTGCACTGCCTAAGGACACTGGCTTAGGGGTATTCGACGCAGACGCGAAACCGGCTGAACTTGGCGCTGCCGGATTGCCGGCGAGAGGTGCGGTCGGTTGCGCCGCGGCCCTTGTGGTCTGGGGCGCAGCATTGCTGCGCGACTCATAAGTGGCGGTAAACACCGAGGGGATCAACCTGGCTCTGCACGGGCAGGTGCTGTAGCTGTCCAGCGAGCCCGCCACGATCCTGCCATGACTGTTGATGTAGGAGACGCCTCCCACGATGGTGTAGGTTTCGTCGTTTTTCCCGCAGGAAACGCGGTCGCCTTCACGGGCATGGGCGATGCCAAACATCATGACACGCGTGTCGGCCTCCAAAACCTGGCCGCCGCAAGTGGTCTTGTCACCCAGGCGAATGAAATGTCCTTGTGCCATTGCTGATTTCCCTCTCTACGGGCGCCCCAGTCATGGAAAGCGCACCACTGTTAACGATCGATAAGCCGACTCGGGATGAGTGGCTTAGCGCAAAGTACGTGGACAGGGAGGAAACTCAAGACGGTTGAGAAAATCAGGAAATGTCTTACGAGCCGCACTGAAAAGGACCACGGATATTGGGGGGCCAATGCCTGATTTCGAAGCTGGCCTGCAAAAAAAAGGCCCGCACTATCAAGCTGCGAACCATTTTTTACATGTACGAATTCCATCCATAGGCGAGGCCTACGCCCCTGCTGAAGGCCGCGCCCGCAATCGCCGCCCAACCACATCCAGCACGTCACAGCCATCGCGCAGCGGAATGGCGCAGAGCAATGCAAAGTCGCTGAGGATAAAAGACTCACACTCGATGGAACCGCGCATGGACAGGTTCTCAAGCACCTGGGTAACTGCGCGGACTCTGTAGTTTGCGGCGTCCGCAAGGACGTCGAGTGGCGCGTGGGTGTCGACGAATAGGGTGGGCATATCGGTGCAGTTGCTGGTCAATGCCATGAAGCGGTTGTCGGGATGGGGAGTTGGTTTTTCGTAGGGCGGATCGGGGTGAATTGTTTTCATTAGTAGCTCCCAAAGATGAATCGGAGCTGCCATCAGCCTTCCTACAGGCTAGGGTGGCAGCTAAGCGCGGGGTAGGAATATCGAGACCTTGGGAAAACTCGACCACGCCGAAGCGTGCCCGCGCATAGCCGCCGCAACTGATCTTACGGACGCACATAAACGACCGCAAACCAAGTATTGACGCTAAGTGCTTCCCGTCGGTATTGAAGGGTTCCTACACCCCACCACTGAATTGTCAGTGACCATCGAAGACTATCCATGAAACCCACGCTCCACCAGTTCATGGAAACCGCTACGTCTTGAAGGAAACGTCCTAGGACCTTGCCCGGAAATTTCGCAAGACTGACGATGCTGCAGACTCAGATCTGAATTCAGTCCAAAAAAAACGGCCCACCTCCTACAGGAGACGGGCCGTTTTTTGCGAAAGCTCAGAGCCTCAGCTCATCCCCATCACTTGTTCAGACGGAAATCCGCCTCAGCCGCAGCAAAGCGCTGCAGCATGCCGCTAGTCGGCGTGCCCAGCTTGCTGACGATGTAGATCGCCAGGCTGGCGAAGATGAAACCAGGGATGATTTCGTACAGGCCCAGCAGTTCGAAGTGCTTCCAGACGATCACGGTGATCGCGCCGACCAGGATGCCGGCCAGTGCGCCGTTGCGGGTCATGTCTTTCCAGATCACGGAGATCAGTACGACTGGACCGAACGCGGCACCGAAACCTGCCCAGGCGTAGCTCACCAGGCCCAGTACGCGGTTTTCCGGGTTTGCTGCCATGGCGATGGCGATCAGGGCAACCAGCAGTACCATGGCGCGGCCGACCCAGACCAGTTCAACCTGGGAAGCGGATTTGCGCAGGAAGGTCTTGTAGAAGTCTTCGGTCAGGGCGCTCGAGCACACCAGCAGCTGGCAGCTCAGGGTGCTCATGACCGCCGCCAGAATGGCCGACAGCAAAACGCCGGCAACCCATGGGTTGAACAGGATTTTCGCCAGTTCGATGAACACACGCTCGTGGTTTTCGGTCACAGGACCGGCCACGTCAGGGTGTGCCGAGAAGTAAGCGATGCCGAAGAAGCCTACTGCCACGGTACCGCCCAGGCACAGGATCATCCAGGCCATGGAAATGCGACGGGCCTTGGCGATCGACTTAACCGAATCGGCCGCCATGAAACGCGCCAGGATGTGCGGCTGGCCGAAGTAGCCCAGGCCCCAGCCCATCAGCGAGATGATGCCGATGAAGGTGGTGTTTTTCAGCATGTCGAAGTTGCTGGCGTCCTGCGCTTCGATGGCCAGGAACGTGGTGTCGACGCCACCGGTAGCCAGCAGCACGATGATCGGCGTCAGCAGCAGGGCGAAGATCATCAGGGTCGCTTGTACGGTGTCAGTCCAGCTCACCGCCAGGAAACCGCCGACGAAGGTGTAGGCAATGGTCGCCGCAGCGCCGGCCCACAGCGCAGTCTCGTAGGACATGCCGAAGGTGCTTTCGAACAGACGAGCGCCAGCCACGATGCCGGATGCGCAGTAGATGGTGAAGAACACCAGGATCACGACGGCGGAGATGATCCGCAGCAGGCCGCTTTTGTCTTCGAAACGGCTGGAGAAGTAGTCCGGCAGGGTCAGCGCATCGCCGTTGTGCTCGGTCTGCACGCGCAGACGGCCGGCGACGAACAGCCAGTTCAGGTAAGCACCGACGATCAGGCCGATGGCGATCCAGCTTTCGGACAGACCGGACATGTAGATGGCGCCCGGCAGGCCCATCAACAACCAGCCGCTCATGTCGGATGCACCGGCGGACAACGCGGTCACGACGCTGCCCAGGCTACGACCGCCCAGGATGTAGTCGGAAAGGTTGTTGGTAGAGCGATAGGCCATGAAGCCGATCAGCACCATTGCTGCGATGTAGATCACGAACGTGATCAGGGTTGGATTGCTTACGCTCATTTAAGTGACGCCCTGGCTTTGTTTTTATGTAGCGGCGGCTGATGAATCGCTGGCAAACGGTGACGTTTGACAGACGATCCGCGATCCCGCGCATTTATGACCGATGTTTCCCCAGGAAAGCCATCGGCCGGCGCACCCGTCTTGGACTGGTTGCACCTTGGGCGCGAATGCTATTCAACAAAGCAAATAAGGTGCAACCCATTTCTGGCGAATAAGTTGCACCCAGTCGGAAATTTAATTTGAACCGGGTTTTTTGCTCCTTTTCGGAGCAAGAACGAGCGCCAACCAATCTAAAAAGCTCCAAGACGATTCAGCATTGGTACAGCGGAATTTATTTCCTGACGAACTGCCGTTTATTCCAGCAAAAAAAGGGTTGCACCCGGTTGCACCTCATTCATCGCACGGCTAATCTTGGCGCCAGCTGATGCCACGCAGTCGTGGCAAACATGAGGATAAAAACATGGCTACCACCACCCTTGGGGTCAAACTCGATGACCCGACCCGCGAACGCCTCAAGGCCGCCGCGACCTCGATTGATCGCACGCCGCACTGGCTGATCAAGCAGGCAATTTTCAATTACCTGGAAAAACTCGAGGGTGGTGCAACCCTGTCCGAGCTGAACGGTATTGCCAGGGACACTGATGAAGCGGGCGATATCCATGTCGACCACGCGCACCAGTGTTTCCTCGAATTCGCCGAAAGCATCCTGCCGCAATCGGTCTTGCGCGCGTCGATCACCGCCGCTTACCGTCGCCCGGAACCCGAAGTGGTGCCGATGCTGATCGAGCAGGCTCGCCTGCCGGCGCCGATGGCCGAGGCCACCAACAAGCTCGCTGCCTCGATCGCGGAAAAACTGCGCAACCAGAAGAGCGCCGGCGGCCGTGCCGGTATCGTTCAGGGCCTGTTGCAGGAGTTCTCCCTGTCGTCCCAGGAAGGCGTGGCACTGATGTGCCTGGCCGAGGCGCTGCTGCGTATTCCGGACAAAGGTACCCGTGACGCGCTGATCCGCGACAAGATCAGCACCGGCAACTGGCATCCGCACCTGGGCAACAGCCCGTCGCTGTTCGTCAACGCTGCGACCTGGGGCCTGCTGCTGACCGGCAAGCTGGTGTCCACGCATAACGAAGCGGGCCTGACTTCGTCCCTGAGCCGCATCATCGGCAAGAGCGGCGAACCGATGATCCGCAAGGGCGTCGACATGGCGATGCGCCTGATGGGCGAGCAGTTCGTCACCGGCGAAACCATCGCCGAAGCCCTGGCCAACGCCAGCAAGTTCGAAACCAAGGGTTTCCGCTATTCCTACGACATGCTCGGTGAAGCCGCACTGACCGAGCACGACGCGCAGAAGTACCTGGCCTCGTACGAACAAGCCATCCACTCGATCGGCAAAGCGTCCCACGGTCGCGGTATTTATGAAGGCCCGGGCATTTCGATCAAGCTGTCGGCCTTGCACCCGCGCTACAGCCGTGCCCAGTACGAGCGCGTGATGGATGAGCTGTACCCGCGCCTGCTGTCGCTGACCCTGCTGGCCAAGCAATACGACATCGGCCTGAACATCGACGCCGAAGAAGCCGACCGCCTGGAGCTGTCGCTGGATCTGCTCGAGCGCCTGTGCTTCGAACCGCAACTGACGGGCTGGAACGGTATCGGTTTCGTGATCCAGGCTTATCAGAAGCGTTGCCCGTACGTGATCGACTACGTGATCGACCTGGCTCGCCGCAGCCGTCATCGCCTGATGATCCGCCTGGTGAAAGGCGCGTACTGGGACAGCGAAATCAAGCGCGCCCAGGTCGAAGGCCTGGAAGGCTATCCGGTCTACACCCGCAAGGTGTACACCGACGTATCCTACATCGCTTGCGCACGCAAACTGCTGTCGGTGCCGGAAGTCATCTATCCGCAATTCGCCACCCACAACGCCCACACTTTGTCGGCCATTTATCACATCGCCGGCCAGAACTATTACCCTGGCCAGTACGAGTTCCAGTGCCTGCACGGCATGGGTGAACCGCTGTACGAACAGGTTGTAGGCAAGGTTTCCGAAGGCAAGCTGAACCGTCCGTGCCGCGTGTACGCACCGGTCGGCACTCACGAAACGCTGTTGGCTTACCTGGTACGTCGTCTGCTGGAAAACGGCGCGAACACCTCGTTCGTCAACCGTATCGCCGACCAGTCGATTTCGATCCAGGAGCTGGTGGCCGACCCGGTGGCGAGCATCGAGCAGATGGCGACCGTGGAAGGTGGCTTCGGCCTGCCGCACCCGCGCATTCCGCTGCCGCGTGACCTGTACGGCTGCGAACGCGCAAACTCCAGCGGCATCGACATGGCCAACGAACATCGCCTGGCTTCGCTGTCCTGCGCCCTGCTGGCCACCGCGCACAACAACTGGAAGGCCGCGCCGATGCTCGGTTGCGCTTCCAGCACTGAAACCCCTGCGCCGGTGCTGAACCCGTCCGACCTGCGTGACGTGGTTGGCCATGTACAGGAAGCGACCGTCGATGACGTCGACAACGCAATCCAGTGCGCCCTGAACGCCGCACCGATCTGGCAGGCCACCCCGCCGGCCGAACGCGCTGCGATCCTGGAACGCGCCGCCGATCTGATGGAAGCCGAGATCCAGCCGCTGATGGGCCTGCTGGCTCGCGAAGCCGGCAAGACTTTCGCCAACGCCATCGCCGAAGTGCGTGAAGCCGTGGACTTCCTGCGTTACTACGCGGTGCAGGCGCGCAACGATTTCACCAATGACGCCCACCGCCCTCTGGGTCCCGTGGTGTGCATCAGCCCGTGGAACTTCCCGCTGGCGATCTTCAGCGGCCAAGTGGCTGCGGCACTGGCTGCCGGTAACCCGGTACTGGCCAAGCCTGCGGAACAGACGCCGCTGGTGGCTGCTCAAGCCGTGCGCCTGCTGCTCGAAGCCGGAATTCCGCAAGGCGTTCTGCAACTGCTGCCGGGCCGTGGCGAAACCGTCGGCGCCGGCCTGGTGGGCGACGATCGCGTCAAAGGCGTGATGTTCACCGGTTCCACTGAAGTTGCGCGCCTGCTGCAACGCAACATTGCCGGTCGCCTGGACAGCCAGGGTCGTCCGATTCCGCTGATCGCCGAAACCGGTGGCCAGAACGCGATGATCGTCGACTCTTCGGCACTGACCGAACAGGTGGTGATCGACGTGGTGTCGTCGGCCTTCGACAGCGCCGGCCAGCGTTGCTCGGCCCTGCGCGTGCTGTGCCTGCAGGAAGATTCCGCCGACCGCGTCATCGAAATGCTCAAGGGCGCCATGGCTGAAAGCCGCCTCGGCAACCCTGAACGCCTGTCCGTAGACATCGGCCCGGTGATCGACGCCGAAGCCAAGGCTGGCATCGAGAAACACATCCAGGCCATGCGCGACAAAGGTCGCAGCGTGTACCAGGTGGCCATCGCCGACGCCGAAGAAGTGAAACGCGGCACCTTCGTGATGCCAACGCTGATCGAACTGGAAAGCTTCGACGAACTGCAACGGGAGATCTTTGGCCCAGTGCTGCACGTGGTGCGCTACAAGCGCAAGGACATCGATCAACTGATCGCCCAGATCAACGCTTCCGGCTACGGCCTGACGCTGGGCGTGCACACCCGTATCGACGAAACCATCGCCAAGGTGATCGACAACGTCAATGCCGGTAACGTCTACGTCAACCGTAACATCGTGGGCGCTGTGGTCGGCGTGCAGCCATTCGGCGGCGAAGGCCTGTCGGGTACTGGCCCGAAAGCCGGTGGTCCGCTGTACCTGTACCGCCTGCTGTCGACTCGCCCTACCGATGCGATCGAACAATCCTTCGCCCGTGGCGATGCCATTGCCGCACCAGACGTTCGTCTGCGTGACGCCATGAGCAAACCGCTGACCGCCCTCAAAGCTTGGGCTGACAGCAACAAGTTCGCCGACCTGAGCACCCTGTGCATGCAGTTCGCCGCACAATCGCAAAGCGGTATCACCCGCTTGCTGGCCGGTCCGACCGGCGAGCGCAACAGCTATGCGATCCTGCCGCGCGAACACGTACTGTGCCTGGCAGAAGTCGAAGGCGATCTGCTGACGCAATTGGCTGCGGTATTGGCTGTCGGCGGTTCGGCGGTATGGCCGGAAGCTGAACTGACCAAGGCCTTGCTTGCCCGTCTGCCGAAAGACATTCAGGCACGCATCAAGCTGGTTGCCGACTGGAACAAGGACGACGTGGTGATTGATGCGGTTCTGCATCACGGCCATTCCGACCAGTTGCGTGCGGTTTGCCAGCAGGTTGCTAAACGTGCAGGTGCCATTGTCGGGGTTCAGGGCTTGTCGCAGGGTGAGACCAACATTGCGTTGGAGCGTCTGGTGATCGAGCGTGCCTTGAGCGTTAACACCGCTGCGGCGGGTGGTAATGCCAGCCTGATGACCATCGGCTAACCCTCCCTTCACATGATCGTTCCCACGCTCCGCGTGGGAATGCAGCCCGGGACGCTCTGCGTCCCATCGGTGCCAGGCTCGAATCGGCAGTGTGGCTGGAACGCGGAGCGTCCCTTGAGGCGTTCCCACGCAGAGCGTGGGAACGATCTTTACCTCGCCTCATTCTGCCCCTTTATCACCACCATCAATCATCCTGTTCACCCTCCATTCCCACGCCTAGACTCGGCCCATCCCAATAAAAGGTAGGCCGCCATGTCCGAGACGTTGCTCAGTTCCCGCAATCTGGCTTTCGAGCTGTATGAAGTCCTCGATGCCGAGGGCCTGACCCAGCGCGAGCGTTTCGCCGAACACAATCGCGAAACCTTCGATGCCGCCTTGGGCACTGCCCGCAACATCGCCGAGAAGCTCTTCGCCCCGCACAACCGCAAGGGTGACGAGAACGAGCCGCGTTATGAGGACGGCCAGGCAATCCTGATTCCGGAAGTGAAACCAGCTGTGGACGCTTTCCTCGAAGCAGGATTCCTCAACGCTGCACGCAGTTTCGACGCTGGCGGCATGCAACTTCCTACCCTGCTGTCGCAAGCCTGCTTCGCGCACTTTCAATCGGCCAACGCGGCGTCGACCTCCTACCCGTTCCTGACCATGGGCGCGGCCAACCTGATTGAAAGCTTCGGTACCGAGGAGCAGAAACGCCGCTTCCTGCAGCCGATGATCGACGGTCGCTTCTTCGGCACCATGGCCCTGACCGAACCCCACGCAGGCTCGTCGCTGTCAGATATTCGTACACGGGCCGAGCCTGCGTCCGACGGCACCTATCGACTCAAGGGCAACAAGATCTTCATCTCCGGCGGCGACCACCCGCTGTCGGAAAACATCGTGCACATGGTCCTGGCCAAGCTGCCGGATGCACCCGCCGGTGTGAAGGGCATTTCGTTGTTTATCGTGCCCAAGTTCCTGGTCAACGATGATGGCAGCCTCGGCAAGCGCAACGACGTGCTGCTGGCCGGGCTGTTCCACAAGATGGGCTGGCGCGGCACCACCTCCACCGCACTGAATTTCGGCGATAACGGCGAGTGCGTCGGTTATCTGGTGGGCAAGCCGCACCACGGCTTGAGCTACATGTTCCAGATGATGAACGAAGCGCGCATTGGCGTCGGCATGGGCGCGGTGATGCTCGGTTACGCGGGCTATCTGTACTCGCTGGAATACGCCCGCGAACGCCCCCAGGGGCGTGTGCCCGACAGCAAGGACCCGAACACCGCGCCGGTGGCGATCATCCAGCACGCCGACGTCAAACGCATGTTGCTGACGCAAAAAGCCTACGTCGAAGGCTCGTTCGACCTCGGCCTGTACGCGGCGCGGCTGTTCGATGACACCACGACGCTGGAGACCGAAGCCGAACGCAAACAGGCCCATGAGCTGCTGGACTTGCTGACCCCGATAGTCAAATCCTGGCCGTCGGAGTTCTGCCTGAAGGCCAACGAACTGGCGATCCAGATCCTCGGCGGCCACGGTTATACCCGCGAATACCCGGTGGAACAGTACTACCGCGACAACCGCCTGAATCCGATTCACGAAGGCACCCACGGCATTCAGTCGCTGGACCTGCTGGGGCGCAAACTGGCTCAGAACGGCGGCGCGGGGCTCAAGCAATTGATCCGCCTGATCGCCGACACCGCCGAGCGCGCACAAGCCCACGAATCGCTGACTGCATTGCGTGAACCGCTGGAGAAACTGGTGGCACGCCTGCAAACCGTGACCATTGGCCTGCTGACAGACCTGGCCCAGGGCAAGGTCAACAGCAGCCTGGCGAACTCGGCGCTGTACCTGAAAGTGTTCGGCCACACCGTGATTGGCTGGCGCTGGCTGGAACAGGCGGTTCGCGCCGAGGAAGGGTTGGCCAAAGGGAATGCGGCGGATGTGGGCTTCTATAAAGGCAAGTTGCAGGCGGCGCGTTACTTCCTGACGTGGGAAGTGCCCGCCTGCCACCATGAATTGGCGATTCTTGAGGCGCGGGATGATGTTTGCCTGGGCATGCAGGATGAGTGGTTCTGATCCACCCGTACCGATCGTTCCCACGCTCTGCGTGGGAACGATCAGTTAGCGGAGTTTGAACCCACCCATCTGCCGCGCCAGATCATCCGCCAGCCGCTGCAACGTCTGGCAATCCTCCCGACAAGCCCTGACCTCCCCCGCCGTCGCCCGCGCCAGATCGGAAATCCCCTGCACGTTGCGGTTGATCTCCTCGGTCACCGCCGACTGCTCCTCTGTCGCCGTCGCCACTTGGTGGTTCATGTCACTGATGCGCTCGACCTGCCCGGTAATCGCCGTCAACGAAGCCCCGGTGCGCTGGCTCGACTCAACCCCCGTACCCGTCGCTGCTTGCCCGGTGTGCATCGACGACACTGCATTCTCCGCGCCCTGCTTGAGGCTGCCAATCATCTGCTGGATCTCGTCGGTGGAAGCCTGTGTACGTCGAGCCAAGGTGCGCACTTCATCGGCAACCACCGCAAACCCGCGCCCCATATCCCCGGCCCGCGCGGCCTCAATGGCGGCGTTGAGCGCCAGCAGGTTGGTCTGTTCGGAAATCCCGCGAATCACCGCCAGCACCTGGTCGATCGATGCTACCTGATTCGCCAGCTCGCCTACGGCGCTGGCGGCAACACCGATTTCGTCGGACATACTTTCAATATGGCGGATCGACCCTCCGACCACCTCCCGCGCCTGCATGGCTTCATCTCGGGCGTTTTGTGAAGCGACTGCCGCGTTACCGGCGTTTTGCGCAATTTCCTGCACGGTCAGGCCCATTTCATGGACAGCAGTGGCGACCATGTCCGTCATCTCCTGCTGGCGCCCGGAACGCTCAGCGGTGTTGTCCACCACCCGCGCCACCTGGCCGACGGCGGTACGCAAGCGTTCGCTGGTGGCCAGTACTTCGCCAATCATCTCACGCTGGCTGTCGAGGAATCGATTGAAGCCGCGCGCCAGGTCACCGAGTTCATCGGCGCGGCTGGAATCTAACCGGTGGGTCAAATCTCCACCACCGCTACCGATAGCTACCAGCGCCGCTGTTACCTGACGAATCGGTCGTACCAGCCCTCGGGCCAGCAATACCACCAGCAACAGGCACACCAGGGCCACCGCCAGGCCAATTGCGCCACTCATCCACATGGCGCGACGGGCTTCGGCGTAGATTTGCGACTGTGGCACTTCGGCCACCAGGGTCCAGCCCAGATCTCGAAGGGGCAGGCTCAACGCCAGGAAATCTTCGTCATCGCGCACAAACGCAGACGTCTTGGAAGTAGAGAGCTGGCCCATCACGGCTTGCGCAGCCGGCTCGCCGATCTGTTCGGCCAGGGTACGCTTGCCGCTGAGTTGCGCCTCGGGATGGACCTGGATCAAACCGTCGGAACGGACAAGATAGACCTTGCCACGCTCACCGAAGCTGAAGTTGTGGATCAGCTCAGACAGCTCTTTCATGCTCAGGCCCAGTCCGGCAACGCCCACGACCTTCCCGGCCTTCTCGACTTTAAGGTCGATGAAAAGCGCCAGTTCTCCAGTGGCCGAATCGTTGTCGATATTGAGGGTGCGCGGCTGGTCGCTGTCGAGGAACGCATAGAACCAGGCGTCTTTGGGATTGGCACGACTGAGGGTCCGGTCCAGGCCTTTTTCGTTGAAGTAATGGTTGGACGCCGTGCCGACCATCAACGCGGTAAAGGCTTTGTGCTCGGCGCGCACGCCTTCCAGGTAAGTGGTAAACGTGCTGGTCTGGGCACTGTCTTCACCCGCGGCCAGCCAGTCGCGCACCATGCTGTTGCTGGCGATGTCCTTGGCGGCGGTGAGGGGTTGCACGAGGATGCGCTCGATGTCGTTGCGCATCGCTTCGATGCTCGACGGCAGTGCCTGCTCGACCAGATAGCGCTGGGCGAGGCGGTTGACCACCAGGGTATAAACGCCAACCACGATCAGAATGCTGACCAGCAGGGCGGTGCCCATGCTCAAGATCAACTGCCACTGAATACTGCGTCGCCAGAACTGCATGGAGCACCCCCAAAGAATAAGAGGCTGAAACACTGCAACAGCCGTGCCGATTGTATACAACTAAACCGACAATTTATTCTTTGGTTGTGCGCAAAGCCGATCAGGCCTGATTGATCGTCTTGGAGATCACTTCAACCGTGGCGCTGACTTGCTCTTGGTAACGGTCGAGTTCCTGCTTGTGGCGCTTTTGCATTTCGATCTGCTGGGAACACAGATTCATCGCCGCCAGCACCAGCAGTCGGTCACCGATCAGGGTCGGGTACTTCTTCTTGGTGTCGGCCAGCGCAGCCTTCAACATCAATGCGGCGTCCAGCAGGGTCTGTTCTTCCCCGGCCGGAGCCCTGATCGAATAGTCCTCCCCCAGGATCGAGACGACTTTTACCCCTGCGCCGTAACTCATGCGCCGACAGGGCCAGCGCTGACGCGCTCAACCAGGGCCTGGATGCGTGCCACGGTGGCGCCTTGTTTCTCTTCCTGTTCCATCAGGCTCAGTTGCAGGCTTTCGTTTTCATCCTTGGCCTGGGCCAGTTCGGCGCTCAGGGTCTGGTTAGTGCTGACCAAGGCCTGGTTCTGTTGCACCAGATCGCTGACCAGTTGTTCCAATTGGCTTAGGGATGCTTCCAACATTTTGATTTTCCGGGCATTTTCAAAGGGCGCGTACGATAAAGAAAAGTCACGGTGGATGCCAGGGTTATACGGGCGCAAGGCCTTGATTTTCCTGACCAGTGACCATTCTCGCGAACTGTAGAGACTGTGATTGGCCAATCTGGTTCCTGCACTTCGTCGCCATGGCGCAAATCAACGAACGTCCGCCGGCGAATCGCGCAAAGCTTTTTGACAGCATCACAATTCAACAGGTTAGAATCGATGGCACGCAGACTGCATGGTCAGTTTGTGCCCGCCTTTCAGCCTTTCCGGAGTACTGCCTTTGAATGCGACGACCATCAACAGCCTGTTCTTAATCGGCGCGTTGCTGGTAGGTGCGAGCATTCTGGTGAGTTCACTGTCGTCGCGCCTCGGCATCCCGATCCTGGTGATCATCCTGGCTGTGGGCATGGCGGCCGGCGTCGACGGCGGCGGCATTATTTTCGACAACTACCCCACCGCGTATCTGGTCGGCAACCTGGCACTGGCAGTGATCCTGCTGGACGGTGGTTTGCGTACCCGCGTATCGAGTTTCCGCGTGGCGTTATGGCCGGCGCTGTCGCTGGCCACGATCGGCGTGCTGATCACCACCGGGTTGACCGGCATGGCCGCGGCCTGGCTGTTCGACCTGAACCTGATCCAGGGCCTGCTGATCGGCGCTATTGTCGGCTCCACCGACGCCGCGGCGGTGTTTTCGCTGCTGGGCGGCAAAGGCCTGAACGAACGGGTAACCGCCAGCCTGGAAATCGAATCCGGCAGCAACGACCCGATGGCGGTGTTCCTCACCGTGACCTTGATCGACATGCTTGCCAGTGGCCAGACCGGCCTGCAATGGAGCCTGCTGACCCACCTGCTGCGCGAGTTCGGCATCGGCGGCGTCATCGGCCTGGGCGGTGGCTGGCTGATGCTGCAACTGGTCAACCGGATCAACCTGGCCACCGGCCTCTATCCAATCCTGGTCATTGCTGGTGGCCTGGTGGTGTTCGCCCTGACCAACGCCCTGCACGGCAGCGGATTTCTGGCGGTTTACCTGTGCGGCCTGGTTATCGGTAACCGGCCGGTGCGCAGCCGCCACGGCATCTTGCACATGCTCGACGGCATGGCCTGGCTGGCGCAGATCGGCATGTTCCTGGTGCTGGGGCTGCTGGTCACGCCTCACGATCTGTTGCCGATTGCCCTGCCGGCGCTGGGCCTGGCGCTGTGGATGATCCTGTTTGCCCGGCCGCTATCGGTAATGGTTGGCCTCCTACCGTTCAAGGCGTTCCACGGACGCGAGAAGGCGTTCATTTCCTGGGTGGGCCTGCGCGGTGCGGTTCCGATCATTCTGGCGGTGTTCCCGCTGATGGCTGGCCTGCCCAACGCCCAGCTGTACTTCAACCTCGCCTTCTTTATCGTGCTGGTGTCGCTGCTGGTGCAGGGCACAAGCCTGCCGTGGATCGCCAAGCTGCTGAAGGTGACGGTGCCACCGGAGCCTGCGCCAATCTCCCGTTCAGCCCTGGAAGTGCACGTCACCAGCGAGTGGGAACTGTTCGTTTATCGCCTCGGTGCCGAAAAATGGTGCATCGGTTCGCACCTTCGCGAGCTGAAAATGCCCGAAGGCACCCGGATTGCAGCCCTGTTTCGTGGCGAACAACTGCTCCATCCGTCGGGTAGTACGGTGCTGGAAGTCGATGATTTGCTGTGTGTTATCGGCCATGAACACAACCTGCCAGCCCTTGGAAAACTGTTCAGCCAGGCACCGCAACGCGGCCTCGATTTGCGCTTCTTCGGCGACTTCGTCCTCGAAGGAGACGCCCAGCTGGCCGCGGTTGCCGCCCTGTACGGGTTGAAGGTCGAAGGCATTGATCCGGACATGTCGCTGGGGCACTTCATTGCCCAGAAGGTAGGGGGGGCACCCGTGGTTGGTGACCAGGTGGAATGGAACAACACCATCTGGACCGTTGCGGTCATGGAGGGGAACAAGATCGGCAAAGTGGGCGTCAGATTCCCCGAAGGAAGTCGCCCCGGCCCGGGACTCTTCCTCTAAACTCCATTCTTCGTCTCGTTTTCGATCGGTCACTATGTCAAGCCTGCGCACCTTTTTCGTCATGGTCCTTTTGGGCCTGAGCCTCTCTGTCGGTACATTACAAGCCGCCGAACCGCCCACCCGCGAATCCGTGCAGGCGAGCCTGGACAAGATCGCGGACCGCAAACTGCCGGAAGCCGATCAAAAGGCCCTGCAGTCCGTCCTGCAGAGCACGCTGACACAGCTCAACAACAAGCGCGATTACGAGCAGAAGCTGGTCGACCTCAAGCAACAACTGGCCAGTGCGCCCAAATTGACTATTGAGAACCAGCGTGAACTGGCTCGCCTGAAGGCCAGCAGCGTAGTACCGGTAGCGCAACGTTTTGCCAAAGAGTCGATTCAGCAACTTGAGCAACTGCTCACCGAACGTGCGACCCAGCAAAGTGATCTGCAAAAAGCCCTGGGCGACGCCAACAGCCTGATCATTACCGCCCAGACTCGGCCCGAACGCGCCCAAGCGGAAATTTCCGCCAGCCAGACGCGCATCCAGCAGATCAACAACATCCTCAAGGCCGGCAAAGACGCCGGCAAGACCCTGAGCGCCGAGCAGCGCGACCAGCTCAATGCCGAGCTCACGGCATTGAACGCCCTGATCCCGCTGCGCCGCCAGGAACTGGCGGGCAATACCCAGCTGCAAGACCTGGGTAACAGCCAGCATGATCTGTTGACGGAAAAGTCCGATCGCCTGGATCAGGAAATCCAAGAACTGCAAAACCTGATCAACCAGAAGCGCCTCGCACAGTCACAGGAAACGGTCACCCAGCAATCGATCGAAGCACAGAAGGCCGGCGGCAGCAGCCTGCTGGCCGTCGAAAGCACGGCCAACCTGAAGCTCTCGGACTACCTGCTCAAAAGCACCGACCGTCTCAACGAAGTCACGCAGAAAAACCTGCAAACCAAACAACAACTGGACAGCCTGACCCAGAGCGATTCAGCCCTGGACGAGCAGATAAACGTGCTCAAGGGCAGCCTGCTGCTCTCCAAGATTCTCTACAAACAGAAACAGGCCTTGCCACGCCTTCGGGTCGACCGTGACCTGGCGGACCAGATCGCCGACATTCGCCTGTATCAATTCGAAGTCAGCCAGCAACGGGAGCTGCTCAGCAACCCGGCGACCTACGTCGATAATTTGCTGTCGACTCAGCCGCCCGAGCAAGTCACGCCACAGCTGCGCAAAACCCTGCTGGAGCTGGCCACCACCCGTGCCGACCTGCTGGAGCGGCTGAACCGCGAACTGAGCGCGGTGCTCAACGAATCCATCACCCTGCAACTGAACCAGAAGCAACTGCTCAGTACTGCGCAAAGCCTGCGGGCGACACTCGATGAGCAGATGTTCTGGATTCCCAGCAACAAGCCGCTGGATGTGGAGTGGATGCGCGCCGTTCCGGAACGCCTGAACCGCCAGGTCGATACCCTGCCCTGGGCTTCGAGCCTGAGTGAACTGGTCGACGGCCTGACCCAGCGCCCCCTGCTATTCCTGCCGCTGGCGCTGCTGATTGGCGCTCTGCTATGGCGACGCAAGCAGTTGTATGCCCGCCTGAACAAGGTTCACCAGGACATCGGCCATTTCAAGCGTGACAGCCAGTGGCACACGCCCCAGGCCATTTTGATCAACATCCTGCTGGCAATGCCGGTGTCGCTGGGCCTCGCCTTGTGTGGCCTGGCCCTGCAAATCGACGCCCGCGGGCAGAACGCGAGCATGGGCGCGGCATTGCTGCAAATGGCCGGGGCCTGGCTGGTGTTTTACACCGCTTACCGAATCCTTGCGCCGGGTGGCGTGGCGGAACTGCACTTCCGCTGGGAAAAACCCCAGGTGGAGTTCCTGCGAGGCTGGGTCCGTCGCCTTGGCATGGTGGTGATGGCGCTGGTCACCGTGGTGGCGGTGGCGGAACTGCAACCGGCGGCACTGGCTGATGACGTGCTTGGCATGCCGGTGGTACTGATCTGCTACGCCTTGATGACCTGGCTGCTCAGTCGCTTGCTGATCAGCAGCCCGACCCACGAAAACGCCTCGCTGTTCCGCAAGGCCCTGGGTATTGTGTTTACCGCACTGCCTATCGCGTTGTTCGTGGCCGTGTGCTTCGGCTACTACTACACCGCGCTCAAACTCAGTGACCGGTTGATCAACACCCTTTACCTGCTGATGTTCTGGCTGGTGATCGAAGCGACCTTCGTGCGCGGCCTGAGCGTGGCGGCACGCCGCCTGGCTTACCAGCGCGCCTTGGCCAAACGCCAGGCGGCGAAAGAGGCCGGCGATGGCGAAGCGGTCATCGAAGAACCGACGATGGACATCGAGAAGGTCAATGAACAATCCCTGCGCCTGATTCGCCTGGCGCTGCTGGGCGGCTTCATCGCTGCGCTGTACTGGGTCTGGGCCGACCTGATCACGGTGTTCTCGTACCTGGACAACGTCACCCTCTACGAATACACCAGCGGTACCGGCGCCAACATGAGCATGGTGCCGATCAGTATCGGCGACATGCTCGGCGCGCTGATCATCATCGGCATCACCTTTGCCCTGGCGCGTAACTTGCCCGGTCTGCTGGAAGTGTTCGTGCTGTCGAAGCTGAACCTGGCCCAAGGCAGCGCCTACGCCACCACCACGCTGCTGTCCTACGTGATCGCCGGTATCGGCTTCGTCTCGACCCTGTCGACCCTCGGCGTGAGCTGGGACAAGTTGCAATGGCTGGTCGCGGCGCTATCGGTCGGCCTCGGCTTCGGTATGCAGGAGATCTTCGCCAACTTCATATCCGGCATCATGATCCTGTTCGAACGCCCGGTGCGCATCGGCGACACCATCACCATCGGCAACCTGTCGGGCACGGTGAGCAAGATCCGCATCCGCGCCACCACCATCACCGACTTCGACCGCAAGGACATCATTGTCCCGAACAAGACGTTCATTACCGGGCAACTGATCAACTGGTCGCTGACCGACACCATCACCCGCGTGACGCTCAAGCTCGGGGTCGATTACGGCTCGGACCTGGATCTGGTCAAAGAGCTGCTGTTGAAAGCCGCACGGGAAAACCCGCGGGTCCTCAAGGAACCCGAGCCGCACGTGTACTTCCTGAACTTCGGCGAAAGCACCCTCGACCACGAGTTGCGCATGCATGTGCGCGACCTCGGCGACCGCAACCCGGTGCTCGACGAGGTCAACCGCTTCATCAACCGCGAGTTCAAGAAGCAGCACATCAACATCTCGTTCCGCCAGATGGAGGTCTACCTGAAGAATCTCCACGGCCAGGAATACAAGATGGTCCCGATCGAACCGGAAGCGAAAACCATCGTGCCATTGGTCGACGGTAAGTCGGCGCAAGAACCGCCTGCCGCCAAACTCGACTAACCGGCCATTCCCCAGCAGAATGCTCGGACATTCTGCTGGAGCCGGCCCTTGAAAGCCCTCGACGAACTGACCTTCGACAATCGCTTCGACCGCCTGGGCGATGCGTTTTCTGCCCACGTGCTGCCCGAACCTATCGATAACCCGCGCTTGGTGGTCGCGAGTCCGGCTGCCATGGCGTTACTCGACCTCGACCCTGCCGTGGCCGAAACCCAAGAGTTCGCCGAGCTGTTCAGCGGCCACAAACTCTGGGCTGACGCGATTCCCAGGGCGATGGTCTATTCCGGTCACCAGTTCGGTTCCTACAACCCGCAATTGGGCGATGGCCGCGGCCTGTTGCTGGGCGAGGTGTACAACGAGGCCGGCGAGCATTGGGACCTGCACCTCAAGGGCGCCGGTCAGACACCCTTTTCGCGCATGGGCGATGGGCGCGCAGTGCTGCGCTCCTCGATCCGCGAATTCCTCGCCTCCGAAGCCTTGCAGGCGCTGAATATCCCGACCACTCGGGCGCTTTGCGTCATTGGCTCCGACACCCCGGTCTGGCGCGAAAAACAGGAGCGCGCGGCCATGGTCCTGCGCCTGGCACCGAGCCATGTGCGCTTTGGGCATTTCGAATACTTCTACTACACCAAACGCCCCGAGCAGCAGAAAGTGCTGGGTGAGCATGTTCTGGCCATGCACTTTCCCGAGTGCCTGGAACAACCGGAACCGTACCTGGCGATGTTCCGCGAAATCGTCGAGCGCAACGCCGAACTGATCGCCAAGTGGCAGGCCTACGGGTTCTGCCACGGGGTGATGAACACCGATAACATGTCGATCCTCGGCATTACCTTCGACTTCGGCCCATTCGCCTTCCTCGACGACTTCGACGCCAATTTCATCTGCAACCACTCCGATGACCAGGGCCGCTATTCATTCAGCAACCAGGTGCCCATTGGCCAGTGGAACCTCAGCGCCCTGGCCCAGGCCCTGACACCGTTCATCAGCGTCGAAGCCCTGCGCGAAACCCTCGGCCTGTATCTGCCGCTGTTCCAGGCCCACTACCTGGACCTGATGCGCCGCCGCCTGGGCCTGACCACCGCCGAGGACGACGACCAGAAGCTGCTGGAGCATCTGCTGCAACTGATGCAGAACAGCGCCGTCGATTACAGCCTGTTCTTCCGGCGCCTGGGCGATGACTCACCCGAAGCGGCCATCGCCCGTTTGCGCGATGACTTCGTCGACCTCAAGGGTTTTGATGCCTGGGGCGAGCTCTACGTCGCCCGTGTGGCCCGTGAAGGCGAGGTGGATCAGGAGGAGCGTCGCAAGCGGATGCATGCGGTGAATCCGCTGTACATCCTGCGCAACTACCTGGCGCAGAAGGCCATCGATGCGGCGCAAAGTGGCGACTACTCGGAAGTTCGCCGACTGCACGCCGTGCTGAGCAAGCCGTTCGAGGAACAACCGGGGATGGAAAGCTACGCCGAGAGGCCGCCGGAGTGGGGCAAGCATCTGGAGATCAGTTGTTCGTCGTGAGGTGCCACGCGATTGAAAATCCGAGCGGGTGGCTCCAGATAAGGATTACTCGCTTCTCACTGGATATACCTCATGACTGAACCACTCCTCATCCCCTGCCCCCACTGTAACGGCCTCAACCGTATTCCCGCCGAGCGCCTGGGTGACCATCCGAAATGCGGACGCTGCAAGGCCGAGGTCCTGCTGAACAAGCCCTTCGAACTCAAGCAAGGCGATTACGCCAGTCAGATCAAGGGCGATCTGCCGCTTTTGGTGGATGTGTGGGCGGACTGGTGCGGGCCGTGCAAGTCGTTTGCGCCGGTGTTCGAGCAGGCGGCAGGGCAATTGGCCGGCAAGTGTCGACTGGCCAAGCTGGACAGCGAGGCGAACCAGCAATTGTCGGCGCAGTTGGGGATTCGCTCGATTCCGAGCCTGATTCTGTTCAAGAACGGCCGGGAAGTGGCGCGCCAGAGCGGGGCGTTCCCATTACCGCAATTGATGAGCTGGTTGCGAAGCCAGGGAGTCTAAACGATCGCAGCCTGTGCAGGAGCTGCCGCAGGCTGCGATCTTTTGATCTTCAGCTTTTTTCCAGCAGATTGTGCAACTCGACAAACTGCTGCGTCAGCTTGTGCCGCGGGTCGAGATGGATCAGCGGCGTGTTGGCCTGATGGGATTCGCGCATGCGCACCGAGCTGCCCAGGTACACCGGCAGCACCGGCAGGCCTTCGGCGATCAATTCATCGAGGATTTGCTGGGGCAGGCTGGCGCGGGCCTGGAACTGGTTGACCACGATGCCCTCGACTTCCAGACCTTCGTTGTGGTCATCTTTCAGTTCTTCTATTTCAGCCAGCACACCGTAAAGCGCCTGCCGGGAGAAACTGTCGCAATCAAAGGGGATCAATACACGATCAGCGGCAATCAGCGCCGAAACCGCATAAAAATTCAATGCCGGCGGCGTATCCAGATAGATTCGGTCGTAATCTTCATCAAGCTCTTCGAGCAATTTACGCAGCTTGTTGATCTTGTGCTTGGCCTCAAGTTTGGGCTGCAAGTCCGCCAACTCGGCGGTAGCGGTCACGACATGGAGATTGTCGAACGGCGTTTCGTAGATGTCGACCTGGTTCTTCTTGGAGAAAGGCCCGGATGACAAGGTCTGCTTGAAGAAATCGGCAATACCCATCGGGATATCGTCACCGGTGAGTCCCGTCAGGTACTGAGTGGAGTTGGCCTGGGCATCGAGATCGACCAACAGGGTGCGATAGCCCTCGCTGGCGCTGACCGCCGCCAGATTGCAGGCAATACTGGATTTGCCCACGCCACCTTTCTGATTGAACACCACGCGCCGCATTGCAAAACCTCCGTGTATCAAAGAATGACCGAGTGTAGTGGTGCACGGCATGGCTTCGCTACCTCGCACGCACAGGGACTACACAGTCAGCGGCTTTTTCTGGTCAAAACAGCCGCTGGTGCCTATGTGAACCGTGGCCAAAGCCGACAGACGGCCCGATGAAAATGTGAATAATTGCCAAACGTTCAATTTTTGCGAACTGACCGGCACAACTGATTGAGCAAAACGTAACCAGTATTTGCTACACGTTCGTCGCACCGGGATAATGCGCACCACTTGGCGCCAAGCGCCACGCAGGGTGTGCCGTGCCGTTGCGCCACTCACCGCGTCAGGAAGCCTGCAAGGGCGGGATTGAATGTCTGTGATCAATTTCAACATCGCCCAGTGGCGCGCTTGGGCCCCGGGGCTTGAAAGCGTGGATGACTGGCAGACCTGGTGTCGGCAACCGTTGATGTTGCCGGCCAGCGATGCCGCACCCGATGTTTCGTTCCTGCCAGCCATGCAGCGGCGGCGGCTCAGCCGCCTGGCGCGAATGGCATTCAGTGTCGGCTGGCCATTGGCCGAAGGTCATCAGGACCTGCCCTTGGTCTTTGTTTCCCGCCACGGCGAAACACCGCGCACCTTCGACATTCTCAGCGACCTGGCCGTCGACCAGCCATTGTCGCCGACCCAGTTCAGCCTGTCGGTGCATAACGCGATCATCGGCCTGTGGTCGATCATGCGCGGTGAAACCAGCGAAATGACTGCCCTGGCCGCCGCAGGCGACGGCCTTGAACACGGCATGCTGGAGGCTGCGGCCCTGCTGGCAGAAGGCTCACCCGCGGTATTACTGGTGGTCACCGAAGAGCAACCGCCAGAGGCCTATTCGGCCTGGATCGACGATGTGCCCTTCCCTTATGCCGTCGGCCTGCTGATTACCCCGGGTAATGACTGGCAGTTGTCCCTGAACAGCGCCACGGATGCGTTGTCCAACGCTCGCTGGCCCCATGCATTGAACCTGTTGTGCACGCTGCTGGGCCCGCAAACCACCTGCCAACATGCCTGGAAAAATCGTGTATGGACCTGGCAACGCAACCTGTGACTGAAAAAAACCGCGATGCCTATTACTGGCGCCTGCTGGCCACTGCCGCGAGCTTCGCCCTGTTCGGGCTGGGCGGCCTGTGCCTGCGCCTGGTGATTTTTCCGTTGCTGGCCTGCCTGCCGGGTGACGCCCAGACCCACCGGTTGCGGGCGCGTCAAACTGTCAGCCGCTGTTTCTGGTTGTTCGTCCGCTTCATGGCCCGCGCCGGCGTGCTGACCTACGAGATTCAAGGCGCGGAAAAACTCGGGCGGCCCGGCCAGATGATCATTGCCAATCACCCATCGCTGATCGATGTGGTGTTCCTGATCGGGCAGGTTCCCCACGCCAACTGCGTGGTCAAGCAAAGCCTTTGGGATAACCCGTTCACCCGCACCCCCCTGCGTCGCACCGAATACATCAGCAACGACGGCAGCATGGACATGCTCGATGCCGCCGCCGATGCGCTGAAGCAAGGTCAGACCCTGATCATCTTTCCCGAAGGCACGCGCACCCAGCCAGGCCAGGCGCCCGCCTTTCATCGGGGGGGCGCGGCAATTGCCGTGCGTGGTGCGAAAATCCTCACCCCCGTAGTGATCAGGGTCAGCCCGACCACACTGACCAAGGCCGAGCCCTGGTATCGGATCCCCCAGCGCCGCGTACACTTCAGTTTACGCGTCGGGGACGATATAGATCCCCAGGCCTTCGCAGCGCTAGGCCCGCCCCCCCAGGCCTCGCGCAAGCTCAACGATTATTTGCATTCTTACTTTATCAAGGAGCTCGCCGAAGATGAGCGATCTGCACCGTGAAATAAAGAACCTGATCATCGACGCCCTTGGCCTCGAAGACATCAGCGCCGAGGACATCGGAGACGATCAGACCCTGTTCGGCGAAGGGCTGGGCCTGGATTCGGTGGACGCCCTGGAACTGGGCCTGGCCATCCAGAAAAAGTACGGCATCAAGATCGATGCCGACGCCAAGGACACGCGCAACCACTTCAGTAACGTGACGAGCCTTGCGGCCTTCGTCACTGCAAAACAGGCAGCTTGAGACCGGACCATGCAAACTCGTGACGACATTTTCAACACCCTGCGCGATGCCTTGGTCGAGCTGTTCGAACTGGACCCCGAACGGGTGAGCCTTGAATCCAACCTGTACCAGGACCTGGAAATCGACAGCATCGACGCGGTCGACCTGATCGATCACATCAAGCGCCAGACCGGCAAAAAAATCGCCGCCGAAGAGTTCAAGTCGGTGCGCACTGTCAGCGACGTGGTCGAGGCGGTCTACCGTCTGGTTCAACCGGCCGCATGAGTCGACTGATCGGCCTCGGCCTGCTGCTGGCGGGCTTGCTATACCCCTTTGCGGTGTATTTCGGCATGGAGCATTTCGCCCCATGGCAGTTCGGGCTGCTGCTGGGCAGCCTGTGGCTGGCCCGCGCGCTGACGGGGAAGCGCCGACCCGGCAGTTCGTGGATGGCCTGCGTGGCCATCCTGTTCTGCCTGTTGCTGGCGCTGTTCGACAGTCCGCTGCTGCTGCGTTGGTACCCGGTATTGATCAGCGGGTTCATGCTAGGGCTGTTCGGACTGAGCCTGAAGTACGGCCCGCCGATGGTCGAACGCCTGGCCCGCCTGCGCGAAGCGCATTTGCCGGCCAGGGCGATCCGCTATACCCGCCAGGTGACCATCGCCTGGTGCGTATTTTTCCTGTGCAACGGGATCTGCGCTGCAGCCCTGACACTGTGGGCACCGCTGAGCTGGTGGATGCTGTACACCGGCCTGATCTCCTACGGATTGATAGGCCTGATGTTTGCCATTGAATGGCTAATACGACAACGGGTACGAGGCCGCCCATGAACTGGATAAAACTTGAGCATCTGCTGCTCAAGGCCGAGCCGGAGCGTGCCGTGACGACCGAACCCCGGCTCGATCACGCACAATTGCGCGAGCAGGCCCTGCGCCTGGCCGCCGGCCTGCAAACCCGTGGGGTGCAGCACATTGCCGTGCACCTTGAAGACGCCGCCGACCTGGCGATTGCCCTGTTGGGTGCCTGGCGTGCCGGGGTCAGCGTGTTGCTGCCGGCCGACTTGCAACCGCAGACTCGCCAGCGCTGGTCCGGCGAAGTGGATTTATGGCTCACCGATCAGCCAGACGATGCGCACCTGGGCGATTTTCAGGATCAACCCCTTGGCGCCGGCGCCTTCGACCTTGACGGTTGCTCGCTGAGCCTGTGCACCTCCGGCTCCAGTGGCGAACCCAAGCGCATCGAAAAAAACCTGCGCCAACTGGTCAATGAAGTCCAGGCCCTGGAACAACTGTGGGGCGCCGACCTCGGCTCGGCCTGCATCATTGGCAGCGTCGCCACCCAGCACATCTATGGCCTGCTGTTCCGGGTGCTGTGGCCACTGTGCGCAGGGCGCCCGTTCATTCGCAGACAGCTGGCCTTCCCGGAAGACTTGCAGCGCGCCAGTCGCGAGCACCCGGTCTTCGCCTGGGTTGCCAGCCCGGCCCTGCTCAAGCGCATGGGCGACAACCTCGACTGGCCAGCGCTGAGCGCTGTACGTCGGGTGTTTTCTTCCGGTGGCGCGCTGCCCGCCGAGGCCGCGCAGCGCCTGCACCAACGCCTGCAGCAATGGCCCACGGAAATTTTCGGCAGCTCGGAAACGGGCGGCATCGCCTGGCGTCAGGGCCCGTCACTGTGGCAGCCCTTTACCGACGTCCAGTTGAGCCAGGACAATGAGGGTGCCTTGCTCATCGCGTCGCCCTACTTGCCTGACGGCCATCTTGAGCACACGGCCGATGCAGCGCGAATCGCGGCTGATGGCCGGTTTGAACTGCTCGGGCGACTGGACCGGATCGTCAAGCTGGAAGAGAAACGGATCTCGCTGCCGATGCTGGAGCAGGCGCTGATGGCCCACGATTGGGTTGCCGAGGCGCGCCTGGGTGTCGTCCAGGAAAACCGCGCCTCACTGGGCGCGCTGCTGGTCCTGAGTGACGCGGGCTTGCATGTGCTGCGCAATCAGGGTCGACGCACACTCACCGAACAACTGCGACAACACCTGAGCCTGCACTGTGAAGCCCTGGCCTTGCCAAGGCGCTGGCGCCTGCTGCAACAACTGCCGTTGAACGCCCAGGGCAAACTACCCCAGGCCGACGTCGAAGCCCTGCTGCTGGCTCCGCGCCCCAAGGCGCCGCAAGTGCTGGAACAGGTCGAAGTCAACGGCGAATGGAGCCTGCAACTGGCGGTGCCGCCGGACCTTGCCTATTTCAGCGGGCACTTTCCCACAGCTCCCGTGTTGCCCGGCGTGGTGCAGGTGGAGTGGGCGATGCACCTGGGCCAGCAACTGATGAACCTGCCGGAGAAATTCGCTGGCATGGAAGTGCTGAAGTTCCAGCAACTGGTGCGTCCCGGCGACGAAGTCCAGCTGCACCTGCGCTTCGACCCAGCCCGCGGCAAGCTTTATTTCGCCTATCGCAACGAAACCGCCACCTGCTCCAGTGGCCGGATTTTGCTGGAGGCGACGCATGCATAACCCCTGCGCCGTCGTCCCGGTCTACAACCACGAGACCGCGATCACCACCGTGGTCGATGCGCTGCTCGCCAACCAGCTGCCGTGCATTCTGGTGGACGACGCCAGCAGCCCGGCCTGTGCCAGGGTGCTCGATCAATTGGCGCTGCGCGACAACGTGCATCTGATCCGCCTCGCCGCCAACCAGGGCAAGGGCGGCGCGGTGATGACCGGTCTGCGCGAAGCTTCGCGCCTGGGCTTCAGCCACGCCTTGCAGGTGGACGCCGACGGCCAGCACGACCTGCAGGATGTCCGACGTTTTGTCGAACGCTCGCGTGCCCATCCCGAAGCCGTGATCTGCGGCTATCCGCTGTATGACGAGAGCGTGCCGAAGGGTCGTTTGTACGCCCGCTACCTGACCCATGTGATGGTCTGGATCAACACCCTGTCGCTGCAGATTCGCGATTCCATGTGTGGCTATCGCCTTTATCCCTTGCCCCCGGTCCTGGCGTTGATCGAATCGGCGAAGATCGGCAAGCGCATGGACTTCGACTCGGACATCCTGGTTCGCCTGGCCTGGCGCGGACAGCCGATGCAATGGCTGCAAACCAGAGTCCGTTACCCGCTGGACGGTGTTTCGCATTTCCGCATGTTCCACGACAACGTGTTGATTACGAGCATGCACACCCGGTTGTTCTTCGGCATGCTGCTGCGCTCGCCGCTGATCCTCTGGCGACGGTGGCGCACATGAACGCCGACAAGCAACACTGGGCTGACCGCGAGGAGCGCGGCAGTTTCTGGCTGATGAAATTCACCGCGGTCGCCGCCAGATTGCTCGGTCGTCGACTGCTGAGCCCGCTGCTGTACGGCATCGTGTTGTACTTTTTCCTGTTCGGCCGCAGCGCCCGTCATAGCGCCTGGCAGTACCAGCAACGGCTCGCTGACTGGAGCGGTCGCAACGATCTGCGCCCGAGCCATTGGCGGGTGTTCAGCCAGTTCATGGCCTTCGCCGACTCCCTGCTCGACAAGCTCGACGTGTGGAACGGCAAGCTGGGCATCGAGCAAATCGAAATCATCGACCCGGCGCTGTTGCGCAACCAGCTACGCGGCACACGCGGGCAAATGCTGGTGGGCGCGCACCTGGGCAACCTCGAAGTCTGCCGTGCACTGGCGGAGATCGGCGAAAAGGTCACCATGAACGTGCTGGTGCACACCAAGCACGCCGAGCGTTTCAACCGCTTGCTGGGTGAAGCCGGTGCGACCAATCTGCGGCTGATCCAGGTCAGTGAACTGGACCCGGTGATCATGCTGCAACTGCACGAACGCCTGGAACGCGGCGAATGGCTGGCGATTGCCGGCGATCGCGTGCCGCTGCACGGCGGGCGCAGTGTGACCGTGGATTTCCTCGGTCACCCGGCAAAATTCCCGCAAGGGCCGTGGCTGCTGGCCGGACTGCTGAAATGCCCGGTCAACCTGCTGCTGTGCCTGAAGAAACCCGATGGCGACTATCGCCTGACCCTCGAGCCCTTCGCTGACGCGATCACCTGGAAACGCAGCGACCGTGAACAGGTCATTCATCAGTGGGCCTCCCGCTATGCCGAGCGCCTGAGTCACTATTGCCTCGAAGCGCCTCGACAATGGTTCAACTTTTACCCTTTCTGGAAGACCGATGACGACGCCAACGCTTGAGCCTGTAATCTTCGGCGAACGCCCTTTGCGCATCGACGATGTGCTGGCCCTGGCCAATCGCCAGGCGCCGACTCAGTTGCAGGGCGACCCACAATTTCGCCAGCGCATCGCCAAAGGCGCGCAGTTCCTCGATTCCCTGCTCGACAAGGAAGGCGTGATCTACGGCGTGACCACCGGCTATGGCGATTCCTGTGTGGTCGCGGTGCCGCTGCATCACGTCGAGGCCTTGCCGCGTCATCTGTACACCTTCCACGGCTGCGGCCTGGGCAAGCTGCTTGACGCGCAGGCCACCCGCGCGGTGCTGGCAGCACGCCTGCAGTCGCTCTGCCAGGGTGTATCCGGGGTGCGCGTGGAGCTGCTGGAACGCCTGCAGGCATTCCTCGAACACGACATCCTGCCACTGATTCCGGAAGAAGGCTCGGTGGGCGCCAGCGGTGATCTGACGCCGCTGTCGTACGTCGCTGCCACACTGTCCGGCGAGCGTGAAGTGATGTATCGCGGCGAGCGCCGGCAAGCCGCCGATGTTCACCGCGAACTCGGCTGGCAGCCGCTGGTACTGCGCCCCAAGGAAGCGCTGGCACTGATGAACGGTACCGCCGTGATGACCGGGCTCGCCTGCCTGGCGTACGCCCGCGCCGAATACCTGCTGCAACTGGCCACGCGCATCACCGCTTTGAACGTGGTTGCGCTGCAAGGCAACCCGGAGCATTTCGACGAGCGTCTGTTCGCCGCCAAACCGCACCCGGGGCAGATGCAAGTTGCCGCGTGGCTACGCAAGGACCTGGCCATCGACGCGCCGACCGCGCCGCTGCATCGCCTGCAGGACCGCTACTCGCTGCGTTGCGCGCCGCATGTTCTCGGTGTGCTGGCCGACAGCCTGAACTGGCTGCGCTCGTTCATTGAAATCGAACTCAACAGCGCCAACGACAACCCGATCATCGATGCCGAAGCCGAACGCGTGCTGCATGGCGGGCACTTCTACGGCGGGCACATCGCGTTCGCCATGGACAGCTTGAAAAACCTCGTGGCCAACGTCGCCGACCTACTGGATCGACAACTCGCCCTGTTGGTGGATGAGCGCTACAACCACGGTTTGCCAAGCAACCTGTCCGGTGCCACGGCCGATCGCGCCATGCTCAACCACGGCTTCAAGGCGGTGCAGATCGGTGCCAGCGCCTGGACCGCCGAAGCGCTGAAAAACACCATGCCCGCCAGTGTTTTCTCGCGTTCCACCGAGTGCCACAACCAGGACAAGGTGAGCATGGGCACCATCGCGGCCCGTGATGCGATCCGCGTGCTGGAGCTGACCGAACAGGTCGCCGCCGCCACCTTGCTGGCCGCCAACCAAGGCGTCTGGCTGCGCGCTCAGGCCGAGGATGCGCGACCGCTGCCACCGGCCCTCGCGGCCATGCATGAAGCATTGGGCGAGGATTTCCCGCCGGTCATCGAGGACCGCGCGCTGGAAGGCGAATTGCGCCTGTGCCTGCAACGTATCGCCGCACAACACTGGAGGCTGCATGCGTAGCAAAGGAGTGCTCTACACCGACACGCAAATCCTCGTGCCGTTCTTCGACGTCGACAGGATGAACGTCGTGTGGCACGGCCATTACGTCAAATACCTGGAAATCGCCCGCTGCGCATTGCTCGACAAGATCGGTCACAACTACACGGCGATGTCCGATTCGGGCTATGCGTGGCCGGTGATCGACCTGCAATTGCGCTACATACGCGGTGCGCAGTTCGGCCAGACGCTCAACGTGCGCGCCAATCTGGTGGAATGGGAGAACCGGTTGAAGATCAATTACCTGATCAGCGACCTGGAAACCGGCGAACGCCTGACCCGTGGCGTCTCCGTACAGGTCGCGGTCGACATGAGCAATCGCGAAATGCAGTTGGCCTCGCCGAAGGTGTTCACCGATGCCGTTGCCAGGGTGCTGGCATGAACGCGCTCGGCAAATGCCTGGGCACTTTGTTGCTGCTCGGCTTGTGTTCGATGGCCAATGCCTTCGACCTGCAACAGCTCAGCGAGCAACTGGCCAGGCCCGATGTCATCCACGGCCACTTCATCCAGGAAAAACACCTGCGTGCCCTGCCCCAGCCACTGACCAGCAAGGGCACTTTCGTCCTGGCGAAAAATCACGGCTTGTTGTGGCTGCTCAAGACGCCGTTGCAACAGGACTACCGCATCACCACCACCGGCATTGCCCGGCGCGATGCCGGCGGCTGGCAGATGTTGCCGGGCAAGAGTGCCGGTGCCGAGCAGAACCGCTTGTTCCTGGCTGTTCTGCAAGGCGACAGCAGCGGACTGCAACGGGATTTCGAGTTGGCGCTCAGTGGCGATGCACAGAACTGGACACTGAAGTTGACGCCACGCTCGATGTTGCTCAAGCAGGTGTTCAACCAGATCAACATCACCGGCGGCGAACTGGTAAACAGCATCGAGCTGCTGGAAACCCAAGGCGACAGCACGCTGTTGCGCATGCAGGACAGCACCAGCGCGCAACCCTTGAGCGACACGGAGCAACATGACTTTGCCGAGTGAACGCAGGCTACCGTGGCTGTTCCTGATCCTGCTGCTGGCAGTGCTGGCGCTTGCCGGCTGGCAATGGCGCGATGGCGCGCCGCTGTCGGCCAACCTGATGGAGCTGGTGCCCGGCACCGCACCGGATGCGCTGGAACTGCGCGCCGAACAACGCATGCAGGAACCGCTGAACCGCGAAATACTGGTGCTGGTTGGTCATACCGATCGCCAGCAAGCCATTGCCATGGCGCAAACACTGGGCGATCAGTGGCAAGCCAGCGGCCTGTTCGAAAAGGTCCAGTGGAACCTGCAGGCCGACCTGCCGGCCCTGCGCACGCAACTGCTGCAAGGCCGACTGGCCATGCTCGCTGCTGAAGATCGCGAGCAGTTGATCGAGCACCCCGATGCCTTTATCCAGCAACGGGTGCAGGCGCTGTTTGACCCGTTCAGCGGGTTCAGCCTGGTGCCGAGCCAGGACGACTGGCTGGGCCTGACCGGGCGCATCCAGAACAGCCAGCCACAGCACGGTGCCGTGCAACTGGACATCGGCAGTGGCGCCTTGATCGCCGAGGCGGATGGCAAGCACTGGGTGCTGTTGCGGGCGCGGACCACCGGCAACGCTTTCGACATGAACCTGCCGCTGCAGGTGGCCGACCTGCTCGCGCACAACCGTGAGGAGGCCGCCCGGGCCGATGTGCAACTGCTGGCCGCGAGCGGTTTGTTGTACGCCGCCAACGGCCAGCGCCAGGCGTCCCGCGAGATGACCTGGGTCGGTGGCGGTGCCACGGTCGGGATCCTGTTGTTGCTGTTGCTGGCCTTCCGCCGCTGGCGCGTCTTGCTGGCGTTTGTCCCGGTGCTGGTGGGCATGCTGTTTGGCGCGGTGGCCTGCGTGGCACTGTTCGGCCACATGCATGTGATGACGCTGGTGTTGGGTTCAAGCCTGATCGGTGTCGCCGTCGATTACCCGCTGCATTACCTGTCCAAGAGCTGGAGCCTGAAACCCTGGCACAGCTGGCCGGCGCTGCGCCTGACCTTGCCGGGCCTGACCCTGAGCCTGGTCACCAGCGCCATCGGCTACCTGGCCCTGGCCTGGACGCCCTTCCCGGCGCTGACCCAGATTGCCGTGTTCTCGGCGGCGGGCCTGCTGGGTGCCTATTTGTGCGCGGTGTGCCTGCTACCAGCGCTGCTCAAGGGTGCCGAGCTGCGCCCGGCGCAATGGCCCCTGCGGCTTTGCGAGTTTTTACTGGGACGCCGCGAAGCGCTGCTCAGGCATTTGAGCACCCCCGTATTGCTGGCGCTGCTGATCGCTTTTTGTGCCGGCGGCCTGGTGCAGCTCGAAACCCGCAACGACATCCGCCAGTGGGTGGGCGCCCCACAGCAGTTGACTGACGAAGCTCAGACCATTGCGCGAATCACCGGCCACCAACCCACCAGCCAGTTTTTCCTGGTGCAGGCGGCCGACCAGCAGCAATTGCTCGAACGCCAAAGCGCCCTGAGTGAACGCCTGGATCAGTTGGTCAGTTTGGAGAAACTTCAAGGCTACCTGTCGCTCAATCAACTGGTCAGCCCGCCCAGCGAACAGCGCAAGGTTCGTGAGGCATTGAGCAAACTGCCGGCGTTCTGGCAGCCGTTGCTGGATGTGGGCGTACCGGCACAGGCGCTGCAAGCGGAGTTGAGCCAGTTGCAGGCACTGCCTGTCGAAGACATCGACAGCGCACTGGCCGGTCCGTTGGCCGAGCCTTATCGCCTGCTGTGGCTGGGGCCGACCGCTGACGGCGTGGCGGCGATGGTCAGCTTGCAGGGCCTGAACAATCCTGCCCTGTTGCGGGTACAGGCCGAAGATCTGCCAGGCGTAAAACTGGTGGATCGACTGGGCGAGTTGAACAGCGTGTTCGCCGCCACCCAGATCAGTGCCGCAGAACTGAAACTCGCCTCCTGCGTACTGATCGTGCTGGTGCTTATCCTGCCGTTCGGTGCTGGCGGCGCGCTGCGCATTGTGTCCCTGCCGTTGCTGGCGGCATTGTGCAGCCTAGCCAGTCTCGGCTGGCTGGGGCAGCCATTGACCCTGTTCAGCCTGTTCGGCTTGTTGCTGGTGACGGCGATCAGCGTCGACTACGCCATCCTCATGCGCGAACAGGTCGGCGGCGCCGCCGTGAGCCTACTGGGCACCTTGCTGGCCGCGCTGACCACCTGGCTGTCGTTCGGCCTGCTGGCGGTGTCGAGCACACCCGCTGTGAGCAACTTTGGCCTGTCAGTGAGCCTGGGCCTGATCTTCAGCTTCCTGCTCGCGCCCTGGGCCGGTCGCCAGGTGCATGCCGCCAGCCTTACGGAACCGACGACATGATGATTGCGCTGTTCTGGGCGATGGCCCTGGCACTGTTCGCCCTGGCAACCCGGGTCGGTCGGCATTTCGGCCTGATTCCAATCGTCAGCCAGTTGTTGCTGGCGACCCTCGGACTGCCCCTGCTGATGTACTTCTGGATCGAACCGCAATGGCAGCTGAGCGGCGCGGCACTGGTTTCGCCGGCCTGGCTCAAGCATCTGTACAGCCTGAGTTTCGCCCTGCTGCTGGGCTATATCCTCAGCGATGTCATCGACCTGCAACTGGACCGCCAGAGCCTGAAAATCGCCCTGCCGAGTTTCTGCATTCCGTTCGCCTGCGGCCTGGCCACGGCCATCTGGCTGCTGCCGCCGCAACCCTGGATCAGTTCTCTGGCGGTCGGCCTGCTGTTCGCCATCACCGCGATCCCGGTGTTGTACCTGTACCTGCGGCACATCGCCTACCCGCACGCCGCCACCCGGCGCCTGGTGCAGACCGCGATCATCATCGACCTGGCCTGCTGGACCCTGTTCGCCATCGCCCAGGGCAGCCTGCACCTGAGCAGCCTGTTGCTGCCCCTGGCCGGCGCCTGCCTGCCCGTGCTGCTGCGTTTGTTGGGCCTGCGGCAAACCTGGCTCTACAGCCTGGGCTTTTTCACCTTGCTGGTGGTCGCCGAGCACTACAAGCTCAATGCGCTGATTTTCGGCATCGGCTATGTACTGGTCATGGCGGCACTCAAGGCACCGCTGGTGCTGCCGTTGCCGGCGATCTGGATGAACCGCCTGCAGACGTACATCGCCATTCCACTGATACTCACCTTCGGTATCGTGCAGATCAACGTCCACAGCGCCATGGACAGTCTCGGCTGGGTGCAGCTGGCGGCCCTGCTGCTGTTGCCGATTGCCAGCAAGCTGCTGGGCAACTGGCTCGGCCTTGGCTGGGCCGGCGCCTCGTTCCAGGGCGCCAGTCGCTGGCGCGAAAGCGTGTTGCTGAACATTCGCGGCCTAAGCGAAATCGTCTTTCTCAACCTGCTGCTGCAACAACAGCTCATCAGCCCGGCGCTGTATTTTGCGTTGATGCTGATGGGCCTGGTCGCGACCCTGCTGCCGGCACTCGCCGGCATGCACCGGATCCCATTGATAGCTGCCGCCCCGGCAAGGAGCCCCCATGCCAATCGTTGAAACGCAACGTCGTCAGATCGTGGTCATCGGCGCGGGTCCCTCGGGGGCCATCGCCGCCGCGCTGCTCAAACGCAAGGGGCATGACGTACTGGTGATCGAGCGCCAGCATTTCCCGCGCTTTTCCATCGGCGAAAGCCTGTTGTCCCACTGCCTGGATTTCGTCGAGGAAGCGGGCATGCTCGACGCCGTCAACGCCGCGGGTTTCCAATTGAAAACCGGGGCCGCGTTTGCCTGGGGCGAGCGCTACAGCACCTTCGATTTCGGCGATACATTCACTCAGGGCAAGCCGACGACTTTCCAGGTCCAGCGCGCGGACTTCGACAAACTGCTGGCTGATCAGGCTGCGCTGCAAGGCGTGGAAATCCGCTATGGCGAAACCATCGTCAGCGTCGATATCGATCAGGCCAAACCGCGGCTCGGCGTACGGCGCGAGGACGGCAGCGATTACCGTATCGAGGCTGACTTCATGCTCGACGCCAGCGGATACGGCCGCGTCCTCCCGCGTTTGCTCGACCTTGAAGCACCGTCGAATTTTCCGGTGCGCCAGGCGGTGTTCACCCATGTCGAAGACCATATCGATCACCCCAACTTCGATCGCACCAAGATCCTCATCACCACCCACCCTGTGCAGCGTAACGTCTGGTTCTGGACCATTCCGTTCAGCAATGGCCGCTGCTCGGTCGGCGTGGTGGCCGCGGCGGAACATTTCCAAGGTCGCAGCGACAATCTCGACGATTGCCTGCGCGGTTTCGTTGCGCAGACCCCCAGCCTCGCCGGGGTACTGGACAACGCCGTGTGGGACACGCCTGCACGCACCATAGGCGGTTACTCCGCCAATGTGAAAACCCTGCACGGGCCGGGTTTTGCGTTGCTGGGCAATGCGGCGGAATTCCTCGACCCGGTGTTTTCTTCTGGCGTGACCATCGCCATGCGCTCGGCAAGCATGGCCGCCGGGGTGCTGCACCGCCAGTTGCAAGGCGAGGCCGTTGACTGGCAGCGTGAGTTCGCCGAACCGCTCAAGCGCGGCGTCGATACGTTCCGCTGCTACGTCGAGGGCTGGTACGCCGGGACATTCCAGGACGTGATTTACTACCCTGACGGCAATGCGGAAATCCGCCGCATGATCAGCTCGATCCTCGCCGGTTATGCCTGGGACGAGCGCAATCCATTCGTCGCCGAACCGAAACGTCGACTGCGGATGCTGTCAGAACTCTGTGCACGGGATGCGACATGACTGACAAGCGCTACGTGGTGCGCAAACCCGTTGAAGGGTGTGCCTGATGACTCGATGCCTGCTGCTTGGTTGCATCCTGTTGCTGTGCGCCTGTGCCAGCCAGGCGCCGCTGCCCGAACAGAGCCCAAACGTGGGGTTGCCGCTGCAATTGCACATTCAGCGCCTGCAAGACCAACAACGACTGGATTGGGTACTGGTCATCCAGCGTGAAGGTCCTGCCATACGCTGGTCGATGATGGACTTGCTGGGTATTCCGCAGGCCCGTCAGAAACTGATCGATGGCCATTGGCACGCCGATGGCCTGTTGCCGCCTAACCCGGAGGCCCGGGAACTGTTCGCCGCGTTGCTGTTTGCACTGACCCCCAGGGATGAACTGCCTGGCAACTATCCGCAGGCGTGGCAACACGGGGCGCAACGCTCGCTGCCGGCGCGCTGGGACGTCCGTTACACACAACCATTGAGCTTCGAATTGAATCTGCCCAAAGGCCCGAAATACCAAATCACGCCCCTGAGCGGTGACGCACCATGACGGCTTACCTCAATGCCCTCGGGGTCATCTGCGCCCTGGGCCGCAACAAAAACGAAGTCGCCCGCAACCTGTTCGCCGGCGATTGCTCCGGCATGCGCAGTGAGGCCGGTTGGGTGCCGGAGCGGTCATTGCCGGTGGGCGCGGTCCAGGGCGCACTCGTGCCGATTCCCGCGGAGCTGACCTGCCAACGCAGCCGCAACAATCAATTGCTGATGGAGGCCGTGCTGCAAATTCGCGGTGATATCGATCAGGCCATCCAGACCTACGGTCGCGACCGCATCGGTATCGTGCTTGGCACCAGTACCTCGGGCATCGAGGAAGCCAGCCAGGGCCTGGCCCGTTACGTGCACGAACAGCAGTTCCCGGCCGAATACGACTACCAGCAACAGGAACTCGGCGCACCGGCGAATTTTCTCGCCGACTGGCTGCAATTGAGCGGCCCGGCCTATGTGATTTCCACCGCCTGCACCTCCAGCGCACGCGCATTGATGAGTGCCCAGCGCCTGCTCGACCTGGGCGTGTGCGACGTGGTGCTGTGCGGTGGAGTCGACACCCTGTGCAAGCTGACCCTCAACGGCTTCTCGGCACTCGAAGCGGTGTCCGGGCAGCGCTGCAATCCGTTTTCGGTGAACCGCAATGGCATCAATATCGGCGAAGCCGCCGTGTTGTTCCTGATGAGCAAACAGCCTGGCGACAGCCAGCCGATTGCCCTGCTGGGCAGTGGCGCCAGTTCCGATGCGCACCACATCTCCGCGCCGGAGCCCACCGGCCGCGGCGCTCAACAGGCGATGCGCAAGGCGTTGAGCCGGGCCATGCTGCAACCTGAACAGATTGCTTACCTGAACCTGCATGGCACGGCCACCCCACACAACGACGCGATGGAAAGCCACGCGGTCGCGGCATTGTTCCCGGCCGGCGTGCCCTGTTCTTCGACCAAGCCCATGACCGGTCATACCCTTGGCGCGGCCGGCGCGCTGGAAGCCGCGTTCTGCTGGTTGAGCCTGAGTGACGACAACCGCGAACACAGCCTGGCGCCGCATGTCTGGGACGGCCAACCCGATCCCGAACTGCCCGCCCTGAAATGGGTGACTCCCGCCGATCGCCTGACGTCCACTGGACCTCGCTACCTGATGAGCAATTCCTTCGCCTTCGGTGGCAACAACGTCAGCCTGATTATCGGAGACGCCCCATGATTGACTGGCCGCTCGCCGAACTGCTGCCCCATGCCGGTGACATGATTCTCATCGACCAGATCCTGGCATTCGATGAAGAACAGATACATACCCGCATGAGGGTCAAGCCCGACGGCCTGTTCAACCTCCCCGACGGCAGCCTGCCGGCCTGGGTCGGGATTGAACTGATGGCCCAGAGCGTCGCGGCCTTCGCCGGTTGCCAGGCGCGCCAACGGGGCGATGCCGTGGAGCTGGGCTTTTTGCTCGGTTCTCGCAAGTTCGAATGCAACGTCGACCGTTTTCCCGCCGGCACCGAGCTGACCCTGCATGGCATCCGCTCGCTGGAAGATGACAACGGCATGGGCGTGTTCGAGTGCCACATCAACGCACCCGGCATTCACGCCAGCGCCCGCCTGAACGTGTATCGCCCGCCTCAGGCGGCTCAATATCTTCATGAATCCGAAGGAGTCCAGTCATGACTGAATTCGTACTGGTCACCGGTTCCAGCCGCGGCATCGGCCGCGCCATCGCCCTGCGCCTGGCCCAGGCCGGGCATGACATCGTGCTGCATTGCCGCAGTGGCCTGGCGGATGCCCAAGCCGTGCAAGTCGAGATCGAGGCGCTGGGTCGCAAGGCGCGTATCCTGCAATTCGATGTGTCCGACCGCGCCGGTTGCAAGGCCGTTCTTGAGGCCGACGTCGAAACACATGGCGCCTATTACGGCGTGGTGCTCAATGCCGGGCTGACGCGTGACGGTGCTTTTCCGGCACTGAGCGAGGATGATTGGGATGTGGTGATGCGCACCAACCTTGACGGCTTCTACAACGTGCTGCACCCGGTGATGATGCCGATGATTCGTCGGCGCGCCGCCGGGCGGATTGTCTGCATCACCTCGGTGTCCGGCTTGATCGGCAATCGCGGCCAGGTCAACTACAGCGCTTCGAAGGCCGGATTGATCGGTGCGGCCAAGGCATTGGCGATCGAGTTGGGCAAGCGCAAGATCACCGTCAACTGTGTCGCACCCGGCCTGATCGACACAGCCATGCTCGATGAAAACGTGCCGGTGGAAGAAATGATGAAAATGATCCCTGCACAGCGCATGGGCACGCCTGAAGAGGTGGCCGGCGCAGTGAATTTCCTGATGTCGGCGGAAGCCTCGTACATCACCCGGCAGGTTCTGGCCGTCAATGGAGGCCTGTGCTGATGAAGCGCGTCGTCGTCACCGGCATGGCCGGCATCACCTCGCTGGGCAGCGATTGGGCAACCATCGCCGGCCATTTCGCGGCCAACCGCAGCGGCATCCGCCGCATGGACGAATGGGACCGCTTCACCGAACTCAATACGCGCCTGGCCGGGCCCATCGATGACTTCAAGGTGCCGGGCCACTGGACGCGCAAGCAACTGCGCAGCATGGGCCGCGTCTCACGCTTGGCCGTCGGCGCGGCGGAACAGGCGCTGGCCGACGCCGGACTGCTCGGTGACGAATCGATCAAGGACGGGCGCATGGGCGTTGCCTGCGGCTCCTCCACCGGCAGCACCGACGAGATCAAGGCGTTCGGCAACATGCTGCTCAACTCGGTGGCCGAAGGCCTGAACGCCAATTCCTACGTGCGCATGATGCCGCACACCACGGCGGCCAACATCAGCATCTTCTTCGGCCTCACCGGCCGCCTGATCCCCACCTCCAGCGCCTGCACCAGCGGCAGCCAGGGCATCGGCTATGCCTACGAAGCCATCAAGTTCGGCCGCTTGCCGCTGATGCTTGCCGGCGGCGCCGAGGAACTGTGCCCAACCGAAGCCATGGTGTTCGATGCGCTCTACGCCACCAGCCTGAAAAACAATGCCCCGCATACCACTCCGCGCCCCTACGACAAAGGGCGCGACGGCCTGGTGATCGGTGAAGGCGGCGGCATGCTGGTGCTCGAAGAACTGGAACACGCCCTGGCGCGGGGTGCTCGTATTCACGCCGAACTCGTCGGTTTCGGCAGCAATGCCGACGGCCAGCACACCACCCGCCCGGAACAAGTCACCATGCGCCGGGCCATGGAACTGGCGCTGGAAGACGCGGGCTTGAGCCCTGCCGACATCGGCTACGTCAACGGTCACGGCACGGCCACCGAACAGGGCGACATCGCCGAAACCCTGGCCACCAGCAGCCTGTTCGGCGAACACATGCCGATCAGTTCGCAAAAGAGCTTCCTCGGCCACACCCTTGGCGCCTGTGGCGCGCTGGAGTCCTGGTTCAGCATCGAAATGATGAACAGCGACCTGTATGCACACACCCTGAACCTTGATGAAGTTGACCCGCATTGCGGCAAGCTGGACTACCTGCGAGGCGAGTTTCGGCAGATGAGCAATCAGTATGTGATGAACAATAATTTTGCGTTTGGCGGGGTGAATACGTCGCTGATTTTCAAGCGCTGGGCGTAACCTGAAATATTTCCCCTGCGAGCCTGCTCGCGATGGATGTCAACGATAACGCGTGCTATCTGAATGAACGCGTTGCCTGGACGTTTTTCGCGAGCAGGCTCGCTCCCACAAGTTCCTGCCTCCCGGACAGGTCATGGCGGATCGAGGTTATCCAACACCCGATTCACCGCCAGTTCTCCCAGCATGATCGATTGCTGAATCCCCAGCAGCGTATGGCTCTGCGACCCCTTTAGGTCTCTGGCAAAGTCGCTCGCCATGACATTGGCCGATGCCAGTGAAACGCAGGCGTATTCCAGCAGGGTGTGGTTGTCGATATCGGGGGCGATGAGGAAGATATTGCTGGGTTGGTGTGGAGTGTCTGGGTTGGTATCCGGTGGGTTTGAGGTATTGGTCATGATTCAGCGTCCTGACAGTGGGGGCCACACCGAATCGCTACTGATCAAAAGGGTGGCAGCTGTACGCAGGTTAGTAGACCGGGTCGTCGCCAACCGGCGCGCCCGAAGGCGCCCTGCGCACAGCTACCGTCAAGGGCAGGTATTGGTATACCTGCCTATCAGGAGCGCCAATGCGCTTCGCATAACAACGGGCTACTAAACCCGATCACTGACATTCAGTGACGCGAATCAAGTTAGCGATGGCCCTCAAAGCGCACAAGCCGGCGGATTCTGGAGTAGTTGTAGGTAACGCCGCAAGGCGCTGTAGCCGTTGCGAGGGATTTCGGAAATGTCCCACAGTGGGTGGTGAAGTTTCCCGCAGGACTGTTACTTCTTGCTCCATACAGCTGGTCTTTTTGGTGTTCTCTCGGACGCAATCGCGAGCAAGCTCGCTCCCACAGGGTTCCCGTCGTTACCAAGATCGTGTTCACGCCGCTGAAACCTGTGGGAGCGAGCTTGCTCGCGATTGACTGCGCAGCAGTCACGACTTCAACGGCTCTACTTTTCGCGTCAACAACTCCACAAACGCCCTCGCCATCGCCGATTTCTGATCCTTGCGCTGCACCAGCCACACCGCCGACACCGCCGCTGGATCGAGTAACGGCCGATAGACCACACCGTCAATGCGCATCCGCTGATAAGACGCCGGCAGCACCGACACCCCCAGCCCCGCGGCCACCAAGCCGATAATGGTCATTGCCTCACCCGCCTCCTGGGCGAAGTGCGGGCTGAAACCGGCATCACGGGCCAGGCTGAGTAGTTGCGCGTACAAGCCACTGCCGTAGCTGCGCGGGAAGAATACGAAGGGCTCGAGGGCCAACGCTGACAGGAACAATCCCTCTTCACTGTCCTTCACCAGCGGATGCTTGGAGCTGAGCACCGCGACCAACGGCTCGCGCATCAGTTCGACCACGCTGAGGGAGTCGGGCAGCCCCAGCGGCCGCATGATCCCGACCTCGATCGACTCATCCACCAGCGCATCGGCCACCTGGGTGCTGCTCATTTCCCGCAGGTTCAAGTGCACGGCAGGAAAACGCTGACGGAACGAAAAAATCGCCTGGGGAATCGTTGAGTTGAACGGTGCCGACGAGGTGAAACCGATTTTCAATTCGCCCAATTCACCCAGTTGCGCCCGTCGTGCAACATCCGCCGCCTTGTCCACCTGCGCCAGCACCAACCGCGCCTCTTCCAGAAACAATCGCCCGGCTTCGCTGAGCTCGACCCGACGATTGGTTCGCTCGAACAAGCGCGCGCCGACTTCCTGTTCCAGCGCCTGAATCTGCTGGCTCAGCGGTGGTTGGGAGATGCCCAGCACCTGTGCGGCGCGGCCGAAATGCAGTTCTTCGGCGACGGCGATGAAGTAGCGCAGATGACGCAATTCCATGAAAACCCCATTAGGTCGTTAAAGCTATCAAACAGGTCGAACAATATATTGGATTGAATCATTAGCCAGCTATATGCTTTTTTCATTGCCTGACCGGCTGCGCTCCCCCGAGGTCCACCGTGAAAACTGCTGTCGCTCCACTTACCCATGAAATTCCTCCCGCCGCACTGGACGATGTGGCTGTCGAGTTGAAAGAGATCTACATCGAAAAAGGTACGCCGGCGTTCATGCGCACCGTGCTGGCGCTGTTCTGCGGCGGCTTCGCGACGTTCGCCCTGCTCTACTGCGTGCAACCGATGATGCCGTTGCTGTCCCACGAATATTCCATCAACGCGGCACAGAGCAGCCTGATCCTGTCAGTGGCCACAGGCATGCTTGCCATCGGTCTGCTGATCACCGGCCCGATCTCCGACCGCATCGGACGTAAACCGGTGATGGTGGCGGCGCTGTTTGCCGCCGCACTGTGCACCATGGCCAGCGCGATGATGCCGAGCTGGCATGGCGTGCTGGCGATGCGCGCACTGATTGGATTGTCGTTGAGCGGCCTGGCGGCGGTGGCGATGACCTACCTGAGCGAAGAGATTCACCCACAGCACATCGGCCTCGCCATGGGCTTGTACATCGGCGGCAACGCCATCGGCGGGATGAGCGGGCGTCTTATCACCGGTGTATTGATCGACTTCGTCAGCTGGCACACGGCAATGCTGGTGATCGGCGGCCTGGCACTCATTGCGGCAGCGGTGTTCTGGAAAATCCTTCCTGAGTCGCGCAACTTCCGCCCCCGCTCGCTGCACCCGCGCAGCCTGGTCGACGGGTTCACCATGCACTTTCGCGACGCCGGCCTGCCGCTGCTGTTTCTCGAAGCCTTCGTGCTGATGGGTGCGTTCGTCACCTTGTTCAACTACATCGGCTACCGCTTGCTGGCCGAGCCGTATCACATGGAACAGGCCTTTGTCGGGCTGCTTTCGGTGGTGTACCTGTCAGGCATCTACAGCTCGGCGAAAATCGGCTCGCTGGCGGATAAAATCGGTCGCCGCAAAGTGCTCTGGAGCACTATCGCACTGATGATTGGCGGTCTCGCCCTGACGATGTCTACACCATTGCCGCTGGTCATCATCGGCATGCTGGTGTTTACGTTCGGCTTCTTCGGTGCCCACTCGGTCGCCAGCAGCTGGATCGGCCGCCGTGCCCTCAAAGCCAAGGGCCAGGCATCGTCCTTGTACCTGTTCAGCTACTACGCCGGGGGCAGCATTGCCGGAACGGCGGGCGGCGTATTCTGGCACTTGGGCGGCTGGAACGGGATTGGCTTATTCATTGGTGGACTGCTGATGGTGGCGTTGCTGGTGGCGTTGAAACTGGCGAAGTTGCCGCCGCTGGGCAATGTGAAAGCCTGAAAACAAAACGCCCGGCATAGACCGGGCGTTTTTTATTGGGCAGCGATCACTCGTGATACTGCGCCGACAACTCATGCACCGCACGCAGGAAGGCGCCGGCGTGCTCCGGATCAACTTCCGGCGTGATGCCATGACCCAGGTTGAACACGTGACCGCTGCCCTTGCCATAGCTGGCGAGGATGCGGCCAACTTCGGTGCGGATCGCTTCAGGCTTGGCGTAGAGCACCGTCGGGTCCATGTTGCCTTGCAGGGCAACCTTGTCGCCGACACGGGCGCGGGCGCTGCCGATGTCGCAGGTCCAGTCCAGGCCCAGTGCGTCGGCACCAGCGTCGGCAATGCTTTCCAGCCACAGGCCGCCGTTCTTGGTGAACAGAATGACCGGAACCTTGCGGCCTTCGTGCTCGCGGATTAGGCCGCTGACGATTTTGCGCATATAAGCCAGGGAGAATTCCTGGTACGCCGCCGCCGAGAGGCTGCCGCCCCAGCTGTCGAAGATTTGTACCGCTTGCGCGCCGGCCAGGATCTGGCCATTGAGGTAGCTGGTGACCGTCTGCGCGAGCTTGTCCAGGAGCAGGTGCAAGGCTTGCGGGTTGTCGTAGAGCATGGTTTTGGTCTTGCGGTAGTCTTTCGACGAGCCGCCTTCGACCATGTAGGTGGCCAGTGTCCACGGGCTGCCCGAGAAACCGATCAGAGGTACCCGGCCGTTCAGTTCACGGCGAATGGTGCTGACCGCGTCCATGACGTAACCCAGGTCTTTCTGCGGATCAGGAATCGGCAGGGCTTCGATGTCGGCCAGGGTGCTGACTACTTTTTTGAAGCGCGGACCTTCGCCGGTTTCGAAGTACAGGCCTTGGCCCATGGCATCGGGGATGGTCAGGATGTCGGAGAAGAGGATCGCCGCGTCCAGCTGCGGATAGCGGTCGAGCGGTTGCAACGTGACTTCGCAAGCGAACTCCGGGTTCATGCACAGGCTCATGAAATCGCCGGCCTTGGCGCGGCTGGCGCGGTATTCAGGCAGGTAGCGACCGGCCTGACGCATCATCCACACGGGGGTGACGTCTACGGGTTGCTTGAGCAGGGCGCGCAGGAAACGGTCGTTCTTCAGGGCAGTCATGTCGGCATCCGGAAAAAAAGTGCGGGCATTTTCTCAGAGCCGGACGCAAAAGGCACGGATGGAGGTCAGCCTTTTGTCTATCGGGTCAATTTGTCGCGGCCTCTTCGCCGGCAAGCCGGCTCCTACAGGTCATGCGAAATCCTGTAGGAGCTGGCTTGCCAGCGAAGCTTTTGATCAGACGCCCAGGTAATCCAGGATCCCTTCCGCCGCATTACGGCCTTCGAAGATCGCCGTCACCACCAGGTCAGAGCCGCGAACCATATCGCCACCGGCGAAGATTTTCGGGTTGCTGGTCTGATGCTTGTACTGACCTTGTTCCGGTGCCACGACGCGGCCCTGGCTGTCGGTCTGGATTTCAAACTGCTCGAACCACGGTGCCGGGCTTGGACGGAACCCGAAGGCGATGACCACGGCGTCGGCCGGGATGATCTCTTCGGAACCCGGGATCGGCTCTGGGCTGCGACGGCCACGGGCGTCCGGCTCGCCGAGACGGGTCTCGACCACCTTCACGCCTTCGACACGGTCTTCACCGACAATCGCGATCGGCTGGCGGTTGTAGAGGAATTTCACGCCTTCTTCCTTGGCGTTCTTTACCTCTTTACGCGAGCCCGGCATGTTCGCCTCGTCACGACGATAGGCACAGGTCACCGATTTGGCGCCCTGGCGAATCGAAGTACGGTTGCAGTCCATCGCGGTGTCGCCACCGCCGAGTACCACGACTTTCTTGCCTTTCATGTCGACGAAATCTTCCGGCGACTTTTCAAAGCCCAGGTTGCGGTTGACGTTGGCGATCAGGAAGTCCAGCGCGTCGTACACGCCCGGCAGGTCTTCACCGGCGAAACCGCCCTTCATGTAGGTGTAGGTGCCCATGCCCATGAATACCGCATCGTATTCTTCGAGCAGTTGCTCCATGGTCACGTCCTTGCCCACCTCGGTATTGAGGCGGAACTCGATGCCCATGCCGCTGAAGACTTCGCGACGATTGCTCAGCACGGTCTTTTCCAGCTTGAACTCGGGGATGCCGAAGGTCAGCAGACCGCCGATTTCCGGGTTCTTGTCGAACACCACCGGGGTCACGCCGCCACGTACCAGCACGTCGGCACAACCGAGGCCCGCCGGGCCCGCGCCGATGATCGCGACACGCTTGCCGGTCGGCTTGACCTTGGACATGTCAGGGCGCCAGCCCATGGCGAACGCGGTGTCGGTGATGTACTACTCCTCCGAACCGATGGTCACCGCGCCGAAGCCGTCGTTCAGTGTGCAGGCACCCTCTCACA
>NZ_JBIUYA010000037.1:0-61332 GCF_044744285.1 Pseudomonas sp. NPDC087336 | reverse complement strand
GTGTGCGACCAGCTGTCGAACGCGGCATCGGCGGCGCGCACGGCGGCATCGACCTGGGCTTCGCTGGCTTCGTTGATTTCCACCAGCACACGGCCCAGCGCGGGGTTGAACACCGGTTGGGCGGGGCCTTCGCCGGTGAGCAGTTGGCCGTTGATCAGGAGTTGGGTTTGCATGAGTCTGTCCTCCTACAGGGGATTGTTGTTGTCGGTTTCTGAATTTATTTCCCACCACTCCCCGCCACGCTCTCACCACCCCGCGTCAGGTAATAAGCGCCAAGGATCGGCAGCATGGTCACGATCATCACCAGCATCGCCACAACGTTGGTCACCGGTACGTCCCTTGGGCGGCTGAGCTGATTGAGCAGCCACAGCGGCAGGGTGCGTTCGTGGCCGGCGGTGAAGGTGGTGACGATGATCTCGTCGAATGACAGCGCGAACGCCAACATGCCGCCGGCCAGCAGCGCCGAGCCAAGGTTCGGCAGGATGATGTAGCGGAAGGTCTGCCAGCCGTCGGCACCGAGGTCCATGGAGGCTTCGATCAAACTGTGGGACGTACGACGCAAGCGGGCGATGACGTTGTTGTAGACGATCACCACACAGAAGGTCGCGTGGCCGACGATGATGGTGAACATCCCCGGTTCGATGCCCAGCGTCTTGAAGGTCGCCAGCAGCGCGATGCCGGTGATGATCCCCGGCAGGGCGATCGGCAGGATCAGCATCAGCGAGATGCCTTGCTTGCCGAAGAAGTCCCGTCGGTACAACGCCGCCGACGCCAGTGTGCCAAGCACCATGGCAATCGCCGTGGCAATGGCCGCGATCTGCAGCGACAGCTTGATCGCTTCCAGTACGTCGGGCCGCGAGAACGCCACGCCGATCCACTTCAGGGTGAAGCCCTTGGGCGGGAAGCTGAACGCCGCGTCTTCGGTGTTGAAGGCGTACAGGAAGATGATCAGGATCGGGAAGTGTAAAAACACCAGCCCGCCCCAGGCGGCAATGCGCAAACCCAGGGATGCTTTGTCAGAGTGCATCGAAGGCCCCCAGTCGTTTGACGATGGACAGGTAGATGGCGATCAGCACGATCGGCACCAGGGTGAAGGCTGCAGCCATCGGCATATTCCCGATCGCACCTTGTTGGGCATACACCATGCTGCCGACGAAGTACCCCGGCGGGCCCACCAGTTGCGGCACGATGAAATCGCCCAGGGTCAGCGAGAAGGTGAAGATGGAGCCTGCGGCAATCCCCGGAATCGACAGCGGCAAAATCACCTGCATGAAGGTCTGGCGCGGCTTGGCGCCGAGGTCGGCGGAGGCTTGCAGCAGCGATGGCGGCAGACGTTCCAGCGAAGCCTGGATCGGCAGGATCATGAAGGGCAGCCAGATGTAGACGAACACCATGAAACGCCCCAGGTGCGAGGTCGACAAGGTACTGCCGCCGATTCCCGGAATGCCCAGTACGAACTGCAACAAGGGTTCCAGCCCCAGGTTCTGCACAAACCACTGCATCACACCGCCCTTGGCCAGCAGCAGGGTCCAGGCATAGGCCTTGACGATGTAGCTGGCCCACATCGGCATCATCACCGCGATGTAGAAAAATGCCTTGGTTTTACCCGTGGTGTAACGCGCCATGTAATAGGCAATCGGGAACGCGACGATGGCGCTGGCGATGGACACCACGATGGCCATGCTCAGGGTGCGCAGGATGATGTCGAAGTTCGATGGTTGGAACAGCGCGGCGAAGTTCGCCAGGGTCAGGTCGGGCGTGACCGCCATGGTGAAGTCGTCGAACGTGTAGAAACCCTGCCACAGCAACGTCAGCAAGGAGCCCAGGTAGATCGCGCCGAACCACAGCAGCGGCGGCACCAGCAGCATTGACAGGTACAGGTTCGGCCGTCGATACAGCAGGTTGGAAAACCTGCGCAGCGCCGAGCCGCCCGACGAGGTTTGAGAAACAGCCAGGGTGGTCATGTCACACCCCGCCTGTCAGGGTGTCGTGCAGCGGGATCATCGCTTCGCGGGCCCAGCGGGCGCTGAGGCGTTGGCCGGTCTGGTGCTGGGCGCTGGTATCGAGCCATTGATTGTTGGCCTGGCTGATGTTCAGGGTCTGGCCGTTTTCCAGCTTCAATTCATAGCGTGTGGCGCTGCCCTGGTACTGGATGTCGTGCAGCAAGCCGCTGACTTCGATCTCGTGGCTGGCCAGCGGACCTTCGGCGAAACGCACGTGTTCGGGGCGAATCGAAAAGGGCTGCGGATTGCCGCTCAACTGCCGCGCCAGATCACCGCGAATCACGTTGGAAGTGCCGACGAATTCGGCGACAAAGGTGGTTGCCGGTTTCATGTACAGGTTGCGCGGCGAGTCGACCTGTTCGATGCGACCCTTGTTGAACACGGCGACGCGGTCGGACATCGACAGCGCTTCGGTCTGGTCGTGGGTGACGAAGATGAAGGTGATGCCGAGCTGGCGTTGCAACTTCTTCAGTTCGCCTTGCATCTGCTCGCGCAGTTTCAGGTCCAGTGCACCCAGCGGTTCGTCGAGCAACAGCACCCGTGGGCGATTGACCAGGGCGCGGGCCAGGGCGACGCGCTGGCGCTGGCCGCCGGAGAGTTGCACCGGCTTTCGTTCGCCGTAGCCGCCGAGGGCGACCATGTCGAGGGCTTCCTCGGCACGCTTGAGGCGTTCGGCCTTGGCGACACCTTTGACTTTCAAGCCGTAGGCGACGTTGTCGCGAACGTTCATGTGTGGGAACAGCGCGTAATCCTGGAACACAGTGTTCACGTCACGCTGGTACGGCGGCAGGCCGGCGGCCTCCTCACCATGAATACGAATGGAACCCGTGCTCGGTTGTTCAAAACCGGCGATCAGGCGCAGGCAGGTGGTTTTGCCCGAGCCGGAAGGCCCCAGCATGGAGAAGAACTCGCCGTCCTGGATGTCGATGGAAACCCGGTCAACGGCTTTCACTTCGCCGAACTGCCGGGAAACGTTGGTGAACTGGACTGCAAGTGTCATGGTGCGGTGCTCCAAAAAGGCGAAGACCGTCGCAGCGGCCCTGCCTGGACTTCTGAAAAAGCGAACAGCTGATGTGATCGTTCCCACGCTCCGCGTGGGAATGCAGCCCGTGACGCTCTGCGTCACTTCTGCGCGAATGGACGCGGAGCGTCCAGTGATGCATTCCCACGCAGAGCGTGGGAACGATCGGTGGATGTGTTAACGACCGCCCATGATCGCGATGTAGTCCTGGGTCCAGCGGCTGTACGGCACGAACTTGCCGCCTTCAGCCTGCGGGGTTTTCCAGAAGGCGATCTTGTCGAAGTTGTCGAAACCATTGGTCTTGCAGCCCTCGGCACCGAGCAATTCGCTCTCCTTGCACGCTGCCGGTACCGCTGGCAACGAACCGAACCACGCCGCTACGTCACCCTGGACTTTCGGTTGCAGCGACCAGTCCATCCACTTGTAGGCACAGTTGGGGTGCTTGGCATCGGTGTGCAGCATGGTGGTGTCGGCCCACCCGGTGGCGCCTTCTTTCGGGATGGTCGAGGCGATCGGCTGTTTCTCGTTGACCAGGCCGTTGACCTGATATGGCCAGGCCCCGGACGCGACTACGCCTTCGTTCTTGAAGTCACTCATTTGTACGGTGGTGTCGTGCCAGTAGCGGTGAATCAACGGCTGCTGGGCGCGCAACAGATCGAGCACGGCCTTGTACTGTGCTTCGGTCAGTTCGTAGGGGTTCTGGATGCCCAATTCCGGCTTGGCGGATTTCAGGTACAGCGCCGCGTCGGCAATGTAGATCGGGCCGTCATAGGCCTGCACGCGGCCCTTGTTCGGCTTGCCGTCCGGCAGGTTTTCGGCGTTGAACAACACGCCCCAGCTGTCAGGCGCGGTCTTGAATACGTTGGTGTTGTACATCAACACGTTCGGACCCCACTGGTACGGGGTGCCGTAGGTCTGCTTGTTGACCACGTACCACGGCGCATCCTTGAGGCGCGGGTCGAGGTTCTTCCAGTTCGGGATCAACGCCGTGTTGATCGGCTGCACGCGCTTGCCGACGATCAGGCGCAGGGAGGCGTCGCCGGACGCGGTCACCAGGTCATAACCGCCCTTGGCCATCAGGCTGACCATCTCATCGGAGGTCGCAGCGGTTTTCACGTTGACCTTGCAGCCGGTTTCCTTCTCGAAACCGGTCACCCAGTCGTAGGCCTTGTCGCTTTCGCCACGTTCGATGTACCCGGGCCACGCCACGATATCCAGCTGGCCTTCGCCGGCACCGACAGCCTTCAGCGGCTCGGCGGCCTGGGCACTGACACTGGCCAGCAGTAAGGGGGTGATTGCACTGAGCAGTGCGGTCTTGTGCACGAACATGGGATTTCCCTCTTCTTCAAATTATGGTCGGGGCAGTAGTGAACGTGGTGAAGCATGCCGTTAGCGGCTTGTTATTAGCGTAGTCAGAGATGCTGCCCGTGGCGGGCCATGATGTGTCGCACCACGCTGTAGTCCTGGAGTGAATCGCTGGACAGGTCCTTGCCGTAACCCGAACGCTTGAGCCCGCCGTGGGGCATCTCGCTGACCAGCATGAAATGGCTGTTGATCCAGGTACAGCCGTACTGCAACCGCGCGGCGACCTGCATCGCCTTGTCGAGGTTCTGCGTCCAGACCGACGAGGCCAGGCCGTATTCCGAGTCGTTGGCCCAATCCACCGCTTGTTCCAGCTCATCGAAACGGGTCACGGTGACCACCGGCCCGAACACTTCGCGCTGGACGATTTCATCGCCTTGCTTGCAACCGGCGAGCAGGGTCGGCTGGTAATAGAAGCCGGCTCCGGAATGCACCGCCGCACCGGTCACCCGTTCGATATGTGGCTGGCCGAGGGCGCGCTCGACGAAACTGGCCACGCGATCGCGCTGGCGGGTGCTGATCAGCGGGCCGATCTCGTTGTCGGCATCGCGTTTGCCGGCGAAACGCAGGCTGCTGACCGCCGCACCGAGTTCGGCCACCAGGCGGTCGTGAATACCGGCCTGGGCATACACCCGGCACGCGGCGGTGCAGTCCTGGCCGGCGTTGTAATAGCCGTAGGTGCGCACGCCTTCGACCACCGCTTGAATGTCGGCATCGTTGCAGACGATCACTGGCGCTTTGCCGCCCAGTTCGAGGTGCGTGCGCTTGAGGGTTTTTGCCGCGGCCTGGAGGATTTTCTGCCCGGTGACGATATCGCCGGTCAGCGACACCATGCGCACCTTGGGATGGCTGACCAGGTGACTGCCGACGCCTTCGCCACCACCGCAAACAATGTTGATCACGCCAGGCGGCAGGATTTGCGCCAGCGCCGGGGCCAACGCCAGGATCGACAGGGGCGTGTGCTCCGAGGGCTTGAACACCAGGGTGTTGCCGGCGGCCAGGGCCGGGGCGATTTTCCACGCCGCCATCATGATCGGGTAATTCCAGGGTGCAATCGATGCGACCACGCCAATCGGATCGCGCCGCACCATGCTGGTATAGCCCGGCAGGTACTCGCCGCTGAGCTGGCCGGTCTGGCAGCGCACGGCGCCCGCGAAAAAGCGGAACACATCGACCGTGGCGCTCAGGTCGTCCTGGCGGGCCAGGTGCAACGGTTTGCCGCAGTTCAGGGATTCGAGGCGGGCGAGCAGGTCGGCGTTTTTTTCGATGGCGTTGGCGATATCGAGCAACAGGTTCGAGCGTTGCTGCGGGGTGGTCCGCGACCAGCCGGCGAAGGCGCGGTGCGCTGCGAGGATAGCGGCTTCGACTTGGTCGGTGCTGGCTTCGGCGATGTGCGTCAACACTTCGCCTGTTGCCGGGTTGAGGATTGCCTCGACACGACCTTGCCCTGCGACTAATTCACCTTCGATCAACAATGCGGTGAACAACGGGGTCTGTGCGCCAGCCATTCTTCGGGTTCTCTTTTCTTGTGTGGCCATGCTGCTCCCTGTGACCGGGGCTGGCCGTCTTATATAGATACGACAAGACTAGTGCGCAGACCCGAGGTCGACAAATTCTAAATACTGAAGGTGGCGTTCGATTAAATAGATGGCTTGCGCCCGCCGTGGGGTTGCTCGCGCGCCACGGTCAGGAATGGGTCGACCAGTGCCGGACGCGCCGTGCCACGGCGCCAGGCGAGGCCGACATCGAGGGTCTGGCTCAGGTCGGCAATCGGCCGCGCTTCGATGATGTCGCCCTCCAGTGACCAGGGGCGGTAAGTCATGTCGGGCTGGATCGACACGCCGAGGCCGGCCGCCACCAGGCTGCGCACCGCTTCGGTCGAGGCGGTGCGCAGGGTGATGCGTGGTTGCAGGGAGGCGGCGGTCCACATGCGCTGGCCGTTGCGGTCCATTTCATCGACGTTCAATTGAATCAGCGGCTCGCGGGCCACGTCGGCGAGGTTGATGCTGTCGTGTTCCAGCAGCGGATGCTGGGCTGGCAGCCACAGTCGATGGGGCGAATGGGTCAGTACTTCGGTCTGCAGAGCGTGGCGGTCTTCGAGGTTGGAGAGGATCAACACGCCGACATCGATCTCGCCGCTGACCAGCAAGTGTTCGATGTACGGGCGTTCGTCTTCCATCACACGGATTTCGACGTTGGGGTAGGCGCGCTGGAAGCGCGTGAGCAAGTCCGCCAGGTAGTAACCGGCCACCAGGCTGGTCACCCCGACGATCAATTGCCCGGCCACCTGGTCGGTGCTTTGTTGCAGGCTGCGCTTGGCGTTGTCCACAGTGGCCAGGATCAAGTGCGCCTGGCGCAAGAACTGGTGCCCCTGATGGGTCAGGGTCATGCCCTTGGCGTGGCGATTGAACAGGCCGACGCCGATCTCCTGCTCAAGCTGCTGGATCGCCAGGGTCAGGGTGGACTGGGAGATGAACGCGGTTTGCGCGGCAGCGGAGATCGAGCCGGTCTCGGCCACCGCAATGAAGTGACGAATTTGACGCAGGGTCATCATGTGGCCGTACCGAGTGAGCGGTTTTATAGATTTTTTTGAGTGTATATCTTTTTTTCGATGGGGCGGCTGAGCCGTAGTGTTGGGCGCGCACTCCCAAGGCCTAATCATTTGCGGTTTTTTGCCGACTACTCTTGGGACTTCACAATCTTTGAGCTGGGAGGGTGCGCGATGAGTATCAGGAAAATGTCGCTGGCATTGGGACTGTCGCTGGGCCTGGCAGGAAGTTGCCTTGCGTCTGCGCCGATAATCCATTTCCAGGGTGCAATAGTGGAGGCGCCATGCAAGGTCTCTGTTACCGGCCAGGGTTTTGTATTGCGTGGCTGTCCGGGGAGCGCGCAAGGAGACCTGATCAGTGCGCAAAACCTGGAGCCAGTGGTAACTGTCAGTTCTCTCGACTCGCCAGCCGCCTTCGCCAGATTGCAGGTCAATGAGGGGCAGTACAGGTTGGTGGACGCTGCATCCAGACCGATCACTTCGGGCAACTATCGGATAACCCTGGCGTATCCCTGAGCATCATTGCCCCCGGGAATCTGCCGCCCCAGCAACATCTGGAAGCAAACCCGCCGAGAGTCGTCGGGCACTTTCGATCTAGTCTGATGGCCTTAGAGTGCGGTTGAACCCTTTTGTGGAGGCGGAAAATGATCACCCGTGGATTGCTCGACCAGTTGCTCAAGTCGGGCCAGGATTTGTTGCAAAAAAAGACCGGCTCGACGCAGAACCAGGGGGCGAACAGTGGCATCGGCAGCTTGCTCTCCGGTGCAGGCGGCGGTGCCCTGGCGGCCGGGGCCATGGGCCTGCTGCTGGGTAACAAGAAGGCGCGCAAGGTCGGGGGCAAGGTCGCTATTTACGGCGGGCTCGCGGCGCTAGGCGTTATTGCCTACAAAGCCTACGGCAACTGGCAGGCCCAGCAGGGCACAGCCCCGAGGACCGAACCGCAAACCCTCGATCGCTTGCCGACGGCGCAAGTCGAGCAGCACAGCCAGGCGATTCTCAAGGCCCTGGTGGCCGCGGCCAAGGCCGACGGTCATATCGACGCGCGCGAACGCGAGCTGATCGAAGGCGAGTTCAGCAAGCTCGACAACGATCAGGAACTGCAACACTGGCTGCATGCCGAACTGAACAAGCCGCTGGATCCGACCGATGTGGCCCGTGCCGCCAGGACCCCGGAAATGGCGGCCGAAATGTATATCGCCAGCGTGATGCTGGTGGATGAGGAGAGCTTCATGGAGAAGTCCTACCTCGATGAACTGGCGCGGCAACTCAAGCTGGACCCGGGGCTGAAGGCCGAGCTGGAGAATCAGGTGAGGCTGGCTGCGGTGTAACCCTCAAGACCGCCATCGCGGGCACGCCACGCTCCTACGGACAGGTTGACCTGTAGGAGCGTGGCTTGCCCGCGAAGAGATTTCGGGCACGCCCGACTTCTTGTTGGCCAATCCACGGTCCCTTTCCTGCGAAATGCCACTGGCACACTTCCCAAGCAATATCGGAAAATCCCCACCCAAAAGCCCATCCTGGATTTTTCCGCGGGATGAGAAGTGGTGCGCAACCGTCTTATAAATGAAACAGCGCCCTCGGCTATACTCCCCGCATTTCGAATGCCCCCGAGGACTGACTGTGAAGAACTGGACGTTGCGCCAACGCATTTTGGCGAGCTTTGCGGTAATTATCGCCATCATGTTGCTGATGGTGGTCGTCTCGTATTCGCGGTTGTTGAAGATCGAGACCAGCGAAGCCAGCGTTCGTGAGGATGCGCTGCCGGGCTTGTATTACAGCTCGATGGTTCGCGGCGCCTGGTCCGACAGTTATCTGCGGATGCTGGAGATGCTGGGACTGGAGCAGGGCCAGGGCTTCACCGCCAAGGATGCGGCGGACTTCAAGGACTTCTCCGCGCGCCTGCAAGAGCAGATGGAGCTTTATCGTGCCACGGTGACGACGGACGAAGACAAGGTCGAGTATGCCGCATTTGAAAAACTCCACGAGGACTACCAACGGATCCTGCTCGCCGTTACCGAGTTGCATAAACGCAATCAGGACGCCGAAGCCATCAGGATGTTCAACGAAGAGCTGACCCCCACCTGGACGGCCGGTCGAATGAAGCTCAGTGATATTCTGCGTCACAATAAAGCCGTGGCGGATCAGGATGTGGCGGCTATCGATGATGCAGTCGTCACCGCCAAAGTCATCATGGGCATTTCCCTGGTGATCGCAGTGCTGGCCGCCGGCCTTTGCGGCCTGCTGCTGATGCGCGCAATCATGGCGCCGATGAATCGCATCGTGAACATCCTCGAAATCATGCGCACTGGCGATCTGAGCTCGCGTCTCAATCTTGAGCGCAAGGACGAATTCGGTGCCGTGGAAACCGGCTTCAACGACATGATGACCGAGCTGACCTCCCTGGTGTCCCAGGCCCAGCGCTCGTCGGTGCAAGTGACCACCTCGGTCACCGAGATCGCTGCGACGTCCAAGCAACAGCAGGCCACCGCTACCGAAACGGCCGCCACCACCACTGAAATCGGCGCGACTTCCCGGGAAATCGCCGCCACCTCACGGGACCTGGTACGCACCATGACCGAAGTGTCCACCGCCGCCGACCAGGCCTCGGTGGCTGCCGGTTCCGGGCAACAGGGCCTGGCGCGCATGGAAGAGACCATGCATTCGGTGATGGGTGCGGCCGACCTGGTCAACGCCAAGCTGGCGATCCTCAACGAGAAGGCCGGCAACATCAACCAGGTGGTGGTGACCATCGTCAAGGTCGCCGACCAGACCAACCTGTTGTCGCTCAACGCGGCGATCGAAGCCGAGAAGGCCGGCGAATACGGTCGCGGTTTTGCCGTGGTCGCCACCGAAGTCCGGCGCCTGGCGGACCAGACCGCCGTTGCCACCTATGACATCGAACAGATGGTGCGTGAGATTCAATCGGCGGTGTCGGCCGGTGTGATGGGCATGGACAAGTTCTCCGAGGAAGTGCGCCGCGGCATGTTCGAGGTGCAGCAGGTCGGCGAGCAGTTGTCGCAGATCATCCATCAGGTCCAGGCGCTGGCGCCGCGGGTATTGATGGTCAACGAAGGCATGCAGGCCCAGGCAACCGGTGCCGAGCAGATCAACCACGCGCTGGTGCAATTGGGCGATGCCAGCAGCCAGACCGTCGAATCCCTGCGCCAGGCCAGTTTTGCCATCGACGAACTGAGCCAGGTGGCCGTAGGGCTGCGTAGCGGCGTTTCGCGATTCAAAGTCTGATGAGCGAACTCACGGCCAAGCGCACTGCCGTGAAGCAGGCCGCGCATGCGTTGTTCCTGGTGTTTCGCATCGGTCACGAGCGGTATGCCTTGCAGGCGATCGAGGTGGCGGAAGTAATGCCGCGCCTGCCATTGAAGCCGATTGCCCAGGCGCCGCACTGGGTCGCGGGGGTATTGGCCTATCGCGGCGCGGTGGTGCCGGTCATCGACCTCAGCGCATTGACCTTTGGCACGCCCGCGCAGGCGCGCACCAGCACACGCCTGGTGCTGGTGCATTACCGCCCGGATGCAACCGCCCCCGCGCAGTTGCTCGGGCTGATCCTGGAACGGGCCACTGACACCTTGCGATGCAACCCGGCGGATTTCCAACCCTATGGCCTGGACAATCCCCAGGCGCCGTACCTGGGCCCCGTGCGTGAAGATGCCCAGGGTTTGTTGCAATGGGTGCGGGTGGCCGATCTGCTGGACGATCAGGTGCGTGCGCTGTTGTACCCGACGCCACCCCTGGACCCGGTATCGCTGGAGCAGTGGCAATGAGCAGCGACCAGCGGTTTTTCGACTTCCTCAAGGAGCGCATCGGCCTCGACGTGACGTCTGTCGGCCCGGCGATCATCGAGCGTGCGGTACGTCAACGCAGTGCCGCGTCCCAGGTGCAGACGGCCGACGAGTACTGGCGCACCTTGCAGTGTTCCAGCGACGAGCAGCAAGCGCTGATCGAGGCGGTGATCGTCCCTGAGACCTGGTTTTTCCGTTACCCGGAATCCTTCGCCACCCTGGCGAAACTGGCGGCCAGGCGCCAGGCCGACCTCAACAACATGCGCGCCCTGCGAATTCTCAGCCTGCCGTGCTCCACCGGCGAAGAGCCTTATTCGATTGCCATGGCGCTGCTGGATGCCGGGTTCAAGCCGCACCAGTTCAAGGTCGAAGGCATGGACGTCAGCCCGTTGTCGGTGGAAAAAGCCCGGCGAGCGCTGTACGGCAAAAATTCGTTTCGCGGGCAGGACATTGCGTTTCGCGACCGCCATTTCACCGCCGAAGATGACGGCTATCGACTCAGCCCCCGGGTGCTGGAACAGGTGCACCTGCAGGTCGGCAATCTGCTCGATCCGGCCTTGCTCGCCAACGAGCCGCCCTATGACTTCGTGTTCTGCCGCAATCTGCTGATCTACTTCGACCTGTCGACGCAAAAACAGGTTTTCGAGGTGCTCAAGCGCCTGACCCATGTTGATGGCGTACTGTTTATCGGCCCGGCAGAGGGCAGCCTGCTGGGGCGCCTGGGCATGCGTTCGATTGGCATCGCGCAATCCTTTGCCTTCAGTCGCCATAGCGCGCCAGAGCCCGAGCCTCTACCGACATTCGTACCCACGCCGTTGCCGGTGCCACAACCTGTGCGCAGGATCGCGCCGGTGCCGACTCAACGGCGCCCGTTCGCCAGCGTTACGCAGGCATCGCGCTCTGTTGCTCCGAACAAATCCGACGCCGCCGCGCTGCTGGCCAACGTCGCCGCGCTGGCCAACGAAGGCCGAAGCGCCGAAGCCCGTGCCGCCTGCGATAACTATCTACGCCACCACGAACCGGTGGCCCAGGTGTTTTATTGGCTGGGACTGCTCAGCGATGTCGCCGGCAGCGTCCTTGAAGCCCAGGGTTTTTATCGCAAGGCGCTGTACCTTGAACCGCAACATGCCGACGCGTTGATGCACCTGGCCGCCTTGCTGCAATCCCAGGGCGATACGGCGGGAGCCCGACGATTGCAGGATCGCGCCGCCCGCAGTGAGCGCGCCGCCGACAGTGAGCGTAAACGATGATCGCCTCCGACTCCTTGAGCGTCACCCATGACGATGCCCAGGCCATCGACGACTGCTGGAACCGCATCGGTATTCACGGCGACAAGTCCTGCCCGCTGCTGATCGAACACATTCATTGCCGCAATTGCGCGGTGTACTCGGCGGCCGCCACGCGACTGCTGGATCGCTACGCGTTGCAGCAGGAAGACCGCGCGTCAGCGTCCGTTGCCGTCGAGAGCGAGGTGAAAACCCGTTCGCTGTTGATGTTCCGCCTCGGCGAAGAATGGCTGGGCCTGGCCACTCGCAGCCTGGTGGAAGTGGCACCGTTGCAGACCATTCACTCATTGCCGCATCAACGCTCCCGCGCCTTGCTCGGGGTGGCGAATGTGCGGGGTGCGTTGGTGGCGTGCCTCTCTCTGGTCGAATTGCTGGGGCTCGATAGCACCAGCAGCGTGGCCGCAGGCGTCCGGGTCATGCCGCGTATGCTGATCATCGCCGCCCACGGCGGTCCGGTGGTGGTACCGGTAGACGAAGTGGACGGGATTCATGCCATTGACGAACGCATCCTCGAGGCGGCGTCCCGCTCTGGCTCGCAGGCCAATGCCAGGTACACCCGTGGCGTGCTGCAATTCAAGGGTCGCAGCCTGCGTTGGCTGGATGAAGAGCAGTTGCTGTCCGCCGTGACCCGGAGTCTCACATGACCCCCGAGCAAATGCGCGACTCCTCTTTGCTGGAACTGTTCAGCCTGGAAGCCGAGGCCCAGACCCAGGTGCTGAGCGCAGGTTTGTTGGCGCTGGAGCGTGATCCGACCCAGGCCGATCATCTCGAATCGTGCATGCGTGCGGCGCATTCGCTAAAAGGCGCAGCCCGGATCGTCGGTGTCGATGCCGGCGTCAGCGTCGCGCATGTCATGGAGGATTGCCTGGTCAGTGCCCAGGAAGGGCGCCTGTACCTGCGTCCGGAACACATCGATGCGTTGCTGCAAGGCACCGACCTGTTGATGCGCATCGCGACGCCGAACAGTGTGTCGGGGCCTGCGGAAATCGACGCCTATGTCGCGTTGATGGGGCGCTTGCTCGATCCGATGGCCGCTGTGGTACCGAACCTGGCTCCCGCTGCACCTGCGATGGCAGAGCTGCAACTGGAAGCGCTCGTACCGGTGATGGAAGAGCCGGAGCCGCTGCCGGTCCCGCCGAAACAGTCCCGGCGCACCACCGAAAACGGCGAGCGCGTGCTGCGGGTCACGGCCGAACGCCTGAACAGCCTGCTCGATCTGTCGAGCAAATCCCTGGTGGAAACCCTGCGGCTCAAACCGCACCTAGCCACCATGCAGCGGCTCAAGCGCATGCAGAGCAACAGCCTGCGGGCCCTGGAAAATCTCAACGTCCATCTCAAGGACCAGGCCCTGAGCCTTGAAGCCCGGGAAGCCCTCGAGGATGCCCGCCGGCTCTTGTCTGAGTCCCAGCAATTACTGGTGGAAAAAAACGCCGAGCTGGATGAGTTCGCCTGGCAGGCCAGTCAGCGCGCGCAAGTGCTGTACGACACCGCCCTGGCTTGTCGCATGCGGCCGTTCGCCGATGTCCTGACGGGGCAGGTACGGATGGTCCGCGACCTCGGTCGCAGCCTCGGCAAGCAAGTGCGGCTGGAAATCGAGGGGGAGAAAACCCAGGTCGACCGTGACGTCCTGGAGAAACTCGAAGCGCCCCTGACGCACCTGCTGCGCAACGCCGTGGATCACGGTATCGAAACCCCGGAGCAACGATTGTTGGCCGGCAAGCCGGAGGAAGGCCTGATTCGTCTGCGCGCATCCCATCAAGCCGGCTTGCTGGTACTGGAACTGAGCGATGATGGCAATGGCGTCGATCTGGAAAAGGTCCGGCGCAGCATCGTCGAACGCCAATTGTCCCCGGCCGATACCGCCGCGCAATTGAACGAAGAGGAACTGCTGACCTTCCTGTTCCTGCCCGGCTTCAGTCTGCGCGACACGGTCACCGAAGTCTCCGGGCGAGGCGTCGGCCTGGATGCGGTGCAGCACATGGTGCGCCAGTTGCGCGGCGCGGTGGTGCTCGAGCAGACGGCGGGCGAGGGCAGTCGCTTCCATCTTGAGGTGCCACTGACCCTGTCGGTGGTGCGCAGCCTGGTGGTGGACGTCGGCGGCGAGGCCTATGCCTTCCCGCTGGCCCACATCGAACGCATGTGCGATCTGGAACCGGCCGATATCGTCCAGGTCGAGGGGCGCCAGCATTTCTGGCATGAAGGCCGGCATGTCGGGCTGGTCGCCGCCAGCCAATTGCTGCAGCGTCCGGCGAGCCCAGGCAGCCAGCAAACCCTGAAAGTCGTGGTGATCCGTGAGCGCGATACGATTTATGGCGTTGCGGTCGAGCGCTTTATCGGCGAGCGCACCTTGGTCGTGCTGCCCCTGGATGAGCGCCTGGGCAAGGTCCAGGACATCTCCGCCGGGGCTCTGCTGGACGACGGTTCGGTGGTGTTGATCGTCGACGTCGAAGACATGCTGCGTTCGGTGGACAAATTGCTCAACACCGGGCGTCTGGAGCGCATTGCGCGCCACAGCAACCAGGCCGTCGAAGTGACCCGCAAGCGGGTCCTGGTGGTCGACGACTCCCTGACCGTGCGTGAGCTGCAGCGCAAGTTGCTGCTCAATCGGGGTTATGACGTGGCCGTGGCGGTCGATGGTATGGACGGCTGGAATGCCTTGCGTTCGGAAGATTTCGACCTCTTGATCACCGACATCGACATGCCGCGCATGGATGGCATCGAGTTGGTGTCGTTGTTGCGCCGGGACAATCGCTTGCAATCGCTGCCGGTGATGGTGGTGTCCTACAAGGATCGTGAAGAAGACCGTCGTCGTGGACTGGACGCCGGGGCCGACTATTATCTAGCCAAAGCCAGTTTTCACGACGACGCCCTGCTCGATGCAGTGGTTGAGCTCATTGGAGGAGCACGGGCATGAAGATAGCAATCGTCAACGACATGCCAATGGCCGTGGAAGCCTTGCGCCGGGCATTGGCTTTCGAGCCGGCACACCAGGTGATCTGGGTCGCGGGCAATGGCAAAGAAGCGGTACAAAAGTGTGCCGAACAGACGCCAGACCTGATCCTGATGGATTTGATCATGCCAGTGATGGACGGTGTGGAAGCCACCCGGCGCATCATGGCGCAAACGCCCTGCGCGATCGTCATCGTTACTGTCGATCGCCAGCAGAACGTGCACCGGGTATTCGAGGCCATGGGCCATGGCGCGCTGGATGTGGTCGACACGCCGGCCCTCGGCGCGGGCAATGCCCAGGAAGCGGCGGCACCGTTGTTACGCAAGATCATGAACATCGGCTGGCTGATCGGCGATAAGGGCAATCGGGAGCGCTCGGCACCGAACCCGACGCGCAGCTCGGGCACGCGCCAGAGCCTGATCGCCATCGGTTCGTCCGCTGGCGGGCCGGCAGCGCTGGAACTCCTGCTCAAGGGGCTGCCCCGGGAATTTTCCCCGGCCATCGTGCTGGTGCAACACGTCGACCAAGTGTTTGCCGCCGGCATGGCCGAATGGCTCGGCAGCGCCAGCGGCCTGAATGTACGCCTGGCCCAGGAGGGCGAACCGCCGCAAGGCGGCACCGTGCTGCTGGCGGGCACCAACCACCATATTCGCTTGTTGAAAAACGGCACGCTGGCCTACACGGCCGAACCGGTCAACGAAATCTACAGGCCCTCTATCGATGTGTTTTTCGAGAGCGTGGCCAGTTACTGGCATGGCGATGCGGTCGGCGTTTTGTTGACCGGCATGGGGCGTGACGGGGCGCAAGGGCTTAAACTCTTGCGCCAGCAGGGCTACCTGACCATCGCACAGGACCAGCAGAGCAGTGCGGTGTACGGCATGCCGAAGGCGGCAGCGGCCATCGATGCCGCCGTGGAAATACGCCCGCTGGAAAAGATAGCGCCACGATTGCTGGAGATTTTCCCCAAGTGATCCTCTCAACCGCAATCCTGGCCCAAGTAATATTCAGGTGAACGCACATGAATGATTTACAGCTCGACGATTTCAAGACTGACGAATATGCCGCCATGGTGCTATTGGTGGACGATCAGGCCATGATCGGCGAGGCAGTACGACGCGGTTTGTCGAACGAAGAAAACATCGACTTCCACTTTTGCGCCGACCCGCACCAGGCCATTGCCCATGCGGTTCGTATTAAGCCGACGGTGATCCTGCAGGACCTGGTCATGCCCGGCCTGGACGGCCTGAGCCTGGTGCGCGAATACCGCAACCACCCGGCGACCAAGGACATTCCGATCATCGTCCTGTCGACCAAGGAAGACCCGCTGATCAAGAGTGCGGCGTTCGCAGCCGGGGCCAATGATTACCTGGTCAAGCTGCCGGACAACATCGAGCTGGTGGCGCGCATTCGCTATCACTCGCGCTCCTACATGACGTTGCTGCAGCGTGATGCGGCGTACCGTGCCTTGCGGGTCAGCCAGCAGCAGTTGCTCGATACCAACCTGGTGCTGCAACGCCTGATGAACTCCGACGGCCTGACCGGGCTGTCGAACCGTCGGCATTTCGATGAGTACCTGGAGCTTGAATGGCGCCGCTCGCTGCGTGAGCAGACCCAGCTGTCGCTGCTGATGATCGATGTGGACTACTTCAAGACCTACAACGACACCTTCGGCCACCTGGAAGGCGACGAAGCCCTGCGCCAGGTCGCCGCGGCGATCCGTGACGCCAGCTCCCGGCCTTCCGACCTGCCGGCCCGTTACGGCGGCGAAGAATTCGCCCTGGTGCTGCCCAACACCTCACAGGGCGGTGCGCGCCTGGTGGCGGAAAAACTGCGCATGACCGTGGCGGCGCTGAAGATCCCGCATATTGCCCCGACCGAAGGATCGAGCCTGACCATCAGCATCGGCCTGTCGACCATCACCCCGACAGCAGGCAGCAATTGCCGGGAATTGATCTCGGCGGCGGACAAGGGGCTGTACCTGGCGAAGAACAATGGGCGTAATCAGGTGGGCATCGCGTAGGCAGGCCTTTTCGGCCAAGCGGACTGCCGTTCCAGGCCGTTTGCCGTTATACTCGCCGGCTTTCAAAAGTTCGCCAACGAGTGCTGCCCGCCATGGAAATCAACCCGATCCTTAACACCATCAAGGACCTGTCCGAGCGCTCCGAAACCATTCGGGGGTATCTTTGACTACGATCAAAAGCATGAGCGTCTGACCGAAGTCAATCGCGAGCTTGAAGATCCGAGTGTCTGGAACAAACCTGAGTACGCCCAGGAGCTGGGCCGCGAGCGCTCTGCGCTGGCGCAGATCGTCGAGACGCTGGACGAATTGAACACGGGTCTGGCCGATTGCCGCGACCTGCTGGACATGGCCGTCGAAGAAAACGACGAAGGCGCAGTGGGCGATGTCGTCGCCGAGCTGGCCCGTCTTGAGGAAAACCTCGCCAAGCTTGAATTCCGCCGCATGTTCAGCCATGAAATGGACCCGAACAACGCGTACCTGGACATCCAGGCCGGTTCCGGTGGCACCGAGGCCCAGGACTGGGCCAACATCCTGCTGCGCATGTACCTGCGCTGGGCCGATAAACGCGGTTTCGACGCGACCATCATGGAGCTGTCGGCCGGTGAAGTCGCCGGGATCAAGGGCGCCACCGTGCACATCAAGGGCGAATACGCCTTTGGCTGGCTGCGTACCGAGATCGGCGTGCACCGCCTGGTGCGCAAGAGCCCGTTCGACTCCGGCAACCGCCGTCACACCTCGTTCTGCGCGGTGTTCGTCTCGCCAGAGATCGATGACAAGGTGGAAATCGAGATCAACCCGGCCGACCTGCGGATCGACACCTATCGTTCCTCCGGTGCCGGTGGCCAGCACGTAAACACCACCGACTCGGCCGTACGTATCACCCACGTACCGACCAATACCGTGGTCAGCTGCCAGAACGAACGTTCCCAGCACGCCAACAAGGACACCGCCATGAAAATGCTGCGGGCCAAGTTGTACGAGCAGGAAATGCAGAAACGCAACGCCGCGTCGCAAGCGCTGGAAGACACCAAGTCCGACATCGGCTGGGGTCACCAGATTCGCTCGTACGTGCTTGATGCGTCGCGGATCAAGGATCTGCGCACCAACATCGAACGTAGCGACTGCGACAAGGTACTCGACGGCGACATCGACGAATACCTGGAAGCCAGCCTGAAATCCGGGCTGTAAAAGACGCAATACAGCATCGGCTGATTCAACCCGATCCCTGTAGGAGCCAGCCCTGCTGGCGATCCTCGGGCCGCAAGGCCCGGGGGCAACGAACCTGATGGAATATTTAAAGACATGAGCGACCTAGAACTCGATCCGCAAGCCCTGCAACAGGAAGAAAACTCCCTGATCGCCCTGCGCAAGGAAAAGCTTGCTGCCGAGCGCGCCAAGGGCAATGCCTTCCCCAACGACTTCCGCCGCGAAAACTACTGCCAGGACTTGCAGAAGCAATACGCGGACAAGACCAAGGAAGAGCTGGCAGAGGCTGCAATCCCGGTCAAGGTTGCCGGTCGCATCATGCTCAACCGTGGCTCGTTCATGGTCATCCAGGACATGACCGGGCGCATCCAGGTCTACGTCAACCGCAAGACCCTGTCCGAAGACACCCTGGCAGCGGTGAAAACCTGGGACATGGGCGATATCATTGCCGCCGAAGGCACCCTGGCCCGTTCCGGCAAAGGCGACCTGTACGTTGAAATGACCCACGTGCGCCTGCTGACCAAATCCCTGCGCCCGCTGCCGGACAAGCACCACGGCCTGACCGACACCGAACAGCGCTATCGTCAGCGCTACGTTGACCTGATCGTCAACGAAGACGTGCGCCAGACGTTCCGCGTGCGTTCGCAAGTCATCGCCCACATCCGCAGCTTCCTGATGAAGCGTGACTTCCTGGAAGTGGAAACGCCGATGCTGCAGACCATTCCAGGCGGCGCGGCAGCCAAGCCCTTCGAAACCCACCACAACGCGCTGGACATGGAAATGTTCCTGCGTATCGCGCCTGAGCTGTACCTCAAGCGCCTCGTTGTTGGCGGCTTCGAGAAAGTGTTCGAGATCAACCGCAACTTCCGTAACGAAGGCGTCTCGACCCGTCACAACCCTGAATTCACCATGTTGGAGTTCTACCAGGCCTACGCCGACTACGAAGACAACATGGACCTGACCGAAGAACTGTTCCGTGAGCTGGCACAGCTGGTCCTGGGCAGCACCGACGTGCCTTACGGCGACAAGGTGTTCCACTTCGGCGAGCCGTTCGTGCGTCTGTCGGTGTTCGACTCGATCCTCAAGTACAACCCTGAGCTGACCGCTGACGACCTGAACGACATCGACAAGGCCCGCGACATCGCCAAGAAGGCCGGTGCCAAGGTGCTGGGCTTCGAAGGTCTGGGCAAGCTGCAGGTGATGATTTTCGAAGAGCTGGTCGAGCACAAGCTGGAACAGCCGCACTTCATCACCCAGTACCCGTTCGAAGTGTCGCCGCTGGCCCGTCGCAACGACGAGAACCCGAACGTCACCGACCGTTTTGAGCTGTTCATCGGTGGTCGTGAAATCGCCAACGCCTACTCCGAGTTGAACGACGCGGAAGACCAGGCCGAGCGTTTCATGGCCCAGGTGGCCGACAAGGACGCCGGCGACGACGAAGCCATGCACTACGACGCCGACTTCGTTCGCGCGCTGGAGTACGGCATGCCGCCGACGGCGGGTGAAGGCATCGGCATCGACCGCCTGGTGATGTTGCTGACCAACTCACCGTCGATCCGCGACGTGATCCTGTTCCCGCACATGCGGCCGCAAGCGTAAGTGTTTTAATTAAAAAGCCGCCTTTTCAGGCGGCTTTTTATTGCCTGTCTGGTACAAACGTATCAACTTGTTAGTTTCATCTGAGAGGAAAGACCTGTCGTGAATCGTGCAATGGCTCAAGAAGGTGCAGCGGGTATCGCCACTGCGGTCGCTGAAAGTGTTCAGTACCAGGGCCGCAAGGCCAGCCGGCAGGGCAGCGAGCAACGTCGACAGGACATTCTCGATGCCGCGATGCGCATCGTCGTGCGTGATGGCGTACGGGCGGTGCGGCACCGCGCGGTGGCTGCCGAGGCGCAAGTACCGTTATCGGCGACCACTTACTATTTCAAGGATATCGATGACCTGCTCACCGATACCTTCGCCCAATACGTGGAGCGCAGTGCGGCCTACATGGCCAAGCTGTGGGTGAACAACGAGGGCCTGCTGCGCGACATGATTGCCAGTGGCGACGGCAGTGCGCAGGCTCGATCAAAACTGGCGGACGACATTGCGCGGTTGATGACCGACTATGTTCACCGGCAACTGATCACCCGTCGTGAGCACCTGATGGCCGAGCAGGCGTTCCGCCAGGAGGCGCTGTTGAACCCGCGTCTGGCCGAACTGGTGCGTTCCCATCAACAAATCCTGCTGCAGGGCTCTTGCCAGCTTTTCCAGGTGCTGGGCTCTCGCGAGCCACAACAGGATGCCAAAGTGTTGACGGCGATAATCGGACGGATGGAATATCAGGGCCTGCTCAACGACGCCGAACCGGACGCCGAAGAGGAAATGCTCGGCATACTGAAGCGTTATATGCATTTGGTGCTGGCGTCGGTATAACGCGATCCCTGTACCGATCGTTCCCTCGCAGAGCGTGGGAACGCTCATTAGCAGCGGTGTGTTCAAAGGGAGTGTTGAATGAGAGTCTGGCGTGTCGTAGTGATCGCCTTGTCGTTCTTGCTGCTCAGTGGTTGCCTGGTGACCTTCAAGGAGCCGCTGCCCACCAGTGAGCCCGCACCTAAAGGGTTGCTCGGCAAGTGGAGCAGCACCAACGCCTGGGGTGAGCCGGTGAACCTGGAACTGACGCGCATCGGCGACAATCGCTATCAGGCGGTGAGCTACTTCAGGGCCAAACCCAAGGAGCGCGAAGCCTACCCCTTCACCGTGTCGCGCCACGGCAGCCGCTGGTATCTCTCGGCGAAAGTGCCGGCCCGGTTCGGCGGGCACTTCACCATCGGCGGATTCGAACTCACCGATAAACATGAACTGGTGGTCTACAACCTCGACCTCGAGCAAATCAAACAGGCGCTTGGGCAGGAAGCCCTGAGTGGCGAGAGCTTTCAGACCGACGATGGCGATGGCGTATTGATCAGCAGCCATATGGATCAGGTGTCCGCCTACCTCGATGACCCGGCCAATTCCGATGTGTTCGTCGAAGTGGTGCGTTACCAGCGCCAGGCCAAAGCCAAGTAACCGCAGCACAGAAGATTTCTACAGGAGTTCCGGGTGGACGATTACCAGCAGTCGATACGCATTTTGTCCGATCGCATTGTGCTGGCGCAGACGCCGATTCGCGTCCTCGATGCGGTGAAGTGGGACGACAACATCCGCAAGGGTTTCCTCAAGGCCAAGGGCAAGGAAATGCCGGCGGTGGACCGTGACTACTACCTCAACCGTCCACTGGCCTTCGATTCCAGCAAGGTCAAGCTGGAGTTCCAGAACATCGAGCGCGACATCACCCGCCAGCTTGGCCAGTTCAACCCGGTCGGGCAGATCATGCGCCGCATGTGCAAGGAATATCGGATGGTGGTGCGCATGCTCGAAGCGCGCGGCACCGAGGATTTCGGCCTGATTTCCCAGGAGCTGTACGGCGCTGCCTCCGACGCGTTCCATGCCGGCGACCCGACCCTGTCCGACCTGGGCATGATGCTGTCCGAATACCTGAACAACATCGACGGTCGTGGCGACCTCAAGGATGAGCCAAAGACACTGACGGCCAAGGATGCGGTCGACCTGTTGCAACATCGCTTGAACAAGGTATTTGGCGAAGCCGAGGAAACCATCCGCGTGTTCGAGTCTGACGGCATCGTCGCCGATGCGGCGGCCGGCGCCGACTACATCAAGATCCGCTCTGATGCGATGTTCAATCAGCGCGATGTGCGCGCCCTGGAGGTCCACGAAGGGCTGGTGCATGTCGGCACCACCCTCAATGGCCTGAACCAGCCGATCTGCACCTTCCTGTCCAAGGGGCCACCCTCGTCGACGGTGACCCAGGAAGGCCTGGCGATCCTGATGGAAATCATCACCTTCGCCTCGTACCCCAGCCGCCTGCGCAAGCTGACCAACCGCACGCGGGCCATTCACATGGTTGAGGAGGGCGCGGATTTCCTGCAGGTGTTCGAGTTCTTCCGCGAACAAGGTTTCGAGATGCCCGAGAGCTACAGCAACGCCAGCCGCGTTTTCCGTGGCTCGGTGCCGACAGGTCTGCCGTTTACCAAAGACTTGTCCTACCTCAAGGGCTTCATCATGATTTACAACTACATTCAACTGGCCGTGCGTAAAGGCAAGCTGGAGCAGATACCGCTGTTGTTCTGCGGCAAGACCACCCTGGAAGACATGCGCACCTTGCGCCAGTTGGTGGATGAAGGCCTGGTGGTACCGCCCAAGTACCTGCCGGAACAGTTCCGTGACATGAACGCGTTGTCGGCGTGGATGTGCTTCTCCAACTTCCTCAACCACCTGAGCCTGGACCGGATCGAGGCGGATTACTCCAATATCCTGTGATCCCCTGTAGGAGCTGGTTTGCCAGCGAAGAATGATAACGCGGCGTATCAGCTACGGCGCGGTGAGGCATTCGCTGGCAAGCCAGCTCCTACAGGGTGTGCTGTTATCCATTCCCACTATCGCGAGGTTTCACCGGATGAGACTCCTCGGCATCCTCTGCCTTCTCCTGGCCCTGAGCGGTTGCAGCTCACTGCTGTTCTACCCCGAACCCGGCCAGTTGTTCACCCCGGAAAAAGCCAAGCTCGAATACCGCGATATCACCCTGATCACTGCCGATGGCCTCAAGTTGCACGCTTGGTGGCTGCCGGCCAAAAAAGGCGTCGAGGTCAAAGGCACGGTGTTGCACCTGCACGGCAACGGCGGCAACCTGCCCATGCACCTGGGCGGGAGTTGGTGGCTGCCTGAACAGGGTTACCAGGTACTGCTGGTGGATTATCGCGGCTACGGCTTGTCCGAGGGCGAGCCGAGCTTGCCGGCGATCTACCAGGACATCGACGCCGCGTTCAAATGGCTCGACCAGGCCCCCGAGGTCAAGGGCAAGCCGCTGGTCCTGCTGGGCCAGAGCCTTGGCGGTTCGATGGCGGTTCACTACCTGGTGCAACACCCCGAGCGGCAAAAACAGCTCAAGGCGGTTGTGCTCGACGGTGTGCCCGCCAGTTACCGCAGTGTCGGTCGTTATGCGCTGAGCAATTCATGGGTGTTCTGGGCGTTTCAGGTGCCGCTGTCCTGGCTGGTGCCCGATGGCGACAGTGCAATCAACTCCATGGCGCAGCTCAATGGCGTGCCGAAACTGATCTACCACAGCATCGACGATCCGCTCGTGCCTCTTTCCAACGGCATCCGTCTGTATCAAGCTGCGCCGCCGCCCAGAGTGCTGCAACTGACCCGTGGCGGTCACGTGCAGACATTCGCCGACCCGGTCTGGCGCAAAGTCATGCTGCGTTATCTCGATGACCCGCAGCATTTCAACGGCCTGCGCCGCCTGGGTGAAATCCCCAATTATCCGGCGCCCGAACCTTCTGAAGATGAACCACCAGAGAGCCCGCAATGAGTGAAGAACGTAACGCCATCCCGCTGATCATCACCGGTATCTGCAGCATCCTCGGCACCGTCGCAGCCCTGTGGTGGTACGGCTACCTGCACTTCGCCAAGCCAGAGGATGCGTTGCTGCTCAACGAATTCACCATGCTCAAGACCGTGCCGGGCGAAGACTACAAAGTCTCCCTGGAACCGGCGGCCCAGGTGGCGCAGTGCATCGATGGCGTGCTGGTGCTGTTTGATACCGAACAGAAAGGCCTGACCGGTGTGCTGGTCAACAACAAGAAAAAAGCCGTGCGTTGCATGGGGCAGGAAACGCCGCAGAAGCTGGAGCAATAACCCGATTATTGCTGGCAACACAGAACCAATGTGGGAGCGAGCTTGCTCGCGATGGCGGTGTAACATTCAACATGGATGTTGAATGTCATTGCCTCATCGCCAGCAAGCTGGCTCCCACAGGGGTTTGTGTAACGAGTGCTTATTGCGTGTTGGCACTCACCGCCGAACGCGGAATCACCGGCTGGTTGTCATTGGAAATGGTCACTTCCACCCGACGGTTCTGTGCCCGACCCGAAACGCTGGTGTTATCCGCAACCGGATATTCCTTGCCATAACCCTGGGCGACGATGCGCGTTGGATCGACACCCATCTTCACCAGTGCCGTGCGCACGGAGCTGGCGCGGCGCTCCGACAGGGACTGGTTGTGCGACGCGGTACCGGTGCTGTCGGTGTAACCCTCGACAATCACTTTGCGGTCCGGGTTTTCCTGGAGGTACTGCGCCAGTTTGTTGATGTTCATCAGGCCGTTGGATTTCAGCTCGGCCTTGTCAGTGGCGAACAACACATCACCGAAGGTCACCAGCGTGCCGCGATCGGTTTGCCTGGCGTTGAGGCTGTCCTGCAACTGCTTGATCTGTTGGTCGCGCGCGTCCAGACGTGCCTGGGCCCGTTGTGCGGAAGCGTTTTTCAGGTTGGCTTCGGCGGTGCGCAGGGCGATGGTCTGTTTCGCCACTTCCACACGCTGGTTGGTCAGGTAGGCCAACTGGTCGACCTTGGCCTGGTCCTCTTTATCCAGATAAGCCTTGTCGGCCTTGTCCAGGTAATCACTGGCTTCCTTGGTTTCCAGCGCCGCGACTTTGCTTGCCTGTGGGTTGGCTTGCAGGCCGGAATAGTTGGTGCGCGCCTGTTCCAGGTTGGCGTTCGGTGGTGTGGAGCATGCGGCCAAAGCAACGCTGGCGGCCAGCAACGCAGGGATCATCAAATGTTTTGAATTCATGGTTTTCGTCCTTTTAATCGAGTAAGAATTACGTCGTGCCGCGCCGTTATTGAACGGTGCGCTGGCTTTCCTGACGCAGTTCCTGAACCCCTTTCTGAGAGTCCTTCACAGACTGTTCGGCTTTCATCGCCTGGGCTTTGCGCTCGGCCACGCGAGCGTCCCACTCAGCCTGTTCGGCCAAGATCTTGGCTTGATCGTATTTTTTGTCGTGCATGGCAATTTCGGCTTGCTTGAGTTTGTCCTGCGCAGCCTTCATCTCCACCGCAGCGAATTCGGTACCACCGGCGCTGACAGCGTTGTTGACCGCTGACTCGGTGACGGCGAACTGCTCGGTGGGCGGGTGTCCGGCGCAACCGGCCAGCATGAGGCCGGAGCCGAGGGCCAGGGCCGTCATTTTCAAGCCGTGCAGGGAAGAGGATTTGCCAGTTCGGGTTTTCATCGTTTTCAACTCCATTGGGCTAACTCCTGAGCAACGTGAACATCCATCCTGGGCAAAGAGCCGAAACCGTATTTCAAGGCGTTTTGAAACGGCCGTCCCAGGCGTGGTTACTGGGTTGACCCGAGGCGTTTTTTGAAAGTTCAGAGAAATTAGCCTGCTACCGAAAAAACTTCGACGCGGTGGGCAGGGCTCCATATCGAGGATCGTGGTAACAGACACGGCTGTTCACGACCCTCGAAAGGGTCGCAAACAGTGGTTTTCAGAAGGAGGGGAATGCGCAGAACTCAGTGTTTCTGCTTGTCGTCAGTCGCCGACAAGTCGTGCAGGTGACGACGGGACAAGGCGAGAAAACGTGGGGTAGGGCCGATGTCTTCGTACAGCGGATCGCCTTCTTCGTCAGTGGCCACTACGGTCGTACCTTTCACATAGGGAAAGCTTTTTTCCAGTTCTTCCAGGGCGGCCCCGATCAGTTCTCCCAGCAGTTCTTCGGGATGCCGCTTGGGGTACATCTCGATGATCGCCGCAAGCCGTGCGGCAGCCTCCACGTCCAGGTGAATCGAATAGCCTGTGTCGGTCAGGCGACCTTTGGCGTTTTCTTCCCAGTGGTTGGCAAGCTCGCGGATTTTCATAATGACCTCATTGCGCTCCTGCTCCTGGCAGGCGGGGAATGTCCGGCAGGTGCCGGCGGCAGCCGTTGTACGGCTTATTGTTGAGACTAGCTTCAACGGCAAAGGTTTACAGTCCCTTCGTCGTCTTGCTTGTAAGAACCGGTCTGGAGCGGCACTCTTAAGGTTCCTGGTCGACCGGATTTTTCGCTGGAGAACTGTTGATGACCGATATTGATGCACGCTTGCGCGAAGACGTTCACCTGCTCGGTGAGTTGTTGGGCAACACCATTCGTGACCAGTACGGGGACGGCTTTCTCGACAAGATCGAGCAGATCCGCAAGGGCGCCAAGGCCGACCGTCGCGGTTCCATGGACGCTGAACTGAGCGCCAGTCTCAACCAATTGACGGAGGGCGAACTGCTGCCGGTGGCGCGGGCGTTCAACCAGTTTCTCAACCTGGCCAACATCGCCGAACAGTACCAGCTGATTCACCGTCGCGAAGAGTCCCAGGCCGCGCCATTCGAAGCGCGGGTGCTGCCGGAGTTGCTCGCCCGCTTGCGCGGCGAAGGTCATGGCGCCGAGTCCCTGGCCCGGCAGTTGGGACGGCTGGAAATCGAGCTGGTGCTCACGGCGCACCCGACCGAAGTCGCGCGCCGCACGCTGATCCAGAAATACGACGCCATCGCCGCGCAACTGGCGGCCCAGGACCATCGCGACCTCACCGGTGCCGAGCGTGAGCAGATCAAGTCGACGTTGCAGCGCCTGATCGCCGAAGCCTGGCACACCGAAGAAATCCGCCGCACGCGCCCGACACCGGTTGACGAAGCCAAATGGGGCTTCGCAGTGATCGAGCATTCGCTGTGGCAAGCGATCCCCAATTACCTGCGCAAGGCCGACCAGGCCCTGCACGCCGCCACCGGCCTGCGCTTGCCATTGCAGGCAGCACCGATTCGCTTTGCCTCGTGGATGGGCGGCGACCGTGACGGCAACCCGAACGTGACGGCGGCGGTGACCCGTGAAGTGCTGCTGCTGGCGCGCTGGATGGCGGCCGATTTGTACCTGCGCGATGTCGATCACCTCGCTGCCGAGTTGTCGATGCAGCAAGCCAGTGAAGCGTTGAAGGCCAAGGCTGGCGACAGCGCCGAACCCTATCGCGCGGTGCTCAAGCAACTGCGCGAACGCCTGCGCGCGACGAGAAACTGGGCGCACACCGCGTTGTCGACGCCAACGCCTGCACCGGCCGATGTCTTGCAAAACAACCGCGAACTGCTCGACCCGCTGGAGCTGTGCTATCACTCGCTGCATGAGTGCGGCATGGGCGTGATCGCCGACGGTCCGTTGCTTGATTGCCTGCGCAGGGCCGTGACGTTCGGCCTGTTCCTGGTACGCCTCGATGTGCGTCAGGACTCGTCGCGCCATACCGCGGCCATGACTGAAATCACCGATTACCTGGGCCTCGGTCGCTATGAAGACTGGAGCGAAGAAGAGCGCATCGCCTTCCTGACGCGCGAACAGAATAACCGCCGGCCATTGCTGCCACCTCACTACAAGCCCTCGGCCGACACTGCCGAAGTGCTGGCGACCTGTCGGGAAATCGCCGCAGCGCCAGGCGCGTCGCTGGGCTCTTACGTGATTTCCATGGCCGGTGCCGCTTCCGATGTGCTGGCCGTGCAGCTGTTACTCAAGGAATCCGGGGTATTGCGGCCGATGCGCGTGGTGCCACTGTTCGAAACCCTCGCCGACCTCGACAACGCCGGCCCGGTGATCGAGAAGCTCTTGTTGCTGCCGGGCTATCGCGCGCGTCTGCAAGGCCCGCAGGAGGTGATGATCGGTTATTCCGACTCGGCCAAGGACGCAGGGACCACGGCCGCCGCCTGGGCCCAGTACCGGGCGCAGGAGCAGTTAGTGGATATCTGCCGTTCACACGACGTGGAACTGCTGTTGTTCCATGGTCGCGGTGGCACCGTGGGACGGGGTGGCGGCCCGGCTCACGCGGCGATTCTGTCGCAGCCGCCGGGTTCGGTCGCCGGGCGTTTCCGCACCACCGAGCAGGGAGAAATGATTCGTTTCAAATTCGGCCTGCCGGACATCGCCGAGCAAAACCTCAATCTGTACTTGGCCGCGGTGCTCGAAGCGACCTTGCTGCCACCGCCGCCGCCCACTCCTGAGTGGCGCCACTTGATGGACGAACTGGCCGCCGATGGGGTCAGCGCCTACCGTGCCGTGGTGCGGGAGAATCCACAGTTCGTGGAGTATTTCCGTCAGTCCACGCCGGAACAGGAACTCGGCCGCCTGCCACTGGGCAGTCGCCCGGCCAAGCGCCGTGCCGGCGGCATCGAAAGCCTGCGGGCCATCCCATGGATCTTCGGCTGGACCCAGACACGGTTGATGTTGCCGGCCTGGCTTGGCTGGGAAGCGGCCCTGAGCAAGGCGTTGGAGCGCGGTGAAGGCGAACTGCTGCAGCAGATGCGCGAGCAATGGCCGTTTTTCCGCACGCGCATCGACATGCTGGAGATGGTCCTGGCCAAGGCTGACGCGGATATTGCCCGGTCCTACGACGAGCGTCTGGTCGAACCGGACTTGCTTCCTTTGGGTGCGCATTTACGCGACCTATTGTCGCAGGCATGCGCCATCGTTCTTGGGCTGACCGGTCAGTCGCAGCTGCTGGCACATAGCCCAGCCACCCTTGAATTCATCCGCTTGCGCAACACCTACCTCGACCCGCTTCATCTATTGCAGGCCGAGTTGCTGGCACGATCGCGGCAGCCGGATGTGGCACAGGACAGCCCGGTAGAACAGGCGTTGCTGGTGTCTGTGGCGGGGATTGCCGCCGGTTTGCGCAACACCGGCTGAGGATATTTGCCGTGCTTTTGGGCATCCGGCGCGTGCGCCGGATGCGGTTCAATGGCGGCGGTAAAAGTGCTGCCAGGCGACAGTTAATGTTGGGGTTGCGACTTGGGGAACCGGGTTGCGAGGTCACCACAGGCAGTGGTTTCTCCGACTTTTGGCGGCTTGTGTGGGCGCAGCCTGCTGTGTATCTTGATCAGCCTTTGGCCGTTTGGGCGGTCACGACCCTATTTTTGAGATTGGCCCCACGAGGCGAATCTGACGTTATCCATATAAAAATTGAGGAGCACATCGATGCGCGTCATTCTGCTGGGAGCTCCCGGGGCCGGTAAAGGTACTCAGGCTAAGTTCATCACCGAAAAATTCGGCATTCCGCAAATCTCCACCGGCGACATGCTGCGTGCCGCGGTCAAGGCTGGCACCGAGCTGGGCATCAAGGCCAAGAGCATCATGGATGCTGGCGGCCTGGTATCCGATGACCTGATCATCGCCCTGGTCAAGGACCGTATCGCCCAGTCCGACTGCGCCAACGGTTTCCTGTTCGACGGTTTCCCGCGCACCATTCCCCAGGCTGAAGCCTTGGTGACTGCCGGTGTCGAGCTCGATGCTGTGGTTGAAATCGCCGTTGAAGACGAAGAGATCGTGCAGCGTATCGCCGGTCGCCGTGTTCACGAGGCCAGCGGTCGCGTTTACCACATCGTCTACAACCCGCCGAAAATCGCTGGCAAGGACGACATCACCGGCGAAGAACTGGTGCAGCGCAAGGACGACACCGAAGAAACCGTGCGTCATCGCCTGTCGGTCTACCATTCGCAGACCAAACCGCTGGTGGACTTCTACCAGAAGCTGTCGGCTGCCAACGGCAAGCCGAAGTACAGCCATATCGAAGGTGTCGGTTCGGTTGAAGCGATCACCGACAAGGTGCTGGCTGCCCTGAGCTGAAAACAGCTTGATCTTCTACGGCCCGCTTGCGGGCCGTAGTTGTTTATACTGACGGACTTTTTTCTGATCTCTCTTGTGGAAACATCGATGAGCACCTTGCTGGCCCTGGACACCGCGACTGAAGCTTGCTCTGTTGCCTTGCTGCATGACGGCAAAGTGACGAGCCATTACGAGGTGATTCCGCGCCTGCATGCACAGAAGCTGCTGCCGATGATCCAGCAGCTGCTCGCCGATGCCGGCACCACCCTGCAAGCAGTCGATGCCATCGCCTTCGGTCGCGGGCCGGGTGCGTTCACCGGCGTGCGGATTGCCATCGGCGTGGTGCAAGGCTTGGCGTTTGCACTCGATCGCCCGGTATTGCCGGTGTCGAACCTGGCCGTGCTGGCCCAACGCGCCTATCGCGAACACGGCGCCCGCCAGGTCGCGGCGGCCATCGATGCGCGGATGGATGAAGTGTATTGGGGCTGCTACCGCGAAACGGCAGGGGAGATGCGCCTGGTCGGCGCTGAAGCGGTATTGCCACCGGAAGTCGCTGCATTGCCGGTCGATGCCAGCGGTGAGTGGTTCGGTGCGGGCACCGGTTGGGGTTATGCCGAGCGTATCGCCGTCGCCCTGAGTGGGCAGGACGCGGGCATGCTGCCTCATGCCGAAGATTTGCTGACCTTGGCGCGATTTGCCTGGGAGCGTGGCGAAGCGATTGTGGCCGATGAGGCGCAGCCGGTTTATCTGCGCGATAAAGTGGCGACGCCGAAGGCGCGTTAATTTCCGCGACCGATTTGGTCCCATCGCGGGCAAGCCCGCTCCCACAGGATCTCCACTAACCCTGTGGGAGCGGGCTTGCCCGCGATGGCGATCTATCTGACGAAGCCAATCGTCTGTTTCTAACCCCGCGTTTTAAACCTTTTGCCTTTTATGTGTTCTAGTTATCACTCGGCAGTTTGCGATGTGGGTTATGTGCCACTAGACTGCCATTACTGATACCGAGCATGCACCTATGCGTATAGACGGCGTTTCCTCTCAGTCCTATCCCATCAATCGCAAGCCTCGCAAAGGTCCGCGGGTGGAAGACGAGCCCGTCGATATCGAAGGCGAGCTGGAATTCGCGACCGAAGAACAACTGGCTGCCCGTGCCGCTAAAGCCGCTGCGCAAAAGCTGAGCAATCTTCCCGCCCGTCAGCAGGACATGCTTTATCACCGCGCGATGAGCAAAAGCGTGGCAATGGCGCTGGCCAGTTACCTGAGCACCGCCAGTTTCGTCGATTGGGATGCGCAAGTGCTGGGCCTCGACCTGTACATCTGATGTTGCCTTACTACCTCGGTTGCCCGTCCTGGAGCGAAAACGCCTGGCGTGATTACCTCTACCCGCCAGCCGCCAGGCCTGCCGATTTTCTGAATCTCTATTCCCAAGTGTTCAACGCCGTGGAAGGCAATACGACCTTCTACGCCAGTCCCTCTGCCAGTACTGTGCAACGATGGGCTGAGGTCATGCCCGCACACTTTCGCTTCACCGCCAAGTTTCCCCGCGAGATCAGCCACGGCGGTGACCTGCGCGAACAACTGACCGCCGCCGACACCTTCACCCGATTGCTCAGCCCGCTGGGCGAGCGGGTGGCGCCGCTGTGGCTGCAACTATCCAAGGGCTTTACGCCACAACGCTTGTCCGAGCTGGCCGGATTCATCGATGCGTTGCAGCGGCCACTGGCGGTTGAAGTGCGGCATGACGACTTCTTTGCCAAGGGCGAGAACGAGCGGACGCTCAATCGCCTGTTGCTCGATCGGGGTGTCGAGCGCATCTGTCTTGATCCCCGTGCCTTGTTCAGCTGTACCTCGACCGAGCCCTCGGTGCTGCACGCCCAATCGAAGAAGCCCCGCGTGCCGCCGCGCCCGGCAGCATTCACGCAGTTCCCGCAGGTGCGTTTCATCGGTCATCCGCAGCTTGAGGCCAATGAACCGTTTCTGGTGCCGTGGGTGGAGAAAATCGCCCTGTGGATCGAAGAGGGCCGTACGCCCTACATCTTCCTGCACACCGCCGACAATGTGCTCGCGGCGAAGCTGGCACAACGTTTTCACGCGCGCCTGATGCTGCGTCTGCCTGGCTTGCCGGCGCTGCCTGAGCTATACAGAGAGCCCGCGGCGGAGCAACTTGGCTTGCTCTGAAACGGACCCGTTTCCCTTCAGAGGAGCCTGCCAATGGATGCGCAAACCCTTCGAGCCCAAGCGTTCAGAGCCTTGCACGAACGCGATGGGGCCTTTGTGATTCCCAATCCGTGGGATGCCGGTTCGGCAAAGATGCTCGCGAGCCTGGGTTTCGAGGCGCTGGCGACCACCAGCGCCGGATACGCTTTTTCCAAGGGCCGCCCCGATGGCGGCCTGACGCTGGACGACACCCTGGCCAACGTCCGGGCAATTGTCGCCGCCACCGACCTGCCGGTAGCGGTCGATCTGGAAAACGGCTTTGCCGATGATCCCGCCGAATGCGCGCAAAGCATTCAGGCAGCCGCGGCCGCCGGTGCCGTCGGCGGTTCGATCGAAGACTTCACGGGCCGTCCGGACGCTCCGATTTATTGCTTCGAACATGCCGTGGCGCGCGTCGAGGCCGCCGTCGCTGCCGCTCGCAGCCTGCCTTTCGCGTTTACGCTGACCGCCCGGGCCGAGAACTATCTGCATGGCAAAACGGATCCGGCCGATACGATCCGCCGCTTGCAGGCGTTTGCCGAAGCCGGTGCCGATGTGTTGTATGCGCCAGGGTTGCGCAGCGCTGAAGAGGTATTGGCCGTGGTTCGCGCCGTGGCGCCGAAACCGGTCAACGTGTTGATGTCCGGTGGTTTGAAGCTTTCGGTCGAGCAACTGAGCGAAATGGGCGTCAAGCGCATCAGTGTCGGCTCGGCGCTGGCCCTGGCGGCGCTAGGCGAGTTCTACCGCGCCGCCGAAGAGATCAAGACGGCGGGCACGTTCGGTTTCACGTCGCGCTCCATGCCGTACGCCCAGGCCAATCAGTTTTTCAAAGGCTGACGGTGCGGTTTCGCGGGTGGCTGCTGCTGATGCTGTTGATCATTGCAGCGGCAGGAGTGGGCACCTGGCGCGGCTGGATCTCCCTGCCGCCGCAGTGGAATCCCTGGGCGCCGCTGGACGTCAAGGCCGAACCCAACCTGCTGACCCGCTACAAACTGATGCGACTGCGCGCTGATCCGCAGCTGTGCGATCAGGCCTTGAGCAGCTCCGGATTGCGCGTGAGCCATCAAGCCGACAGCCCGGACGCCAAATGTCCACTGACCAATGCCCTGCGTGTGCAGGGCAGTGACGTGGCCCTGAGCAGCAGTTTCCTCGCCAGCTGTCGACTCGCTGTTGCATTTGCCCTGTTCGAGCATCACGCGCTGCAACCGGCGGCGCAAGCGGTCTACGGGCAAGCGGTCACGCGGGTCGACCACCTCGGCAGCTTTGCCTGTCGCAATGTCTACAGTCGCGAGAATGGCAGGCGTAGCCAGCATGCGTCAGCCAATGCGCTGGACATCGCCGGTTTTCGCCTGGCTGACGGCCGGACCATCAGCGTGCTCAAGGATTGGCCGAAGGATAATCAGGATGCCAGATTTTTACGGCAGGTCCGCGATGGCGCTTGCGGCCTGTTCAGCGTGGTGTTGAGTCCCGATTACAACGCTGCCCACCGCAATCACTTTCATCTGGATGTCGGGCCGTGGTGGGTCTGTCGTTGAGTTTTATGCGGCGAGGCGCAGGTTCTGCAGGATGATCGGGCGTGCCCAACCGTTATCGAAATCGAATTGCTTCTGTTGCTCCACCAATTCTTCAGGCGAGAACGGCGGGAACGGCTTGTCCAGCAGATCGAGTTCGAACTCGGCGATGGGCAGGTGCAGCGGGCGCGGTTGCGGCGCCGGGCCGGCTTCTGGCAACGGTTGACCGGCGGCGAGCACGATCGGACGCACCCAGCCGCTCTCGAAGTCCTGCTGTTGTTGCTGGGCAACGATTTCTTCGGCGGGGAAAGGCGGGAATGGTTTGTCGGCCAGGTCCAGTTCGAACTCGGCAATCGGCAGGAACAGCGGCTCGGGCGGGCGAACTTCGTTGTCCTTCACATCGCATTCGCGCTGGGAAACGATGTGCGCCAGCAGGTCACTGCCAATGGTGGGTTCAACCGGGCTTTGCAGATCGACCGGTGGAAAATTCAACGATTGTGGTAGTACTTCACCCGACTGTTCGGCCAGTGCACGGGCAAAGAAATCCTGCCAGATGTGACTGACGCCGCTCAGTGCCTGGGTATTTCGCAGGTTGTAATCGCCGTAGGGCGAGATAAAACCTGTGATTGTGGGTTGAATGTCTGACATTTCTCTCGGTCGACGCTCAGCTCTGGCAAAATGCTCGATAGTTTTGTTATCGGCCGTTTTTGCCGATCATTAATTTTTTGAGCGTGTTTTCCGATGATTGATCAACCTGCGGCCTGCCGCATCCATGTCGAGGCGCTGGGCGCGGCCTTCGAGCCCCAGGCCGAGCAATGGGCCGAGCGTCTGGGCCTGCCGCTGCAAGTGGCGGATGGCGAGTTCGCGTTGCAGGTGGGTGACCAGGGTTTGCAACTGCAACAGCTGGGGCCGGATGCGCCCGGCCCGGTGCGGGTCGATTTCGTCGAGGGTGGCGCGGCGCATCGCCGGTTGTACGGTGGCGGCAGCGGGCAGATGATCGCCAAGGCCGTCGGCATCGCCCAAGGCGTGCGCCCGCGTGTGCTGGATGCCACCGCGGGACTGGGCAAGGATGCGTTCGTGCTGGCCAGCCTTGGCTGCGAGATGAGCCTGATCGAGCGTCAGCCCTTGATCGGTGCCTTGCTCGAAGATGGCCTGGCCCGGGGCGCGGAAGATTTCGACGTAGCGCCCATCGTGGCGCGCATGCGCTTGCTCAAGGGCAACTCGATCGAGGTGATGCGCAATTGGGAAGGCGAACCACCGCAGGTGATCTACCTCGACCCGATGTTCCCCCATCGTGAGAAAACCGCGTTGGTGAAAAAGGAAATGCGCCTGTTCCGCCCGCTGGTGGGAGATGATCCGGATGCGCCGGCGTTGCTCGCCGCGGCATTGGCTTTAGCCAGCCACCGGGTGGTGGTCAAGCGTCCGCGCAAGGCGCCATGCATTGAGGGGCCCAAGCCCAGTCATGCGCTGGATGGCAAATCCAGCCGGTATGACATTTATCCGAAGAAAGCGCTCAAGCCATAAGTTGAAGCTGATCGTTCCCACGCTCTGCGTGGGAATGCAGCCCGGGACGCTCCGCGTCCCATTCGAGAGCTGGAACGCGGAGCGTCCCCTGAGGCGTTCCCACGCAGAGCGTGGGAACGATCACCGCTAGGGCCGATATGCCCGCATAAACAACCCCACCACTTCCTGCACATGGCTCTCGGCCGCGTCCCCGGTCAGCGGCTCACCGCAGCCATACAGCAAGCGAAAATTCGCCGCGCCCTTGAGCAGGCAGAAAAAGTGTTCCGCCGCATTACGCGGTTTGTCGATGCACAACACGCCACTCTGGTCGACCTTGGCCAGCAACCGCTCCATGCCGTGCAGCATGCGTTGCGGCCCGGCTTCGAAGAAGATCAGCGAGAGTTTCGGGTCCTGGCTGCCCAGGGCCATGATCAATCGGTGCAGGTTCACCGACTCGTCGCTGTTGATCAGCTGGTGAAAGCCGCGGGCGATGTTCAGCAGCACCGTTTCCACTGGCACGCCTTCCGGCAATTCAAAGAACAGCGACGGCAACTGCTCCTCGCACTTGGCCATCACGGCGGCGGAGAACAGCGTCTCCTTGTCGTTGAAGTGGCTGTAGACCGTGAGCTTCGACACCCCGGCCTGCGCTGCGACAGCATCCATGCTGGTGTTGGCATATCCCTTGGTCAGAAACAGCGTCTTCGCTGCATCGAGGATCGCCTGGCGCTTGGCCAGATCCTTGGGGCGGCCCGGGCCATTGGGTGCTGAAAGATTGTTCGGCATATTCGCTTTTATTACTGGACTGGTGAGTTTGCTATTAATAACATACTCGTCAGTATAATTATTCCAAGCACCATTGGCGAAAGGTCCTTCACCATGTTCCGCTATGCCTTGCCCCTCGCGTTGCCAGTCACCCTGGCGTTTTTATTGACCGCGTGCGGTCACGAAGAGGCGCCTGTCGTCAGCATTCGACCGGCCATGGTGGTCCAGCCAGAGCCTTCGACCCAGGCGATGGAAAGTTATCCCGGTGAAGTTCGCGCCCGCTTTGAGCCGGACCTGGCGTTCCGCATTGGCGGGAAAGTCAGCCGACGACTGGTCGACGAAGGGCAGCGGGTCAAGGCCGATCAACCGCTGGCGGAGCTCGATCCCCAGGACGTGCGCCTGCAACTGGAGGCCACCCGCGCCCAGGTCGCGGCCGCCGAGGCCAACCTGAACATGGTGCGCGCCGAGCGTGATCGCTATAAGACGTTGATGGAGCGCCAGCTGGTCAGCCGCTCGCAGTACGACAATCACGAAAACCTGTACCGGTCCGGTGAAGCGCGTCTCAAACAGATCAAGGCCGAGTTCAACGTCTCCACCAATCAGGCCAGTTACGCGGTGTTGCGGGCGCCGCAGGATGGCGTAGTCGCCAAGCGATCGGTGGAAGTCGGGCAAGTGGTCGCGGCCGGGCAAACGGTGTTTACCCTGGCCACCGATGGCGAGCGTGAAGTGTTGATCAGCCTGCCGGAGGCAAGCTTCGGCCGCTTCAAGGTCGGCCAACCGGTTTCGGTGGAACTCTGGACGCAACCGGATCAGCGCTTCGTCGGGCACATCCGCGAACTGTCGCCGGCCGCCGATCCAAAGTCGCGCACCTTCGCTGCGCGTATCGCCTTCAATGCGGGCAAGGTGCCGGTCGAACTCGGCCAGAGTGCCCGTGTCTTCGTGCAGACCGCCCAAGCCGTTGCGTTGTCAGTGCCACTGTCGGCGTTGACTGCGGAAAACGGCGTGACCTATGTCTGGGTGGTAAGCGCCAACAACACCTTGAAGAAGACCCCGGTGCGGGTCGGCGCCTTCGGTGAGAAAACCGTTCCGGTCCTCGAAGGTCTCAATGCCAGCGACTGGGTGGTGGCCGCCGGTGTCCATGTGCTTCTCGACGGGCAGCCCGTGCGCCCGGTGGATCGCTCCAACCGCGTGGTCAATCTGGCGGACAAGGAGTAATCCCCGATGGGTTTCAATCTTTCCGCCTGGGCGCTGCGCAATCGCCAGATCGTCCTGTTCCTGATGCTCTTGCTGGCGATCGTCGGCGCACTGTCCTACACCAAGCTGGGTCAGAGCGAAGACCCGCCGTTCACCTTCAAGGCCATGGTGATCCGCACCAACTGGCCAGGGGCGACCGCACAGGAAGTCTCGCGCCAGGTCACCGAACGCATTGAAAAGAAGCTGATGGAAACCGGCGAGTACGAGCGCATCGTGTCGTTCTCCCGCCCGGGTGAATCACAGGTGACGTTCATCGCCCGAGACTCCATGCACTCGGTGGATATACCGGAACTCTGGTATCAGGTGCGCAAGAAGGTCAGCGACATTCGTCATACCCTGCCGCCGGGTATTCAGGGGCCGTTCTTCAACGATGAATTCGGTACCACCTTCGGCAACATCTACGCACTGACCGGCGAGGGTTTCGACTACGCCGTGCTCAAGGACTACGCCGACCGCATCCAGATCCAGCTGCAGCGGGTCAAGGATGTGGGCAAGGTCGACCTGCTCGGCTTACAGGACGAAAAGATCTGGATCGAGCTGTCCAACGTCAAGCTCGCCACCCTCGGGTTGCCGTTGGCGGCGGTGCAACAAGCCCTTGAGGAACAGAATGCGGTGTCCACCGCCGGCTTCTTCGAAACCACCAGTGAGCGATTGCAGCTACGGGTCTCGGGGAATTTTCAGACGGTCGATGAGATCAAGAACTTCCCGATTCGCGTCGGCGATCGTACGTTCCGCATCTCCGATGTCGCCGACGTGCGCCGCGGTTTCAACGATCCTCCGGCACCGCGCATGCGCTTCATGGGTGAAGACGCCATCGGCCTGGCCGTGGCCATGAAGGACGGCGGCGACATTCTGGTGCTGGGCAAGGCCCTGGAAATCGAGTTTGCCCGCATCCAGAAGAATCTCCCGGCGGGCATGCAGCTGCGCAAGGTCTCCGACCAACCGGCCGCCGTGAAAACCGGGGTTGGCGAGTTCGTCCAGGTGTTGGTCGAAGCGTTGGCCATTGTGCTGTTGGTGAGTTTTTTCTCCCTCGGTGTGCGCACCGGCATGGTGGTGGCCCTGGCCATTCCGCTGGTGTTGGCGATGACCTTCGCCTGCATGTATTACCTGGGGATAGGCCTGCACAAGATCTCCCTCGGCGCCCTGGTGCTGGCGCTGGGCTTGCTGGTGGACGACGCCATCATCGCCGTGGAAATGATGGCGATCAAAATGGAGCAGGGCTTCGACCGCATCAAGGCGGCGAGCTATGCCTGGACCAGCACCGCCTTCCCGATGCTCACCGGCACGCTGATCACCGCCGCCGGTTTCCTGCCGATCGCTACCGCGCAATCGGGCACCGGTGAATACACCCGTTCGATCTTTGAAGTGGTGACCATTGCGCTGCTGGCGTCATGGGTGGCAGCGGTGCTCTTCGTGCCTTATCTGGGGGAAAAACTCCTGCCGGACCTGGCGAAAATTCACGCGGCCAAACATGGCACTGACCAACCCGACCCCTACGGCACGCCGTTTTACCAGCGCGTCAGGCGTCTGGTGGAGTGGTGTGTGCGCTGGCGTAAAACCGTGATCACGGCGACGGTGGTGCTGTTCATTGCTTCCATCGTGCTGTTCCGTTTTGTGCCCCAGCAATTTTTCCCGGCGTCGGGCCGGCTGGAGTTGATGGTCGACCTGAAGCTGGCCGAAGGCGCGTCCCTGAGTAACACGGCCGAGGAGGTCAAGCGCCTCGAAGCGTTGCTCAAGGACAAAGCCGGGATCGACAATTACGTGGCCTACGTCGGTACCGGCTCGCCGCGTTTTTACCTGCCCCTGGATCAACAATTGCCGGCGGCGAGCTTCGCCCAGTTCGTCGTCCTGGCGAAAACCATCGAAGAGCGCGAATCCCTGCGCGCCTGGTTGATCATGACCCTCAACGAACAATTCCCAGCCTTGCGCTCGCGGGTCACGCGTCTGGAAAACGGCCCGCCGGTTGGCTACCCGGTGCAGTTCCGGGTGACCGGCGAGCACATCGAGGAAGTCCGCGCACTGGCCCGCAAAGTCGCGGCCAAGGTTCGCGAAAACCCCCATGTGGTCAACGTCCACCTGGATTGGGAAGAGCCCAGCAAGGTCGTCTATTTGAACATTGATCAGGACCGTGCACGGGCACTGGGGGTGAGCACGGCGAACCTGTCGAAGTTCCTGCAGAGCTCGCTCACCGGTTCCAGCGTCAGCCAGTACCGCGAAGACAACGAGTTGATCGAGATCCTGTTGCGCGGCACCTTGCATGAGCGCACCGAACTGTCGCTGCTGCCAAGCCTGGCGGTGCCGACCGACAACGGTCGCAGCGTCGCCCTGTCGCAGATCGCGACTCTGGAATACGGCTTTGAAGAGGGCGTGATCTGGCACCGCAATCGCCTGCCCAACGTGACGGTTCGCGCCGACATCTATGGCAAGGAACAACCGGCGACCCTGGTGCAGCAGATCATGCCGACCCTTGATCCGATCCGCGCTGAACTGCCTGATGGCTATTTGCTGGATGTCGGCGGTACGGTCGAGGATTCGGCGCGCGGGCAGAACTCGGTGAAGGCTGGCGTGCCGTTGTTCATCGTGGTGGTGTTGACGTTGCTGATGCTGCAGTTGCGCAGTTTCTCACGCACGGCGATGGTGTTCCTGACGGCGCCCCTGGGGTTGATCGGGGTGACGTTGTTCCTGATGGTGTTCCGCCAGCCGTTCGGCTTTGTCGCCATGCTCGGGACCATCGCGTTGTCAGGGATGATCATGCGCAACTCGGTGATTCTGGTGGATCAGATCGAGCAGGATATCGCTGCCGGGCTCAAGCCATGGCAAGCGATCATCGAAGCCACGGTCCGCCGCTTCCGGCCGATTGTGTTGACGGCGCTGGCGGCGGTGCTGGCGATGATTCCGCTGTCGCGCAGTGTGTTCTTCGGGCCGATGGCAGTGGCGATCATGGGGGGGTTGATTGTGGCGACGGCGTTGACGCTGTTGTTCCTGCCTGCGTTGTATGCGGCCTGGTTCCGGGTCAAGAAAGAACCGGCTTGAGTTCGTTGGACTTGGCGGCCTTTGGGCCGACCAAGCTCTGGTTTTTCGAGTACATATCCGTTAGCGCAGCAATGGATATGTACACGGTCAACAAAACACAGGTCGGCTCCCAGGCCGCCTCTTGATTGATCGTTCCCACGCTCTGCATGGGAATGCCGCCGGGGACGCTCCGCGTTCCGCTGTCGACGCAAGGCTTGAGTCCTGCGTGCTGTGACGCGCAGCGTCTCGGGATGCATTCCCACACGGAGCGTGGGAACGATCAGGGTTGTGGCTTAGAGCGTGCCGAACACCTTCTTCGCCAAACTGGTCGCCGCCGCCGCCGGGTTCTGGCGGATGGTTTCTTCCTGTTTGCCGATCATTTCGAACAAACCGTTCAACGCTTGCTCGGTCACGTAGTTTTCGACGTTGGCACTCTTCGCGTCGATCACGCCCATGGTCGCGGCCTGCCCGGCGAATGAGTTGTACTGCTGGGCCAAGCCAACCTGGTCGGTGGCTTGCTTGACGATCGGCAGGAACTTGGCGCGGATCTGTTCGCGGCTGGTCTTGTTCAGGTACTGGGTGGCCGAGTCATTGCCGCCACTGAGGATGCCCTTGGCATCGTCGACCGTCATCTTCTTCACGGCGTCGACGAGGATCGGCTGGGCCTGGACCACGGCGGTTTCCGCCGCCTTGTTCATGCTGGCTTCCAGTTGATCGACCTGATCACCCATGCCGAACTGTTTCATTTTGCTGGCCACTTTGCCCAGTTTTCCCGGCAGTTCGATCTTCACGTCCGGGTTGTTGCTGAAGCCACCCGGGGTGCCGAGTTGTTTCACGGCCAGCTGCGCGCCTTGGGTCAGGGCGTCCTTGAGACCGCCGGTGGCGTCTTTCTGCGACAGGTCGCTGAGGGACAGTGCCAGGGCGCTGGCAGAGATCATCAAGCCTGCGCACAGGCCGGTAAAACGTAGAGTAGGGCGGAGCATGGCAAATCCTTTTTCAAAAAGACTTAACGGGCCGCGTCAACGCGGACCTTCACGGGCTGTGGATCGGAGCCGTCCAGGCGTACGGCGTGATTCTCGGTGGTGATGAACAGCAGTTTGCCATCGACTTCGATACGCGCGTTGATCGAGTAACGGTGATTGGGCTCGATTTTCTGAGGGTCGTAGCTCAGGTGGAACGGCAGGGGCACCTGGCCTTTGACCGGGCCACGTTGTTCGTCAATGACCTTCGCCGGGGCGTCGGCGAGTGAGATGTCTTGCAGGCTGACGCTGAGGATTGCCGTCGGTGGCAGCGCGATACGTTGCAGGTAGAACACTTCGCCATCGAGGGATGCCTTGGGCGCCGGCGTCGGGTGCTGGCAGGCTGTCAGCAGTACAGCCGCTGCAATCAGGGATAGTTTTTTCATTGGGGGATCTCTGTATCGACGGCGCCAGAACCGACTGGCGCCTTGATCAATCTAGACGGTTTGTTCGGGCGGTGCGGGTTGGTCGGCGGCATCTTCACTGCGGTGCAACGCCACCTGGCGGATCGACAGGCGAATCTCCGCCGGCAGCACCCGCTTGGCCGCGCCTTCTGCCAGTTCGCCGAGCAGCTCGTGATAACCCAGCTTGCCTGCCTCGTCGCGCTTGAGCACTTCAAGGTCGAGCAGGGTCTGGATGAAGTGGCGGAACAGGCTCTTGTCGAAGAATTCCGGGGCGTTCAGGCCATGCAGGATCGACAGGCGCTGGGCCATGACCGTGCACAGGTCTTCCAGTTCTTCGGCGCTGATGCTGTTCTGGCCGCTGTTGAGCAGCAGGGAAACGGTCATGTAGAAGCGCTGCAAGGTCTGGGCGATGCTTTTCGACAGCAGCGTCAACAACACGAAATGCCGCGAGCTCGGTGCCGGGCGCAGGTAAACCTCGTTCTCGAAACGCAGCAAGCCTTGCTCGACAAACGCTTGCAGCCATTGGTCGATCACTGCATCCAGTTCTTCCAGCGTCCAGCGGATAAACAGCTCTGCTTGCAGGTACGGATACAACGCGCGGGTGTAGCGCAGGATCTGTTCGCGGCTCATGCGCGAGGCGCTCTGGAAGAAACTCGCCAATAGTGCCGGCAGCGCGAAGATGTGCAGTACGTTGTTGCGGTAGTAGGTCATCAGGACCGCGTTCTGCTCGTCCAGATACAGGATCTTGCCCAACGCATCGCTCTGTTCGGACAGCAGGTGCATGTCTTTCACATGCTCGATCAACGCTCGGCCATCACCTTCCGGCAGGGTGGTGTGGGGCGAATACGGGACCTTACGCAACAGTGCCAGGTACAGATCAAGCACCCGCGCCATGGCGCGATCGTCCAGGGCCAGGCGACTGGTGGACAGCAGCGCCAGCGCGACCAGGTTGACCGGGTTGATCGCCGCCGCTTCGTTCAGGTGCTGCGCGACTTTTTCACCGAGGCGGTTGGTGGTTTCGTTCAGCCAGGCCGGTTTGAACTGCGGGCCCAGCTCCTGTTCGCGCCAGTCCGGCTGCTCACTGTCGAGGAACTGCGCCAGTTTGATCGGCTCACCGAAGTTCACGGCGACTTGACCGAAGCGCTGCTTGAGCGCACCGATGACCTTGAAGATGTCGAAGATTGATTCTTTCTTCTTGCTCGCGCCACGCAGTTCGCCAAGGTAGGTCCGGCCTTCCAGCACGCGCTCGTAGCCGATGTACACCGGCACGAAGACGATGGGCACGCGCGACGAACGCAGGAAGCTGCGCAAGGTAATCGCCAGCATCCCGGTCTTCGGTTGCAGCATGCGCCCGGTGCGCGAACGGCCGCCTTCGACGAAGTACTCCACCGGGAACCCTTTGGTGAACAGGGTGTGCAGGTACTCGTTGAATACCGAGGTGTATAGCGGGTTGCCCTTGAAGGTACGACGCATGAAAAACGCACCGCCGCGACGCAGCAGGCCGCCGATCCCGGGCATGTTGAGGTTGATCCCGGCGGCGATGTGCGGCGGCGTCAGGCCATTGCGAAACAGCAGGTAGGACAGCAGCAGGTAGTCGATGTGGCTGCGGTGGCAGGGTACGTAGATCACTTCGTAACCCGGGGCGACCTTCTGCACGCCTTCGATGTTGTTGACCTTGATGCCGTCGTAGATCTTGTTCCAGAACCAGCTGAGCACCACTTCCATGAAGCGGATCGCGGTGTAGGTGTAGTCCGAGGCGATCTCGTTGCCATAGCGCAGGGCCTGGGCCTTGGCTTTCTCCGGGGAGATGTTCTCGCGCTCGGCTTCGTCGAGGATCGCTTGCTTGACCAGCGGCTGGTTGACCAGGCCCTTGACCAGGTTGCGCCGGTGGGAAATGTCCGGGCCGATCACCGCCGCCTTCAGGTTGCGAAAGTGCACCCGCAAAATTCGCTGGGCCATGCGCACGGTGAGCTCAAAGCCTTTGTTGTGATCGATCAGTTCACGCAGGTGGATGGGCGCGGAGAACTGCACGCGGGTCTTGCGCCCCAGCACGATGATGCTCAGCAGGCGGCGCAGGCGCCCGGTGACCGCCCAGCTGTCGGCGAACAACAGTTTCCACGGGCTGTTTTCGCTGTCAGGCGACTGACCCCAGAACACACTGACCGGAATGATCTGCGCGTCTTCCGCGGCGTCCTGACTCAAGGCGCTGACCAGGCGGGTCAGGGTTGGCGGGGCGCCGCGCTTGTCCTGGCGACCGAGCCAGTCTGGATCCGGGGTCAGGTAGAAGAACGCGGCCGGTTCCAGCAGGTTGCCCACCGAGACAGGCAGCACCGGGCGCGGAAGGCCGGCCTTGGTGCATTCGGTGTCGACCACGGCAAGGTCGGTCAGTGAAGGGTTTTGCAGGACGTAGAACACCGGGCGACTGCGGTCGAGGTTGAGGGTGAACGACGACTGGTTGATCGTCTCCGAGCGAACCCAGAGGTACAACAGTCGGCGCAGGGTGCCAAACACAAGACGGCGGAACGGGGAGCGGGTCATACGGCTTCTGCGTGAGTGAATAAAACCAAGCGTTTGCTCGGGAGTGTGACAGTGTGCCGGATTCGTCGAAAATCGGCAAAAAAGCAGTCAACCAATCTGTAGTTGAGTGTTTCTGTGTCTGTCATATACTCGGCCGCTCAAAATAAAAACAAGGGGGTACTGAGATGGCAACGCGCGAAACCGGCAATGTGAAGTGGTTCAACGACGCCAAGGGCTACGGCTTCATTCAACGCGAGGACGGGGTGGACGTGTTCGTGCACTACCGCGCGATTCGCGGCGAGGGGCACCGCTCGCTGACTGAAGGCCAGCAGGTCGAGTACGGGGTGGTGACCGGCGAGAAGGGTTTGCAGGCTGAGGATGTGGTGGGTCTGTAAACCGATTCTTCAGATGCCAAAAAAACACTGTGGGAGCGAGCTTGCTCGCGATGAGGCCGTGTCAGTCGACATCAACATCGACTGATCCACCGCAATCGCGAGCAAGCTCGCTCCCACAGGTTTTACGTATAGCTTTTAGGCAGTTTTCCAGGTGATCTCTTCTTCACCGTCGGCGCTGATGCGAATCCAGCGATCCGCCGTCTCCTCACCTTCTTCCTCGACCCAGCTGCCCGGTGCGCAGCGCACTTCGACGTTCAGCGCGGCAAAAGCGGCGCGGGCGCAGGCGATGTCGTCGTCCCACGGCGTCTGGTCGCTTTCCAGGTACAGGCTGTTCCACTTTCCTACAGCCTTGGGCAACCAGGTCACCGGCACGTTGCCGGCCTTGCACTTGTAGGTCTGGCCTTTCTGCACCCAGTCGGTGCAAGGGCCCAATGCCGTGCCGAGCCAGGCCGAGATGGCCTTGTGGTCGACGTCGGCGTCTTTCAGGTAAATCTCGATATCGGGCTGGCGCATGGATGTCCTCACTGCGTGTCTGAAAAATCCATTCGCGGATTTAGCCGGCCTCGGGCCGTTGCCCAAGACCAAAAAGGGTTGAAGTTATTGAAGTACGAAATAATCGTAGCGCATCGACACGGTGACCTCGAAAGGCTCGGCCTGCTCGATGACCGCTGCCCGGCGTTCGGCACTGGCGCGCCAGCCGTGGGGTGTCATGGCCAGCAGGTTCGCCCGGTCCTGGCCACTGGCAAGCGTCAGTTTGAATGTCAGGGTTTCGCTATGGGCCAGCGCCATGCCCTCGGGCACCAGATCCAGATGCTTGTCGTCGATGTACTCGCGGACTTCGTCGTACAGCCGCTCACGTAGTTCCATCAGGTGGCCGCTGGTAGGCCCGACTTTCATCAGGCCGCCGCCGGGGCTGAGCAGGCGCTTGGCTTCTTCCCAGTCCAGCGGGCTGAAAACGCTGGCCAGGAACTGACAGCTGCCCGACGCCAGCGGCACGCGGGCCATGCTGGCGATCAACCAGGTGAGCTTGGGATTGCGTTTGCAGGCACGCTTGACCGCTTCCCGGGAGATGTCCAGGGCGTAGCCGTCGGCGTCCGGCAAGGCATCGGCGATTTGCGCGGTGTAGTAACCCTCGCCACAACCGATGTCTACCCAACGCTGTGGTGCGTAACCTGCCGCCAGCTGCGCCAGGCGCTTGGCTACCGGCGCGTAATGGCCGGCGTTGAGGAAGTCGCGGCGGGCTTCGACCATCGCCTGGTTATCCCCAGGGTCGCGGCTGTTCTTGTGCTGCACCGGCAACAGGTTCAGGTAACCCTGGCGCGCACGGTCGAAACGGTGCCCGGCGGGGCAGGCCACGCCGTTGTCCACCGCACTCAGCGGTTCGCTGCAGATCGGGCAAGCGAGCATCAGGCGAGCAACTTGACGAGGGTCTGGTAGTAGATTTCGGTCAGCACATCGAGGTCGGCCGCCAGCACGCGCTCGTTGACCTGGTGGATGGTCGCGTTGACCGGCCCCAGTTCGACCACTTGCGTGCCCATGGTCGCGATGAAGCGACCGTCGGACGTGCCACCGCTGGTGGACGCATGGGTTTCACGCCCGGTGATGTCCTTGATGCTCGACGACACGGCGTCGAGCAGCGCGCCCGGTTCGGTGAGGAACGGCAGGCCCGACAGTGCCCAGTCGATGTGCCAGTCCAGGCCATGCTTGTCGAGGATGTCGGCGACGCGCTTTTGCAGGCCTTCGACGGTCGACTCGGTGGAGAAGCGGAAGTTGAATACAGCGACCAGGTCACCCGGGATGACGTTGGTCGCGCCGGTGCCGGAGTTGAGGTTGGAGATCTGGAAGCTGGTCGGCGGGAAGAAGTCGTTGCCGTGGTCCCAATGCTCGGCGGCGAGTTCCGCCAGGGCTGGAGCAGCGAGGTGGATCGGGTTCTTCGCCAGGTGCGGATAGGCCACGTGGCCCTGCACGCCGCGCACGGTGAGCTTGGCGCCGAGGGAACCGCGACGACCGTTCTTGACCACGTCACCGACCAGGGTGGTGCTCGACGGTTCGCCGACGATGCACCAGTCCAGGCGCTCCTTGCGCGCGACCAGGCGTTCAATCACAGCCTTGGTGCCGTGGTGCGCCGGGCCCTCTTCATCGCTGGTGATCAGGAACGCGACCTTGCCCTTGTGATCCGGGTAGTCGGCGACGAAACGCTCGGCCGCCACGGTCATGGACGCCAGGCTGCCTTTCATGTCTGCCGCGCCACGGCCACAAAGCATGCCGTGCTCGTCGATCACCGCGTTGAACGGGTCGATCTGCCAGGCGGTCACGGGACCTGTCGGCACCACGTCGGTGTGGCCGGCGAAGCACAGCACCGGGCCATCGTGTTTGCCGTGGGTGGCCCAGAAGTTATCCACATCTTCGATGCGCATCGGTTCCAGCATGAAACCGGCATCGCCCAGGCGCTGCATCATCTGCTTCTGGCAATCGGCGTCGACCGGCGTCACGGACGGACGGCGGATCAGGTCGATGGCGAGTTGAAGGGTCGGCGAAAGGTCGGCGTGGGCCGTCATGGAAAAAACTCCGGAAGCTCTTAATGTGGGAGCGAGCTTGCTCGCGATGGCGCAACCACGCACAACATAAATGTTGAATGTGACGGACTCATCGCGAGCAAGCTCGCTCCCACAGGAATTGTGGTCAGGCCATTGGGGCAAGCCCTGCAAAATGGCGGTTATCTTAAAGCAAAACGGCGACCATTGGCCGCCGTTTAGTGCATCGGTGAAGATTTAGACCGCTGGCGCCGTTTCGGTTTCGCCCGAAGGTTTGGGCAGCGACGAAAGGAACGCCATGATCAGCGCCGCCAGGTACGGCAGCGACTGCACCAGCAACATGGTGACCCAGAAGCGCATGTCGTTGCTCGGCATGCCGTTCACCAGGAAAATCCCCAGCGCCGCACCCCACAGCAACAGCATGATGAACACCTCTTCCCGGGCTTCCGAAATCGCCACCCAGAAGCCGTGGTTATCGGCATTCTTCGGTGTGCGGAAAAACGGAATGCTGCTGGTGAAGAAGCCGTACAGCACCGCTTTGGCGATGGTGTGCGACAACGCGAGTCCCGCCAGCGCCGCGCAGAACGCATCCTTGAGGTTCACGCCTACGGCGCGACGGTAGAGGAAGATGATCTTGCCGACCTTGAACACGAACAGCGCCAACGGCGGGATCGCGAAAATCAGCAGCGGCGGATCGACCCGCTGCGGCACTATGATCATCGCCGCCGACCACAACAGCGCGCCAACGGTGAAGAAGATGTTCATGCCATCCGCGACCCACGGCAACCAGCCCGCGAGGAAGTGGTAGCGCTGACCGCGGGTCAGTTCGGTGTCCTTGCCGCGCAGCAGGCTGCGGGTGTGACGCTTGATGATCTGAATCGCACCATAGGCCCAGCGAAAACGCTGTTTCTTGAAGTCGATAAAGGTATCGGGCATCAGGCCCTTGCCGTAGCTGTCGTGGTAATACGCCGCCGACAGGCCTTTTTCGAATACGCGCAAGCCCAGTTCGGCGTCTTCGCAGATGCACCAGTCGGCCCAGCCCAACTCTTCGAGCACCGAGCGCCGGGTCATGGTCATGGTGCCGTGCTGGATGATCGCATCACGGTCGTTACGGGTGACCATGCCGATATGGAAGAAGCCTTTGTATTCCGCGTAGCAGAGCTTCTTGAAGGTGCTTTCGTTCTGATCGCGGTAATCCTGCGGCGACTGCACCACGGCGATCTTCGGATCGGCAAAGTGCGGCACCATGTGCTTGAGCCAGTTGGGGTGCACGCAGTAATCGGAGTCGATCACCGCGATCACTTCGGCATCCTTGGCGGTGTGCGGGATCAGGTAGTTCAGCGCGCCGCCCTTGAAACCGGCCAACGGCGCGACGTGGAAGAACTTGAAGCGCGGGCCGAGGGTTTCGCAGTAGTCGCGCACCGGTTCCCAGACGGCCGGGTCCTTGGTGTTGTTGTCGATAATCAGGACTTCGAAGTCCGGATAGTCCAGGTTCGCCAGGGCGTTGAGGGTCTGTTTGACCATCTCCGGTGGCTCGTTGTAGCACGGCACATGGATCGAGACTTTCGGTCGATAGCTGGAATCGCCGACCACCGGCAGGAATTCCCGGCGCCGCTTGTGGATCCACACCGCTTCGGCCAGTTCGTGAGCCTCGGTCAGCAACACGATGAACACCCCGAGCGCGCCGAGTGCGAGCAGCAAGCCCACCGTCAGGCTGAACCAGGTGCTGTACTGCTGGCTGTAGTCATAGCCGATCCATACCAGCACCGAACCGCAGAGGAATGCGATAAAGGTCAGGAAGGTGCGGCCACGCTGGCGCAGGGCCGAGCCGTCGATCATCAGCAGGGTCAGCGACAGCAGCGCCAATACCACCGAACCGATGGCCAGCACGCGCCATTGCGGAATGGCGACCACCGGGCCTTCGAAGTTGAATTTCTGCTGGCGCGCGGCGTTGAACACACCCCAATAAGCGCCCACCGAACCTTCGTCGCTGACCTTCCACGGCTGGTCGAAGGCTTCGATCACAAAGTAGTTGAAACCCTGGCGGTTGAGCTTGTTGACCAAGGTCCGCAGATAGATCGCCTGGTCTGCCGGCGATGCATCGGCGCCACCGCGCATGCGGCCGTTGCTTGGCCAGCCCACTTCAGACAGCAGCAACGGTTTTTTCGGGAACATCTTTTTCAGGTCGCGGGCGCGGTCGAGGACGAACTGCCCGGCCTTGTCCATCGGGATGAATTCCCAGTAGGGCAGCACGTGGGCGGCGATCAGGTCGACGTGCTTGGCCAGTTCCGGGTGTTCTTCCCAGACGTGCCACTGTTCGGACGTGGTCACCGGCACCTTCACCGCGGTGCGGACGCGATCAAGGATCACACTCAGTTCGGCGGCGGTGATTTCCTTACGGAAAATCGCTTCGTTACCGACAACGACGCGCACGACGCTGCGCGAAGAGTTGGCGATTTCGATGGCGCGGGCGATTTCCCGCTCGTTACGTTCCAGGTCCGGGCTGATCCAGATCCCCAGTGTCACCCGCAGGCCGAATTCTTCCGCCAGCTTGGGGATGTTCTCCAGCGTGCCGTCGACCGAGTAAGTACGGATGTTATCCGTCAGCTTGCTCATGATCTCCAGGTCGCGACGCATTTGATCGTCGGTCGGGTACTGCTCTTTTTGTGGGAATTGACCCTGCTGGAAAGGTGAGTACGAGAAACCGGAGATCTGCTCTGGCCAGTCGGGCGCGGTCACCGGGCGATTGATCAGCGCCCAGAAGCCGGTAAACAAGGCAGCGATGGCGAGCACCACCACCAGGTTGAGTCCAAATTTACGCGATGACATAGTTATTTCGGGTTCCAAAGACTGTGGAACGAAGGAACGGTCGGACCGCCAAGGGGCGCGAATCCTACACCTCGCATTCTCTGAACCTACAGCGGACAGGGAATTACCCGACATTGGGCAATTTGATTTCACATAAGTTCTTACACTTACCGCTTGAAGCCTAAAATTTAGTGCCGCGAAGCCCTATACTGCGCGCCGGTTTTTGAGGTGATGGTCATGAGTACAGAAGATCCGCGGTTTGCAGGCATCGCCCGTTTGTATGGCATCGAGGGCCTTGAACGCTTGCGCGCGGCGCACGTGGCGATTGTCGGCGTTGGTGGCGTTGGCTCCTGGGCGGCGGAAGCCATGGCCCGTTGTGGTGTTGGCGAGATTTCGTTGTTCGACCTGGACGATGTCTGCGTCAGCAACGCCAACCGTCAGTTGCACGCGCTGGACAGCACCGTCGGCAAACCCAAGGTCGACGTGATGGCCGAGCGCCTGCGCGGGATCAACCCGGATTGCACGGTGCACGCGGTGCCGGATTTCGTCACCCGCGAGACCATGGCCGAATACATCACCCCGAACATCGATTGCGTGATCGACTGCATCGACAGCGTCAACGCCAAGGCAGCGCTGATTGCCTGGTGTAAACGGCGCAAGATCCAGATCATCACCACCGGCGGCGCGGGCGGGCAGATCGACCCGACGCTGATCCAGGTTTGCGACCTCAACCGTACGTTCAATGACCCGCTGGCGTCGAAAGTGCGCTCCACCTTGCGCCGCGACTATGGCTTCTCACGCACCGTGACCCGTCACTACAGCGTGCCGTGCGTGTTCTCCACCGAGCAACTGCGCTACCCGAAACCCGATGGCAGCATTTGTTTGCAGAAGAGTTTCGTCGGCGATGGTGTGAAGCTTGACTGCGCTGGTGGTTTTGGCGCGGTGATGATGGTGACGGCGACCTTCGGCATGGTCGCGGCGACCAAGGCGGTGGACAAGATCGTGGCGGGTGTGCGGCGGCCGGCGGAGCGGGTTAAACCTCAGGCCTGAGTGTTGCTGCTGATGGCCACGTCGCGAGCAGGCTCGTCCACAGGGGAATGCATTCCAATGTGGGAGCGAGCCTGCTCGCGAAGGCGATCAACCCGCCAACTCATTCATTCGTTGTAATACGGCGTTGAGGCCATTGCTACGCGACTGGGATAACTGGCGACCCAACCCCAGCTGATTGAACCAGTCCGGCAAATCCACCTGCTGCAACTCAGCCGCCGACAACCCGTTGACCCGCGCCAGCAGCAACGCTACCAAGCCGCGAATCAAGCGTGCATCGCTGTTGGCCCTGAACAGCCAGTGGCCATCCTGCAACTCGCCCACCAGCCACACCTGGCTTTCGCAGCCGTGCACCCGGTTGGCCTCGCACATTTGCTCATCGCTCAAGGCGGGCAGGCGTTCGCCCCACTGCATCAGCAGACGTGCCCGTTGTTCCCAGCCGGGCGCCCCCTGAAAGGCTTCGAGTGCTGTCACGGCTTCGGCAGGCAGGCTCATCGCAGCAGCTCCAGTGCTTGATCCAGCGCTTCAAAGAACCGCTCCATGTCTTCGCAATCGTTATACAGCGCCAACGACACCCGAATCGCTCCGGCCAGGTGCAGGCTTTTAAGCAGCGGCATGGCGCAGTGATGACCGGCGCGCACCGCAATGCCTTGTTCGGTCAGCAGGTGCGCCAGATCAGAATTATGTACACCCTCGACGGTAAAACTCGCCAGCGCCACTTGCGGCTTGCCCAGCAGGCGGATGCCGTTGCGCGCCTCGAGTCCCTTGAGCAGACAGTCATGCAGCGCCGCTTCGTGGGCGGATACGGCGTCCTGATCGAGCCCGGCAAGGTAGTCCAGGGTTGCCCCCAAGCCAATGACGCTGGAAATCGGCGGCGTGCCGGCTTCGAATCCCAGCGGTGCAGGGCGGAAGCGCGCGTCGTGATAGTTGGCGTCCAGCACCATCTCGCCGCCGAACTGCCAGGGGCGTAGCTGTTGCAGCGCTTCATGGCGCCCGAACAACACGCCCAGGCCATCGGGGCCGTAGAGCTTGTGGCTGGAAAATACGTAAAAATCGCACCCCAGTGCCTGCACGTCATGCCGGCCATGGACCACGCCCTGGGCGCCGTCGATCACGGTGAGTGCGTGATGCGCCTTGGCCATCGCCAGCAGTGCGGGCAGGGGTTGCCAGGCACCGATCACGTTGGACAACTGGCTGACTGCCAGCAGCCGCGTGCGTGGGCCGATCAATCCAGTGGCGGCTTCGAGGTCGATCACGCCGTCGGCATCCAGTGGCAGGATCACCAGTTTCAACTCGCGGCGGTGCGCCAGTTGCTGCCACGGCAGCAGGTTGGCGTGGTGTTCCAGGGCGCTGATGACAATTTCATCGCCCGGATGGAATAGAGGCTCCAGGCCATAGGCCAGGAGGTTCAGCGCAGAGGTCGCACCGTGGGTGAAAATGATCTGCCCGCTGTCACCGGCGTTGAGCCATTGCGCGGCTTTGCGGCGGCTGTCCTCGAACGCCTGGGTGGCGTGGGCGCCGGGCAGGTGTTGCGCCCGATGCACGTTGGCCGCGCCATTGGCGTAGTAATGCGCCAGGGCGTCGAGCAGGGCTTGAGGTTTCTGTGTAGTGGCGGCGTTGTCCAGATAGGTCTGGCCTTGCCGTTGCAGGGCGGCGATGGCCGGAAAGTCGGCGCGCCAGGGGGAGAGAATCATCATGCTATCGGGCCCTGGTAAACATGGGCGGGTGTACGCCGAACCTGTGTAGGAGCGAAGCTTGCTCGCGAAGGGGCCTTTGAGGCCGCTAAACGCTTCGCGGGCAAGCCACGATCCTACAAGGTTATCGTGTGACGTTCTGCTTAGTTGTGAGCGTGCAGCGCTTCGTTCAGTTCGATGGCCGATTTGTGGGTTTTGCATTCCACGGCACCGGTTTGCGAATTGCGACGGAACAGCAGGTCGGTCTGGCCAGCCAGCTCACGGGCCTTCACGACCTTGACCAGCTCATTGTTCTCGTCCAGCAGCGCCACCTTGGTACCGGCCGTCACGTACAGGCCCGACTCAACGGTGTTGCGATCGCCCAACGGGATGCCGATACCGGCGTTGGCGCCGATCAGGCAGCCTTCGCCAACCTTGATCACGATGTTGCCGCCACCCGACAGGGTGCCCATGGTCGAGCAACCGCCACCCAGGTCCGAACCCTTGCCGACGAATACGCCAGCAGAGACGCGGCCTTCGATCATGCCCGGGCCTTCGGTGCCGGCGTTGAAGTTGATGAAGCCTTCGTGCATCACGGTGGTGCCTTCGCCCACGTAGGCGCCCAGGCGCAGACGCGCGGCGTCAGCGATACGCACGCCGGCCGGTACGACGTAGTCGGTCATTTTCGGGAACTTGTCCACCGAGAACACTTCCAGCAGCTCGCCGCGCAGGCGGGCTTCGAGTTGATGCTCGGCCAGTTCGGACAGGTCGATGGCGCCCTGGCTGGTCCAGGCGACGTTTGGCAGCAGCGGGAACACGCCAGCCAGGTTCAGGCCGTGTGGCTTGACCAGGCGATGGGACAGCAGGTGCAGCTTGAGGTAGGCCTCAGGCGTGGAGGTCAATTGTGCGTCTTCGGCCAGGACCGTTGCGACCAGCGGCTTGTGGCTCTCGGCCAGGCGGGTCAGCAGGGCGGCCTGGGCAGCGTCGACGCCTTTCACGGCTTCAGCCAGTTGCGAGGCTTGGGCGGTGGTGAAGGTGATGGCCTGGTTACCTTCGGTGTAGCCCAGGATCGGCGCGATGGCAGCGACCAGTTCGGCCGACGGGTTGAGCAATGGCTGTGCGTAGAACACTTCCAGCCAGGCGCCTTGACGGTTTTGAGTGCCGACACCAAAGGCCAGGCTGAACGGGGTAGTAGACATGTTGATACCTCTAGCAAATTGAAACGGGCTGCTTACTTGAGCGCGGCCGCGTAGATATCTGGCTTGAAGCCAATCAGGGTTCGGTCACCGAGATCGAGCACCGGGCGCTTGATCATCGAAGGTTGTGCGAGCATCAGTTCGATGGCTTTCGACTGGTCGAGATCGGCTTTGCGTTCGTCGTCGAGCTTGCGAAAGGTCGTGCCTGCACGGTTCAACACCACTTCCCAGCCGTGCTCGTTGCACCATTGGGTCAGGTGTTCACGGTCGATACCGACCGCTTTGTAATCATGAAAGTCATAGCTGACAGCGTGTTCATCGAGCCAGGTGCGCGCCTTTTTCATGGTGTCGCAGGCTTTGATGCCGAAAAGGTGCAACGTTTTACTTGAAACGGTCAAGGAATCGCCCCCTTTACAGGTGTCGGAAATAAAAGGTGCCGGATTATGCCATGACCGGACGGTTTCGCGGCGGTCCTGGTCGATTTGCCTCCGCGCAACCTGTGGGAGCGGTGCTGCAGGCTGGTTGGTGACCCTGTGCGACATTGGTGCAAGGGTCGCGCACAGTCTAAGTGGCTAATATGGCACTTCAATGCTGTCGATTGTCCGGGAATCCCGTTTTATGCAAACCGCCTACACCGTCCTGATCCTGTTGATGCTGGTGGGCGTTTCGCGCCTGCTCGGACGGGTGATCCCGCTACCATTGCCGTTGGTACAAATTGCCGCAGGCGCCTTGCTGGCTTGGCCGACCCTGGGCTTGCATGTGGCGCTGGACCCTGAATTGTTTCTGTTTCTGTTCCTGCCGCCACTGTTGTTTTCCGACGGTTGGCGCATGCCCAAGCGAGAGTTCTGGCGCCTGCGTGGACCGATCCTGACCCTGGCCGTGGGTCTGGTGCTGTTTACCGTGGTCGGTGCCGGGTACTTCATTCACTGGTTGCTGCCGAGTATCCCGCTGCCGGTGGCGTTTGCGCTGGCTGCGGTGCTGTCGCCCACGGACGCCGTGGCGGTGTCGGCGATCTCCCAGAATCGCTTGCCGACGCCCTTGATGCACATCCTGCAGGGCGAGGCCTTGATGAACGATGCCTCGGGTCTGGTGACGTTCAAGTTCGCCCTGGTGGCGGCGGTGACCGGGGTGTTTTCGCTGGCCAACGCCAGTGTCACCTTTGTGTTGATTGTGTTGAAAAAGTCGGTACTTCCAGACTGCCCGCGTACTGACTGCTCAAAATGCCTTTTTTGCGCGCAGCTACGCGAAATCTGAGCCCGGAATCCTCTGCACAAAGTAAAGATTTCAATCTCAAGCGCTTACTTTTCTGCCGTGGAAACCATGGCCGACTTTTTCAACAGAATCTGTTGGTGGCGGTCGGTGGCCTGGCGATTGGCGTGGCCTTGAGCTGGTTGGTGGGGCGCCTGCGCTCGTGGATGATTGCCCGCGGCTGGGATGACCCGGCCACCCACGTCGTCTTCATGTTGTTGCTGCCGTTTGCCGCCTACGTGCTCGCCGAGCGCGTGGGTGCGTCGGGCATCCTGTCGGCGGTAGCGGCGGGGATGATGCAAAGCTGGCTCGATCTGCTGCCGCGCCAGACCAATACGCGGCTGCTCAATCGCAGCGTCTGGTCATTGCTCGAATTCGCCTTCAATGGCTTGATTTTTCTGCTGCTGGGTTTGCAGTTGCCGGACATCATCAAGGCCGTGGCCAGTCATGAAGCCTCGCTGTGGCCGACGTTGCTTTATCGCTGCGTCGATGTGCTGGCGATTTTCCTGGTGCTGCTGGTGTTGCGGTTCGTCTGGGTGCAGAGCATCTGGCGCCTGTCCATTATGTTGCGGCGCTGGCGCGGCAAGGATGAGATCACCCGGGTGCCGAGCGCGCGTTCCTGTTGGTTGCTGACCGTTGGTGGCGTGCGCGGGGCGGTGACGCTGGCAGGTGTGATGTCGGTGCCGATGCTGATGGGAGCCGACGCGTTTCCCGAGCGTGACCTGCTGATCTTCATCGCTGCCGGGGTGATCCTGCTGTCGTTGATCGCCGCGTGCGTGGCCTTGCCGTTGCTGCTGCGTGGCATAGAGAAAAGCCCGGACGACAAGCGTCGCAATGAAGTGCAAGACGCCTGGCGCAAAACCGCCGAAGCGGCCATTCATGCCCTTGAAACCGAAGAGGTCAACCCACAGGACGCCACTCAAGCGGCGCTGGCGGTAGAACTCAAGGCGCGAATCATGTCCGAGTATCGGCATCAGCTGGAGGTGTTCAATGACTCGGCCGAAGCCCAGGCATTGGCGTTCCAGATGGATTTGCTGGAGCGCCGTTTGCGCTTGAAGGCGCTGCGGGCGCAGCGCCTGGCGTTGTACAGCCTGAGTCGACAGCACCAGATCGGCGATGACGTGTTGCGCGAGGTCCTGGGTGAGCTTGACTTGAGTGAAGCCAAGCTCGGTCAGGTGAAGTGACGGGCAGTTAACCGCGACGCTGGATGAAATCGCGAATGCGCTCGGCCGCTTCCACGCACTCGGCCAACGGCGCAACCAGCGCCATGCGCACTCGCCCGGCGCCCGGATTGACACCCTCGACATCCCGCGACAGGTAGGAGCCCGGCACCACGGTCACATGCTCCTGCTCGAACAGGTCGCGGCAGAAGGCGGCGTCGTCACCGGCTACATTCGGCCACAGGTAGAAACTGCCATCGGGACGTTGTACGTCCAGAACCGGGCTGAGGATTTCCAGTACGGCGTCGAACTTCTCACGATACAGCGCACGGTTGGCGCGTACATGCACTTCGTCGTTCCACGCAGCAACGCTGGCCAGTTGGGTCTGAACCGGCATCGCGCAGCCGTGGTAGGTGCGATAGAGCAGGAAGCCCTTGAGGATATCCGCGTCACCGGCAACAAAACCGGAACGCAGGCCCGGCAGGTTGGAGCGCTTGGACAGGCTGTGGAATACCACGCAGCGCTTGAAGTCCTGGCGACCCAGTTCCGCGCAGGCGCTGAGCAGGCCTGGCGGTGGGGTTTGTTCGTCGAAGTACAGTTCGCTGTAGCACTCGTCCGCAGCGATCACGAAGTCGTATTCATCTGCCAGTGCGATCAGTTTTTTCAGGGTTTCGGCCGGGATCAGCGCGCCGGTCGGGTTACCCGGCGAGCACAGGAACAGGATCTGGCAGCGTTTCCAGATGTCCGGTGAAACGGCATCGAAATCCGGATTGAAGCCGTTTTCGTCCAGGCATGGCAGGTAGTGCGGCTTGGCTCCGGCGAGGAACGCGGCGCCTTCGTAGATCTGATAGAAGGGGTTCGGGCTGACCACCAGCGCGTCGTCGCCACGGTTGACCACGGTCTGGGTGAAGGCGAACAGTGCTTCACGGGTGCCGTTGACCGGCAGCACGTTGCGCGCCGGGTCGATCCAGCCGCTCGGGACGCCGAAGCGACGCTCGCACCAGGCGGCGATGGCTTCACGCAGGGCCGGGATGCCGAGGGTTGTCGGGTACACGGCCATCTGATCCAGGTTGCTTGCCAGGGCTTCGGCGACGAAGTTTGGCGAGCGGTGTTTCGGTTCGCCGATCGACAGCGCGATAGGGCGCTTGTCCGGGTTGGGCGTGACGCTGCCGAGCAGGGCGCGCAGCTTCTCGAACGGGTAGGGTTGCAGCTGGGTCAGAGCGTTGTTCATGAAGGCCTCGATCAATGTGGGAGCAAGCCAGCCGCTCCCACAGGGGGATATTGTTTGATTCAGATACTGATGCGCGACAGTTTGATATCGGGTTCCTGGTTGACGCTCAATTGTTCGACGATTGCATCCTGCAAACGACTGCACAGCAACGGGTCGGACAGCGGCTGGTTGTTCGCGTCGGTGATGAAGAACACGTCTTCCACGCGTTCGCCGAGGGTGGCGATCTTGGCGTTCTGCAGCGACAGGTTGAACTCCAGGAAGATCGTACCGACCCGCGCCAGCAGGCCAGGGCGATCGGGAGCGGTCAGTTCCAGCACGGTCACCGGACGCTGGGCGTCGTTGTGGATCGTCACCTGTGGTGCAAAGGCGAAATGCTTGAGCTGGCGCGGCACCCGACGCTGGATGATGGTCGGGTAATCGTCCGGATTGCGCAGGGCTTCGGTCAGGCCGTCACGGATCTGCTTGACCCGTGCCGGGTTATCGCCGATCGAATCGCCGTCGGTGTCGAGCACGATGTAGGTGTCGAGGGTGAACTGGCTGCTGGAGGTGATGACCCGGGCGTCATGGATGTTCAGGTTGAGCTGGTCCATCGCGGCCACGGTCACGGCGAAGAAGTCGTGCTGGTCCGGTGCGTAGATGAAGATCTGCGTGCCGCCCTCGAACTCGCGTTGGGTGGTTTCCTTGATCAGTACCAGCGGCCCGCCGTCGGCCGGCTGCTGGAGGATCGCATCGCTGTGCCAGGCGACGTCGCCGGCGGTGTGGCGCAGGAAATAGTCATCACCCAGTTGCGCCCACAATTGCTCGACGTCGTCCGGGTCGGTCCCGCCGCGCACCAGGATGTCCAGCGCGGCGCTCTGGGTCTGGCGGATCTGCTCTTCGCGGTCCACCGGGTTTTCCAGGCCGCGACGCAGGGCGCGCTTGGTTTCGGTGTAGAGCTGGCGCAGCAGGCTGGCCCGCCAGGAGTTCCACAGCGTCGGGTTGGTGGCATTGATGTCGGCGACCGTCAGCACGTACAGGTAGTCGAGGCGTGTTTCATCGCCCACGGTCTGGGCGAAATCATGGATCACCTGCGGATCGGACAAATCCTTGCGCTGGGCCGTGGTCGACATCACCAGGTGGTTCTGTACCAGCCAGACGATCAGGCGGCTGTCCCACACCGGCAGTTGATGGCGCTGGCAGAAGGCCTCGGCGTCCACCGCGCCGATATCCGAGTGATCGCCATGCCGGCCCTTGCCGATGTCGTGGTACAGGCCGGCCAGGTAGATCAGTTCAGGCTTGGGCAGCTTGGCCATGAGCTTGCTGGCCAGCGGGAATTTTTCCGAGACCTGGGTGTACTGCAGCTTACGCAGGTGCTTGATCAGGTTCAGGGTGTGAGCATCAACCGTATAGATGTGGAACAGGTCGTGCTGCATCTGGCCGACGATGAAACCGAATTCCGGCAGATAACGCCCGAGAATGCCGTAGCGGTTCATCCGGCGCAGGTTGCGGTGGATGCCGATCTTGCACTTGAACAGCTCGATGAACAGGCTGGTGTTGCGTATGTCGTTGCGGAAGTCGTCGTTGATCAGGTGCCGATTCTCGCGCAGCAGACGAATGGTGTCGGCGCGCACACCCTTGATTTCCGGTTGCTGGGCCATCAGCACGAAGATCTCGAGCATGGCGAACGGCGTACGGCGGAACACATTGTCGTTGCGCGCCTCGATATAGCCGTCGTGCAGCTGGAATCGCGAGTTGACCGGTTGTGGCGGCGCCGCATCCTCCGGCGCGAGGATGACTTCCTCGAAGTGCTGGATGATCAGGTCGCTGAGCTGGGCAATGCTCATGACCACGCGGAAATACTGCTGCATGAAGTTCTCGACGGCCTGCTTGGCGTCGTCGCCTTGGAATCCCAGCAGCCCGGCAATGGTGCGCTGGTGATCGAATAGCAGGCGGTCTTCGGAGCGACCGGCGAGCATGTGCAGTGCGTAGCGCACCTTCCACAAGAACTCCTGGGAGGAGGCCAGCAGGGCGTTCTCGCTTTCGACCAGGAAACCTTCGCCGGCCAGTGCCCGCAGGTTCAGGGTGCCGTACTCGCGACGGGCCACCCAGAGGATCGTCTGGATATCCCGCAGTCCGCCGGGCGAGCCCTTGACGTTGGGTTCCAGGTTGTATTCGGTGTCGTTGTACTTGTGGTGCCGGGCTTTCTGCTCGGCGCGCTTGGCCAGGAAGAAGTCCTTGCTCGGCCACATGTGCGCGGTGCTGGTGACATCCAGCATGCGCTGGCGCAGGTGTTCGGGACCGGTGATGGTGCGGCTTTCCATCAGGTTGGTCACGACCGTCAGGTCGGCGCGGGCTTCCTCGGCGCACTCGTCGACCGAGCGAACGCTCTGGCCGACTTCCAGGCCGATGTCCCACAGCAGGGTCAGGAAGCGCTCGATGGGGTCGCGGAAAACCTCGTGGTCCGCACTGTCGAGCAGGATCAGCAGGTCGATATCGGAATAAGGATGCAATTCGCCACGACCGTAGCCGCCGACCGCGACCAGCGCGATGTCGGCGTCCTCGCTCCAGTTGAATTGCTCCCAGGCCTTTTGCAGGATGTTATCGACGAACCAGGCGCGGTCCTCGATCAGGCGTCGAATGTCCCGGCCGCTGCGAAAGCGCCCGTCGAGCACTTCGCGGGCTTGGCGGATCGCCTTCTTGAAGGCTGCGATCGGGCTGGCCTTCAGGGCCAGTTCAGCCTGGAACTGGCCACGATCGAAGAGTTCGGGATCCACCTGCGGCATCGATTGCTTTCCTTTCTATAGGCTGGGTACGGTGACGGGATCAGGCCGAAACGCGGGGGATGGTGTCATCGCTGCGCAGGGTGAAGATCTCGTAGCCGGTTTCGGTCACCAGCAAGGTGTGTTCCCACTGGGCCGACAGCTTGCGGTCCTTGGTGATCGCGGTCCAGCCATCGCCCAGCACCTTGGTGTCGGCGCGGCCCTGGTTGATCATCGGCTCGATGGTGAAGGTCATGCCGGCCTTCAGTTCCATGCCGGTGCCGGCACGGCCGTAGTGCAGGATCTGCGGCTCTTCATGGAACACCTTGCCGATGCCGTGGCCGCAGAACTCGCGAACCACCGAAAAGCCGTTTTTCTCGGCGTGCTTCTGGATGATTTCACCGATGTCGCCCAGGCGGCAGCCGGGCTTGACGATCTCGATTGCCTTGTACATGCATTCCTGGGTCACTTGCGACAGGCGCTCGGCCCAGACCGGCACGGTGCCGACGTGGAACATGCGGCTGGTGTCGCCGTGGTAGCCGTCCTTGATGACGGTGACGTCGATGTTCAGGGTGTCGCCATCCTTGAGCGGCTTGTCATTCGGGATGCCGTGGCAGACCACATGGTTGATCGAGGTGCAGATCGACTTCGGATAGCCCTTGTAGTTCAGCGGGGCAGGGATGGCCTTCTGTTCGTTGACGATATAGTCGTGACAGATCTGGTTCAGCTGATCGGTGGTGACGCCCGGCTTGACATATTCGGCAATCATTTCCAGCACATCGGCGGCCAGTTTGCCGGCGATGCGCATTTTTGCGATGTCCTCGGGGGTTTTGAGGGTGACGGTCATACAGGCTCTCTCTGCGCTCAATGGCGCTTTGTGACGAAAAGGGCGTTGCGCGATCGATCTTCGCAGCCCTGAAAAACGCGATTCTAACAGACGATCAACGCAAATCCGCGGCTCCGTAGATCGCTTCTCTCTATAGAATGGCGCATTCCGGGCCGATTCCAAGGGATGGTGGCGTGCAATTGCCTCGATTTCAGAATCCGGGTTCCGTTTTTTCCTGCCCTGTGGTATAAAATGCGCCGCTTTCCGGGGATGCCCCGAAAAGCTTAAATCCACACACGTGTCGACACGATGACCTGGGTGCCGCAAGCGAAATGCTGGTGGTTGGTCATTGGGATACGTGGAGGCCAAACCCGACTTATTAAGGAACTATCATGTCCCAAGTCAACATGCGCGATATGCTGAAGGCCGGTGTGCACTTCGGTCACCAGACCCGTTACTGGAACCCGAAAATGGGTAAATACATTTTCGGCGCGCGTAACAAGATCCACATCATCAACCTTGAAAAAACCCTGCCAATGTTCAACGAAGCTCTGACTTTCGTAGAGCGTCTGGCCCAGGGCAAAAACAAGATTCTGTTCGTCGGCACCAAGCGTTCCG